>JBKHXL010000031.1:0-51681 GCA_046566045.1 Candidatus Limnocylindria bacterium
GTTCCACTCGGTGATCAACGCCGAGAATTATCACGCGCTGCAGGCCCTGCTATACACAGATCGCGGCAAGGTCGACGCGATCTACATCGACCCGCCGTACAACACCGGCGCCCGCGACTGGAAGTACAACAACGACTACGTCGAGGGCGACGACATGTACCGCCACTCGAAGTGGCTCGCATTCATGGAGCGAAGGCTGCTGCTCGCGAAGGAACTGCTGAACCCCGACGACTCCGTGCTCATCGTCACGATCGACGAGAAGGAGTACCTCCGGCTGGGGCTGCTGCTGGAGCAGACGTTTGCAGGGGCCCGGATCCAAATGGTCACTTCGGTCATCAATACGAAGGGAGTTGCCCGTTCGCGCGAGTTCGCGCGAGTTGAGGAGTACCTGTACTTCGTCATGGTTGGTAACGCCGGGCCCGCGGCGTCATTGGCCAACATGCTTCTCGAGGTCGATCCAGAGCAGACTGAGCAACTTTGGTCGTCGTTGCTGCGTCGCGGGACCGGAGCGAAGCGCGCCGATCGACCGAATCAGTTCTATCCGATCTTCGTCAGCGAAGAGAATCGGACCATCGTCGGCGTTGGAAGTCCCCTACTGCCTCTGAGCGCCGAACGAGACCAGGTCGAAGCGCCCGATGGCTCCGTCTGTGTTTGGCCGCTGAGGACCGACGGGTCCGAGGGCCGATGGCAACTTGGCCGCGATGCTCTCATCAGATCGCTGAGTGACGGAACTGCACGTTTGGGCAGCAAGAACCTGCAACGCAACCAGTGGGCGGTCAACTACCTCACCGAGGGTGTCAAGAAGCGAATAGCCACCGGCGAAGTCAAGGTGAGGGGGACGGATTCAAAAGGAGCCCTTCAGCTCGAACCGGCGCTGGCGGCGGAGCGCGACCGAACCGCTCGGACCGTTTGGAACAGACCATCGCACGATGCGAGTACCTACGGCACATCTCTACTGCGTGCTTTCGCTCCAGGTGCGTACTTCCCCTTTCCCAAGTCCCTATACGCGGTCGAAGACACCATCCGCTTCTTCGTGAAAGACAAGCCGAACGCCGTGATCCTCGACTTCTTCGCCGGGTCCGGCACCACCGCCCACGCCGTCGCGCGGCTGAACAGGCAGGACGGAGGCCGTCGGCAGTCGATCATGGTCACCAACAACGAGGTGTCCGTGGACGAGGCCGCCGAGCTGCGGCGCCAGGGGTTCCGGCCGGGCGACCCGGAGTGGGAGGCGCTCGGCATCTTCCAGCACATCACGCGGCCCCGGGTGACCGCCGCCATCACCGGCCGGACGCCGGACGGTGAGCCGATCAAGGGCGACTACAAGTTCACGGACGAGTTCCCGATGGCGGACGGCTTCGAGGAGAATGTGGCCTTCTTCGATCTGCGCTACCTCGACGCGGACGACGTCGACCTGGGCCACGCGTACGACGACCTCGCCGCGCTCCTGTGGCTCCGCGCCGGCGCCCAGGGCCGGGTCGCCGCGCGGGTGGACGCCGACGGCCAGCCGCTGCCGTTCGACTGGACGGAGCGCTACGGCGTGCTCTTCGACGAGGATCGCTGGCGAGCCTTCGTGGCCGCCAGGCCGGAGACGGCGACCGCGGCCTTCATCGTCACGTACTCCCCGACCGTCTTCGCCGGCATCACCGCCGAGCTGCCCGCGTCCGTCGAGACCGTCCGCCTGTACGACACGTACCTCTCGCTGTTCCGCCCGGACCGGGTGCGCAGCTAGCGATGCGCTACGAGCTCCGCGACTACCAGCGCGACGCCGCTCTCGAGATCCTCAACCGACTGCGCCGCGGCCGCCGCGACTGGCGCGAGGACGGCGAGCGCTCCTCGTTCGCGCTCTCGGCCATCACCGGGTCCGGCAAGACGGTCATCGCGACCGCCGTCATCGAGGCCATCCTCTTCGGCTCGACCGACCTCGACACCGACGCCGACCCGCGCACCTCGTTCCTGTGGATCACGGACGACCCGGCCCTCAACCGCCAGACGCGTGGGCGGATGTTCGAGGCATCGGACCTGCTCGCACCGACGACCCTCGTCGAGGTCGATGAGTCGTTCCCGGATGCGGACCTCGGGCCCGGTCGCGTGTTCTTCCTGAACACCCAGAAGCTGTCCAGGACCAGTCGCCTGACCCAGAGCGGGACGAACAACCGCGAGTTCTCGTTCTGGGACATCCTGCGCAACACGATCCGAGGCGCGAGCACGGACCTGATCCTGGTCCTCGACGAGGCGCATCGCGGCATGCGCCGCACGACCGATCGGCGGACCATCGTGGCACGCCTCATCAACGGCGAGGCCGGGTCCAACCCCGCCATCCCCGTCGTGTGGGGCATCTCCGCGACCATCGAGCGGTTCAACGCCGCCATGGAGCAGGTCACCGATCGCACGAACTACCCGAACGTCGCGGTCGACGTGGATCGCGTCCGCGCGTCGGGGCTGATCAAGGACGAGATCGGCCTGGACCAGCCGGCGGAGCGGGGCACGTTCTCCACGACCCTCCTGCGCGAGGCGGTCAAGGCCACGCGCATGTACGAGGGGCGATGGGCCGCGTACTCGGCGGCGGAGGCGGAACCGGAGGTCCTGCCGGTGCTGGTGGTCCAGGTGCCGGACAAGGCGAGCGATGCGAAGCTCGAGGAGATGGTCGGGACCATCGAGACGGAATGGCCGGGCCTTGGTCCTCGCGCCGTCGCCCACGTCCTGGGTGAGCACGAGCGCCTGACGCTGGGTTCGCGCGTCGTGGACTGGGTCTACCCGGAGTCCATCCAGACGGACACGGACATCCGGGTCGTGCTGGCCAAGGAGGCCATCTCCACCGGCTGGGACTGCCCGCGCGCCGAGGTCCTGTACTCCGAGCGTCCGGCGAAGGACGCCACCCACATCGCCCAGATCATCGGCCGGATGGTGCGGCAGCCGTTGGCCCGGCGGATCGCCACGGACGACGTCCTGAACTCCGTGACCTGCTACCTCCCGTTGTTCGACGCCCGGGCATTGACGGCGATCAAGGATGAGCTGGAGGGGACCGGTGCGGACGATGGGCAGCTGCGGGTCGGGGCGACGGTCGAGCGCGCACCGCAGGTGTTCGAGCGCAACGGCCACCTTGACCCCGCGGTCTTCGGCCTCATCGAAGCGCTGCCCAGCGTCACGACGCCGGACCGCACCGCCAGCCCGCTGCGTCGGGCGCGGACGCTGGCCAGACTGCTTGCCGACGACGAGGACGGGACGCCGCTCCTGCCGGACGCCGGAGCGGACCTCACGCGCCGGCTGAACCTGCGGCTGGACGGCCTCGCCGCCGAGTACGCGGACGCGGTCGCGGCCAATGTCACCGACCTCCTGGCGACGGAGGTGGCGCGGACCCGGGTCACGACGATCGGGAAGGAGCTGGGCGACGGGCCCATGCTGCAGACGGTCGCAACGCATGTCGCTGACGTCGCGCGGGACGCCCAGCGGATCATCGGATCGGTGCGCGAAGGGGCCGGAAAGGCCTGGTTCGCCCACCGCCTGGCGCAGGAACCCGACGCTGATCGAGATGCGGTCCGGGTCCGCTGCGCGGCCCTCCTTCGCGTGGACGGCGTGACGGCCAGGCTGGAGGCGACGGCGACCGAATGGGTCCAGGCCCGGCTGGACGAGTTCCGCGTGCAGGTCCTCAACACGGTCGGCAAGCGTCGGGACGACTTCACCCGCGTCCAGGAGCAGACGAGCACGCCGGAGCTGGTCGCGGTCCAGCTTCGCCACAACGAGCGGGCGGCCACGAAGGACCGCGACGGGAGCGACCTGCCGCGCTACCGTGGGCACGTGTTCGCGGATGCCGAGGGCCTGTTCCCGGCCGAGCTCAACGACTGGGAGCGGACGGTCGTCGAGACGGAGATCGGTCGGCCCGGTTTCGAGGCGTGGTACCGCAACCCGGGCAGTGCGACGCCGGCCTCGCTGCGCGTCGCGTACCGCCAGGACGAGGACGCGGAGGCGTGGGCCTCCCTGCAGCCGGACTTCGTGGTGGTCTCGCGGCGGTCGGACGGCTCGCTGGGTGCGTCGATCATCGACCCGCACGGCGACCATCTCGCGGATGCACTCGGCAAGTTGCGTGCCCTGGCCGAGTACGCGGCGCGATTCGGCGAGCGGTTCGTCCGCATCGAATCGATCGCCAAGGTGGATGGCGCGCTCCGTGCGCTGGATCTGCAGGAGCCAGCTGTTCGTCAGGCGGTCGTCGCCTTCGATGGTGCCAAGGTCTCGGCCCTCTACGCTTCCGACCACGCACACCCGTATGTCTAGGAGCCACGGACGGCGATGCGCGTCTACCTGAGCGTGGACATGGAGGGCATCGGCGGCGTCAGCCACCCGGCCCCGACCGACCCGAACGACGCCCGCTACCCGACCTCGGTGGCGTTGATGATCGGCGAGACCAACGCTGCCGTCGAGGGCGCCCTGGCGGCCGGCGCGACCGACATCCTGGTCAACGACTCGCACTGGTCGATGACCAACCTGCTGCCCGAGGACGTCCACCGGGCGGCGCGGCTCCTCCAGGGCAAGAAGGCGTGGTCGATGGTCGCCGGCGCCCAGCCGGCGGACGACGGCGCGCCGGCCTTCGACGTGGCCCTGTTCGTCGGCTACCACGGCCGGGCCGGTCACCCGCGCGGGACGATCGCCCACACCTACAGCGGCAAGCCCGTGGAGACGCGCCTGGCCGGTCGGCCGACCGGCGAGTACGGCCTGAACGCCCTGGTGCTCGGGGCGTGGGGGATCCCCGTCGGCCTGGTGACCGGCGACGACGCCCTGGCCGAGGAGGTCGAGACCTGGCTGCCGTGGACCGACCGGGTCGTGGTCAAGGCGGCTGACGGCACGCACAGCGCGACGTCCCTGCTTCCGGCCACGGCTCGGACGCTCGTGCGCGAGGGGGCCGAGCGGGCGGTCCGCCGCGCCGCCGCCGGCGAGCTCCGGCGCCTCGACGTCGGACGTCCGGTGGTCATCGAGGTCGACTACGCCCGCGGGGTCGAGGCCGATCACGGGGCGATCGTCCCGGGTGCCGAGCGGGTCGGCGATCGGACCGTCCGGTTCGCCCACGACGACGCCGTCGCGGCGTACCGCGGCTTCCTGGCCATCGATCGCCTGGCGGGCGCCCTGTGAGCGCATCGACGGGTCGGGCCCTCGGCGACGTCGATGGGCTGCTCCAGGCAGCCGAGCGACTGGCCGGGGCGTGGGGCGCCCGCGCTCGGGCGTCGACGACCCTTGGGCAGGAGCGCGCGATGCTGCGCCTGTTCGGCGTCAACGGCCTGGACCGATCCGGCCGTCCGCTGGCCGGGGCGGCCGTGGACCGTTGGCTGGCGACCTCGGCCGACGGGCTCGGCGCGGGGATCGCCCTGCCGTTCGCGATGGGCCTGGTCGAATACGACATCGAGCCGCAGCAGCTCGCCCTGGACGTCGCCTCCGGCACGGTCGACCTGGCCCTGGAGGCGGAGCTGCTGGCCGATCCCGATCGGCGCGCCGCGGCCGAGGCCGAGGCCGTCCGCCTGGTCAACGCGGCGCTCGAGCGCATCGACGCCGACCGGATCGCGCGCCTCGAGCTGATCGACCTGCTGGGCGAGGCCCGCCGCCCGTGGATCGGCACGACGATGGCGTCGCTCGACCTGGGCAGCGCGCTCGACGAGGCGGTCCAGCTCGCGTCGATCGGGTTCGACGTCCTGCGCGTGGAGGTGCCCATCGGGCGGGAGCTGGCGGCGCGGCTGAACGATGCCGGCCTCGACGCTCCGGAGTGGCAGCCACCCGAGGGGCTCGGCCAGGGGTTCGACGATCCCGAGCTGGCCCCGGCCGGGAGCCAGCGCGCGCTGGCCCGCCTGCGCCGGGTCGCGGACGGGGTCGCCGCCGAGCGGCGCGCCTACGTGCGCATCGCGACCGCCGTGCCGCCGCTGGGCGTGCCGGAGGGCGCGGTCGTCGCCGCGTTCGAGCGGGTGGACCTCGTCGAGGCCGACCCGATGGCCGAGATCGTCGGGGGCGTGTCGCCGGACCGCGCGCTGGCCGACCATGCCTTCGCCAGGCGCCTCCATCGCCGCGCCGACACGCTCGTGTGCATCGGCCCGGGCCCGCTCGTGGTCGCGCCAGACATGGTCTCGGGCGTGCCCGCGTCGGCCGCCATGCGCGCCGGGCGCGCCCTCGCGCTGCAGCTGCTCGGCGTGGCCATGGCTCGCGCCGACGGGCTCGCCGCGGACCGCATCGTCGTCGGCGCGTACCCGTCGTGGCTGGCCGGCGAGGCGGCGGCGACCGCGCGCATCGTCGCCGAGGTGGCGATCCGACGCGTCGTCTTCGACGCGCACGCCCTGCGCTTCGACGAGCCGCCGGTCGAGGTCGGCGGGTCGGCCGGGGCGACCGCCTGGCCGTTCATCCTGGGCGGCGCGGTCCGGCTGGCCGGCGACACCGCGGTGGTCCTGCGCCAGCCGGCCATCGACCCTCGTCGGGCGCACGACGAGGCGCGCTCGGCCGCCGCGGTCGGGGTCGACCTCGGCGCCGCCCTCGGGGACGCCCATGACGGCCTCAGCGGCAGCGCGCTGGAGCACGCACGCGAGGCGCTGGCCGCGGCCCGCGCGACCATCGATCAGCTGGCCGAGCGGGGCTGGAGCGCCCTCCTCGGCGACGCCCCGGCCGAGGGCCCGCGTGGCGGGGACGCATCGCCGGTGCGCTCGCTCGGCGGCGACGCGGTGGCCGATCGGACGGAGGCGTTCGACCCGCTGGCCCCGCTGGGCTGACGGCCACCCGTCGTGCCGGCGCTACCCGCCGGCCCCGCCCGACACGGCCGGGATGACGTGGACGGTGTCGCCGGGGGCGACCGGTGTCGCCAGCCCGGCCGGCCGCCCCGCGACGAACACGTTGATGTGGGGCCGGAGGCGGTCGCGGGACTCGACTAGTCGATCGCGCATCCCGGGGACCCGGGCGTCCAGCGCGTCGAGCAGCTCGGCCACGGTCGAGCCCGGCACCTCGTGGCGGCGCTCGGCGCCGGGGAACAGGGCCAGCAGCGAGCCCGGCAGCAGGACGGTCGCCATCGTCACCCGGCGCCGTCGAGGACGACCGTCTCGACCGCCCAGATCTCGGGCAGGTCGGTCGTGATCCGCTCCCAGTGGTCCCCCTCGTCGCGGCTGAGCCACAGCTGCCCGGTCTTGGTGCCGAACGTGATGCCGACCGGGTCGAGCGTGTCGCGGGCCATCGCCTCGCGCAGCACCGACAGGTAGGCGTCGCCGTCGGGCAGGCCGGTCGCCAGCCGGTCCCACGTGTCGCCGCGGTCGCGGGTCCGCCACACCGCGGGTCGGCCGTCGGGGACGTAGCGGCCCTTGTCGTCGCCGTTGAGCGGGATGATCCACCACGTCGCCGGGTCGCGCGGATGGGCCACCAGCGGGAACCCGAACTGGCTGGGCAGCCCGTTCGCGGTCAGGTCCGTCCAGCTGCGGCCGCCGTCGGTCGAGCGGTACATCCCGCAGTGGTTCTGCTGGTAGAGGGTCTCGGGCTCGCCGGCGGCCGCCGCGAACTTGTGCACGCACTGGCCGGTGATCGGATCCGGGTTCGGGTCGAAGTCGGCCCGGACGCCCCGGTTGCGCGGCTCCCAGGCCCGCCCGCCGTCCACCGTCTCGAACACCCCGACCGCCGAGATCCCGACCCACCAGCGCGCCGGGTCCGTGGGGTGGGGCACGATCGTGTGCAGGATCAGGCCGCCGGCGCCCGGCTGCCAGGTCGGCTGCGACTCGTGCTCGCGCAGGCCGGCGACGTGGGTGAACGTCGCCCCGCCGTCGTCGCTGCGGAACAGTCCGGCCGGCTCGACCCCGGCGAGGAGGGCGCCGTCCGGCGCCAGCGCCAGGCTCCACACCGTGGCGACCGGAGGCACGCCCTCGCCGTCGCCGAACGACAGGCCCGCGCCCGAGTGCGTCCAGGTCGCGCCACGGTCGTCGCTGCGCCACACTGCCGGGCCGTACCACGGCGACCCGCCGGCAGCGTAGATCGTGCCCGTCGCGGGATCGACGATCAGGTCGTGGATCGGCCAGCCCTCGCACAGCGGGCCGCGCGTGGACCACGTCCGTCGCTCGGCGTCGCCCTCGAGGATGAAGGCGCCCTTGGGGGTGCCGATCAGCTGGAGCACTCGGGACATCGCGGATCTCCTCAGCGGGCTACCCGGGGCAGGGTAGCGCGACGGCGTCGACGGTGGTCGTCAGGTCCCGGGCCGGCCCGCCGCCGCCGCGATGCCGGCCATCGCGGCCGGATCCTCGAGGGCGCTGAGGTCGCCCGGATCGAGCCCGAGCCAGGCCGCCCGGATGACCCGGCGCATGACCTTGCCGGAGCGCGTCCGGGGCAGGGCGCGGACGACCGCGACGCGCTCGGGCCGGAGCGGCTTGCCCAGCTCGTCGGCGACGCGCCGGGCGATGTCGGCGCGCAGCGCGTCGTCGTCCGCGACGCCCGGATGGAGCACGCACAGGACGACGATCGCCTCGCCCTTGACCGCGTGCGGGACCCCGATGGCGGCCGCCTCGAGGACCGCCGGGTGGGCCACGGCCGCGCTCTCGACCTCGGCCGGACCGACCCGCTTGCCGGCGACCTTGAGGGTGTCGTCCGACCGGCCGTGGATGAACCAGAAGCCATCGGCGTCGATCGACGCCCAGTCGCCGTGCGCCCACAGCCCGGGCCAGCGGGCCCAGTACGTCTGCTCGTAGCGCTCCGGGTCGCCCCAGAACCCGCGGGTCATGCCCGGCAGCGGCGTCCGGATGACGAGCTCGCCGACGCGGCCACGGAGCGGGGCGCCGGCCTCGTCGACCACGTCCGCGGCCGTGCCGACGCACGGGCCGGAGAAGCTCGCCGGCTTGATCGGGCCGACGACGTTGCCGCCGACGATCCCGCCGCTGACCTCCGTCCCGCCCGAGTAGTTGACGATCGGGCAGCGGCCGCCGCCGACCTCCCGGAAGAACCACCACCACGGCTCGGGGTTCCACGGCTCGCCGGTCGAGCCCAGGACGCGCAGGCTCGAGCGGTCGTGGGCGCGGAGCGGGTCCGTCCCGTGCGCGAGCAGCGCCCGGATGACCGTCGGGGACAGGCCCAGGTGGGTGACCCGGTGGCGGGCCACGATCGACCACAGCCGGTCCGGCCCCGGGAAGTCCGGAGCGCCCTCGTACAGCACGAGGCGGGCGCCCAGCAGGAGCGACCCGGCGATCGCCCACGGACCCATCATCCAGCCGAGGTCGGTGAACCAGAACAGGCGGTCGCGCCGGGTCAGGTCGAAGGTGTGCGCGAGGTCCTGGGCGGCCTTGACCGGGAACCCGCCGTGGACATGGACGGCGCCCTTGGGCCGGCCGGTCGTGCCCGACGTGTAGATGAGCATGTACGGGGTCTCGGGATCGGTCTCGGGCGGGGGCGAGCCGTCCGGGCCGGCGCCGCCGCCGCCGCCGCTGCTGCCGGCGTCCCACCAGGCGTCGCGCCCCGCCGTCCAGGGCACCGCCCGCTCCGACGTCGAGCGGCGCACCACGAGCACGCGTTCGACGGCCGACGCGGCGGCCAGCGCGGCGTCGGCCACGGTCTTGAGGTCCACCCACTGGCCGCGGCGCAGGAAGCCGTCCGCGGTGATGAGCAGGCGCGCCCCGCAGTCGGCCAGGCGGGTCGCGATGGCGGGCGCGGCATAGCCCGAGAAGATCGGCGTGAAGATCGCCCCGAGCCGGCTGACGGCGAGGACCGCCACGACGGTCTCGGGCAGCATCGGGAGCAGGATGCCGACCCGGTCGCCGGGCCCGACGCCGAGCGCGCGCAGCTGCGCGAGCGCCCTCCGCACGGCGGCCGACAGCCCGGCGTTGGTCAGCTCGCGCACCGCGCCGTCCTCGCCCTCCCAGGTCAGGGCGACGCCGTCGGGATCGTGGGCCGCCCGCGGTTCGACCGCGGCCCACGACCAGTCGAACGCGCCGCCGACCCACCAGCGCGTCCAGGCCGGCCCGCCGCTGGCGTCGAGGGTGGCCCGTGGCGGTCTGCTCCAGGCGAGGTCCAGGTCGTCCGCGGCGGCGGCCCAGAACCAGGCCGGGTCGGTCACGGCCCGGGCCTGGAGCGCGTCCAGCGACGGCATCCCGGTCCTGCGCAGGAAGCGCCCGAGCCGCGACTCGGCCGCCGCCGCCGGATCCGGGCGCCAGGCGACCCCGTCGCCGTCACGCCCGAAGATCGGCCAGGTCCGATCGCCGCTCGAGGTCATCGACGACAGCCTACGGCAGTCCGGCGTGGTCGCCCACGTCCACGCGGGTCAGCCGGCCAGCGGGATCCGCACGCTGAAGCGCGCGCCACCCTCCGGCCGGTTCGCGGCGGCGATCGTGCCGCCATGCGCGGCGACGATCGAGGCGGCGATCGCCAGTCCCAGGCCCGTGCCCCCGCCGGGCGCCGCCGCGCCGCGATAGAACCGATCGAACAGGCGCGGCAGGTCGTCGGTGCGGATGCCGGGCCCGTCGTCCTCGACGGTCAGGACCGCGTCGGCCCGATCCCGCCGGACGGCGACCGTCACGGTCCCGCCCGGCCGGGCGTGGCGGATCGCGTTGTCGACGAGGATGACCACGAGCTGGCGCGAGCGGGCCGGGTCGCCGACGACGTCGGCCGGCTCCGGGTCGATGGCCAGCGTCACGCCGCGTTCCGTGGCCAGGGCGCTCAGCGCCGACGCCGCGGTCGAGGCGACGTCCCCCAGGTCGAGCGGCTGGCGCTCCAGCGCGAGCGCTCCCGAATCGGAGCGGGCGAGGAGGAGCAGGTCGTCGACCAACGTCGTCAGCTGATCGACCTCGGCGCGGATGTCGGCCAGGGCCGCACCGACCGTGGCGACGGGCGCATCGCGATGCCGCTCGAGGTCGTCCACGCTCGCCCGGATGACGGCCAGCGGGGTCCGCAGCTCGTGGGACGCGTCCGCCGCGAACTCGCGCTGGCGGCGCAGCGCCGCCCGTTGCGCCTCCAGCGACCGGCGGACCGGCACGAGCGCGCGGCTGGCGTAGGCGGCCCCGGCTCCGATGGCCACGAGCAGCGCCACCAGCCCGCCGACGACGAGGACCACGACGAGCGCCGCCAGGGTGCGCACCTCGGCCGTCCGATCGCCCACGATCTGGAGGTACAGCGTCCGCCCACGGAAGGTCACCTCGTCGGTCAGGACCCGGACCGGCACCCGGTCGCCGGCCGTGCCGATCAGCGCGGTCCGCACGTCGCGCCGGGTCCCGTCGCGCGCCGCGGCGATGCCGGCCGCCAGCGGCAGGCCGTCGGGCACCCGGTCCTGGCCGGGTCCCCGGCCGAGCAGCGCCCGGCCGTTCGCATCGGCCACGATCGCGTACGTGCCGGAACCACGGCCACCCAGCAGGAAGCCGCCCAGGGGCACCTCGTCGGCCGGGTCGGCGGGCAGCCGGCGGATCTCCTCCGCCCGGTCCACCAGGAGGGCCGTGCCGGCGGCGTCGAGGGAGCGGGCGACCGCGGCGTAGAGCACGACGCCGAGCACGAGCAGCACGGCCAGCGTGACCCCGCCGCTCCACAGGGCGAGGCTCAGCCGGGTGCGCCGCAGCAGGCGGCGGTCCGCCTCGCTCGCGCTGGCGTCGGCCGTGGCGACCGGGCCGTCAGCCATCGGCCAGCCGGTAGCCGACCCCGCGCACGGTCTCGATCCGTCGCCCAGCCGCCCCGAGCTTGTCGCGCAGGTAGTGCACGTAGGCATCGACCGCGTTCGGCGTGACCGCGACGCCGAACGGCCACGCCTGGTCGAGCAGCTGGTCGCGGGTGAGGGTCTGTCCGGGGTGGCGCAGCAGGCACTCGAGCAGCGAGAACTCGCGCGGGCTGAGCTCGACGGCCGCCCCGTCCACCGTCACTCGGCGGGCCACCTCGTCGAGGCTGATCGGCCCGACCTCCAGCTTCGGCTCGGGGCGCTTGCCGACCGGGGTCCCGCGCCGCGACAGGGCGCGCAGTCGCGCGGCGAGCTCCTCGAACGCGAACGGCTTGACCAGGTAGTCATCCGCTCCGGCGTCGAGCCCGGTGACCCGATCGCCGACCGTGTCGCGCGCGGTGAGCATCAGGATGGCGGTCTGCGACCCGCCCGCGCGCAGGCGGCGGGCGACCTCGAGCCCGCTGATGTCGGGCAGGCCGACGTCCAGCACGATGCACTCGATGCCGGGGGCGTCCTCCGCGATCTCGAGGCCCGATCCCCCGTCGGTCGCCAGCTCGACGACGTGCTTGTCGTCCTCGAGCAGCCGCTTGAGCAGGCGGCCAAGGCGCGGGTCGTCCTCGATGACGAGCAGGTGCATGGTCGCCAGCCTACGCGGTCGCGCGGGAGCGCGAGGCGGGGGTGCGTGGGCGGGTGCGGGCGGTGGACATCGGTCGGGCTCCTGCGTGGGGTCGGTCGGCTCCGATGGCACACCGTGCGTCTGAGAATCGCCTGAGAGGGCCGGCGGCGTACCATCGCGCTCGATGACCACCCACGATCCTGTCCGCCGACGACCACGCCGCGCGGCGCCGGGCATCGCCCAGCTGCCGTGGCGCCGCCTGGCGAATCCGTTCCGCCCGCTCGAGGTCCTGTCGGCCGACCAGCTGGAGGCAATCCACCTCGCCTCATTGCGGATCCTGGCCGAGATCGGCGTGGAGGTGATGGGCGATCGCAGCCTCGACGCCTTCCGGGCCGCCGGCGCCATGGTCGATCCGGAGACCCGCCGGGTGCGCCTCGATCCGGCCCAGGTGGAGGCCCTCGTCGCACTCGCGCCGCGCACGTTCCGCCTGCACGCGCGCAACCCCGACCGACACGTCGACCTGGGCGGTGCCTCGGTCGTCTTCTGCGCCGTCGGGGGCCCGGCCTTCGTCAGCGACCTCGACCGCGGCCGGCGGCCGGGGACGATCGCCGACGTCAGGGACTACGTGCGCCTGATCGGCGCCCTCGACGTCATCCACCAGGAGGGCGGCGGTCCGCTCGAGCCGACCGACCTGCCGGTCGCCACCCGGCACCTCGATCAGTACCGCGTGTTCGCCACCGAGCTCGACAAGACCTGGCACTGCCTGGGGACCGGTGCGGTCGTCGTCGACGACGCCATCGAGATCGTGTGCCTCATCCGGGGCATCGACCGCGACGAGCTGCTGCGCGAGCCGTCGCTCATCACCATCATCAACACCAACTCGCCCCTCCGGCTCGACGCGCTGATGGGCGACGGGCTGATGGAGATGGCCCTCCACGGCCAGCCCGTGGTCGCGACGCCGTTCACCCTGGCCGGTGCGATGAGCCCGATCTCCCTGGCGGGCGCGCTCGCCCAGCAGAACGCCGAGGCGCTGTTCCTCGTCGCGCTCGCCCAGCTCGTCCGGCCCGGCGCGCCGATGGTCTATGGCGCGTTCACCTCGAACGTGGACATGCGCACCGGCTCGCCGGCCTTCGGGACGCCCGAATCGGTCAAGGCGCAACTGGCCTCCGGGCAGCTCGCGCGGCGCTACGGGCTGCCCTGGCGGTCGTCCAACGCGACGGCCTCGCCGGTCGTCGACGCGCAGGCGGCGTACGAGTCGGAGATGGCCATCTGGGGATCCCTGATGGGCGGGGTGAACCTGCTGTACCAGGGCGCTGGCTGGCTGGAGGGCGGCCTGATCGCCTCGTACGAGAAGCTCATCCTCGACGCCGAGCTCCTCCAGATGATGTCCGAGGTGCTCCAGCCG
Source organism: Candidatus Limnocylindria bacterium (assembly GCA_046566045.1). Lineage (GTDB taxonomy): Bacteria > Chloroflexota > Limnocylindria > Limnocylindrales > CSP1-4 > SPCO01. The sequence continues at coordinate 13,642 of JBKHXL010000031.1, forward strand.
CTGGTGGTGGACGAGGCGAGCCTCGGTGTGGACGCGATCGCGGCCGTGGGGCCGGGCGGCCACTTCTTCGGCACGGCCCACACGCTGGAGCGCTACGAGACGGCGTTCTACGCGCCGATGCTGTCGGACTGGCGCAACTTCGAGACGTGGCAGGCGGACGGCTCGCGGACGGCCACCGAGCGCGCCAACGGGATCTGGAAGCGTCTCCTCGCCGAGGCCGTGCCGCCGCCGCTCGACCCGCCGGTGGCCGAGGCGCTCGACGCCTTCGTCGAACGACGCACGCTCGAGATCGAGCGAGGAGCCGCCTGATGCGCCCACCGGCCTGGTTCGATCGCCTCGACCGCCGGATCGCGACGCTCATGGCCGAGCACGGCCTGCTGATCCTGCGGATCGCCCTCGGCGTCGTCTTCCTGTGGTTCGGCGCGCTCAAGTTCTTCCCCGATCTGTCGCCCGCCCAGGACCTGGCGGCCCGCACGATCGACCTGCTCACCCTCGGCATCGTGCCGCCATCGTTCGCGCTGCCGGCCCTCGCAGCGTGGGAGGTCGCCATCGGGGTCGGGCTGCTCGTCGGTCGCTGGATGCGCGCCGTGCTGCTGCTCCTGTTCGTGCAGATGCTCGGCACGATCACGCCGCTGATCCTCTTCCCGACCGAGACCTGGACGCAGTTCCCGATCGCCCCGACCCTCGAGGGCCAGTACATCCTCAAGAACATGGTGCTGATCGCGGCGGCGATCGTCCTCGGCGGGACGGTCCGCGGCGGCGAGCTCACGGCCGAGCCGGTGGCGGCCACCATCCCGACCGACGCGGAGGGTCGGCGGCAGGCCTGACGAGCGGCGACGGGGGACCCCCGCGGACTACAGTGCGGGTGGGGACCGCCGCGACCAGGATCGGAGTGACCGACATGGCGACAGAGACCGGGACGAAGGACGATCCGTGGCAGCAGCCGGCGCCCGAGGGATCGGTCGAGGCATGGGGTCGCTCGGAACGCAACCCTCGCGGTGGCTGGTACGGGCTCAAGAAGGGCCTGCGCGGGCGGTTCGGCGTGTACATGCCGCCGCTGCTGGAGGCCCTCGGCCTGGCCGAGCTCACGCACCATGCCAGGAACAACCGGATGCGGGCGATCTAGCCGTCCACGGCCGGCGCGTCGTCGGGCGGGCGCGGCAGCCAGAACCCGAACTCGGCGCCACGGCCGGGCGCCGGTCGCGCCCAGATCCGGCCGCCCATCGCCACGACCAGCTCCCGGCTGACGAACAGGCCGATGCCGGCGCCGGGCGCGTGCCGCGTCGCGTCCAGGGTGCGATAGAACAGCTCGAAGAGCCGCTCCGGCGGCTCGGCGCCGAGGCCCGGACCCTCGTCGATGACGCGGACCGCCACGCCGTCGTCCTCCGCGGCCGCGGAGACCGTGATGGTCGTGGCGGGCGGGCTGTACTTGGCCGCGTTGCCGAGCAGGTTGCGCAGGACCTGCTCGAGGTACAGGTCCTCGCCCTGGACGAGCGGCAGTCCGCCGCTTGCCTCGAGCACGAATCGATGCTCCGGCCAGCGCGTGCGCTCCGCGTTCACCACGCGCCGCAGGAGGTGACGGACGATGAGCGGTTCCGTGGCCAGGCGCAGGGTCCCACCCTCGGCGCGGGTCAGGACGAGCAGGTCCTCGGTCAGGCGTCGCAACCGGTCGGCCTCGGCTTCGATGTCGCTGATAGAGCGGGCCAGGTCGGACGGATCGATCGTGTCGAGGCGCTGCCGCAACAGCCGGCTCATGCCGTAGATCGTGGTGATGGGCGTCCGCAGCTCGTGGCTGACGATGCCCACGAAGGCATCGCGCAGGGTGCGCGCCCGATCCTCGTCCGCGTATCGGGCGGCCAGGTCGATGGGGCCGGCCAGGGCGCGCGCGATCGTGCCCAGCAGACGCTCATCGGCCGCCGCGAACGCCCCGGGCTCGACCGAGTCCACCTCGAGCAGGCCGACGCCCAGCCCGTGGCGCTCGATCGGTACGGCGAGCCACGAGCGGAGCTGCGGGGACGCGATCGCCGTGCCGGGCGTGCCGGGATCCTGCAGGTCGTCGATGCGCACGGCGACACGCTCGCGGACGACCGTCCAGCTGCGCGACGACCCGCGCGCCAGGCGCTGGCCGAGGGCCTCGGCCTCGAAGGGCCCGATCGCGGCTCGGATGACCAGATCGTCGCCCTCGACCAGGGCGATCGAGCCACCCGTGAACGCGACGATCCCGCGCAGCCGGTCCAGCGTGGCCCGCAGGATGGCATCGAGTCCGCGCTCGCCGGCTGCGGCGGTCGTGATGTCGAGCACGAGCGCGGCTGCCTCGAGGACGCGACCGCCCGCGGTCTCGAGGGGGCCCAGGTCGGACGCCGGGTCGGGAGCGGTCACGGAGCCGTGTCCCGGTCAGCCCGCGCGCCGCCGGGCGTTGACCCGTCGCCCGCGGCCGGCGCCGTCCGCACCGGCCGGACCCGGCGCACCCGGCTCCGGCGCCGGGGGGAGCACCGGCAGCTCGGTCTGGGATCCCAGGCCGGCGACGATGATCCGGCGCAGCTCGGCGTCCGCGGCCGGGTCCGTCTCGATGGCTCGATAGGCGGCGAGGCGTCGATCCGCCTCGAGGCAGGCTCGCTGGTACGTGTCGAGGCCGCCCGCTTTCAGCCAGTTCTCGCGGTTGTCGCGGTCGACCACGACCGACGGCAGGTACAACTCGGTCGGCCAGTGCTCGGTGGTGTGCCGGGCCATGATCAGGTGCTGGTCGGCCATCAGCTGGTCGATGAGCGGCTGGACGGGGAGATCGTCGGCCACCCGGATCTCGCGCACGAAGCGCAGGGCCTGGCCGCACATCTCGTCGTCGAACACGAGCTTGGCCAGGCTGAACACGAGCAGGAAGTCGAGCATGCCCGGCCCGCTCACGGAGTTGACCCCGGCGAGGGCCGCGATGAGCGCGCTCCCGAACGTCTCGGCGCCGGCCTGCGCATCGAGGATCGGCCCGTCGGACAGGGCCATGTACGACTGGCAGGGCAGGCCCAGGCGCTTGGCGACCGCCACGTATGCGGCATCCAGCTGGAGCGCCTCGACGGCCGACATCGGCGACGAGGCGACCCTCATGTGGAACGTCGCGGGGGCGCCGCCGAACAGGACCGGCGCACCCGGTCGCACGATCTGGGTCATGGTGATGCCGGCCAGGACGTCCACCGTGTGGAAGACCGTGGCCCCCACGATCGTCACCGGCGCGATCAGGCCCATCAGGGTGACGGGCACGATCTCGACCGGGATGCCCGCCTCGACGCAGTCGATGAGGTTCTGGCAGGAGTCCTCCGAGTACCGGAAGTTGCCGGTCGCCGTGATCGTGAAGATCGACATCGGGCGAGCCACGAGAGCGGCGCGATCGGCCCGGAACAGCTGCATCATCTCGACCATGCGCGGGACGCCGTGTTCGGTGAATGCGCCCGACACGACCGGCTTCTTCGAGTTGGTCAGGACCATGTACAGGCGCCACGCATCGGACACGTTCGCCTCGATGTCGGCGTTGGTCGAGAAGGCCGTGGCCAGGTAGGCGATGTGCTGCAGGCCGTCGGCCAGGCGGACGTACTCGACGAAGTCGGTCGAGTCGGCCAGCCGGACGTCGCCGGTCCGGTGGTCCAGCCACTTCAGGCCGGACGAGCCGGGGACGAAGTGGACGCGGTCCCCACCCAGATCCGCGTGTGGTTCGCCGTCGCGGTCGTACAGGGTGAACGACGACGGTGCGCCGGCGATCGCCCGCTCGACGACGTCGCGTGGGAACAGGACCCGGTCGCCGGCGGCGTTCGTCGGCAGGCCTGCGTCGAGCAGGCGCCGGCGCATCTCCGGGCCGCGGATCTCCATGCCGGTCTCGGCCAGCACGCGCAGGGATTCGTCGAGGATCCGATCGAGCAGGTCCTCGGACAGCACGGACAGGGTGGGTCGCATGGAGCGGAACGCTACCGCACCGGGCCGCTCCCCGGTGCCCGCGCTCCGGCGACCGGGACACGGCCCGCTCGGACTCCGGCGACAATGGGCGTCCGGAGCCGCCGTCCGATGCCACGAGGAGCGCGATGTTCACCGATGCCGCCACCGCCAGCCTGACCGTCGTGGGACCCAAGGCCGGCGCGACCGCCGGCGACCCGGTCGAGAGCGTCCTCGAGCTGTACGACGACGGGGTCACATCCGCCGGGATCTGGGAGTGCACGCCGGGCGCGTGGCCGTCGCGCAAGGACGGCGTCGGCGAACTGATGCACTTCGTCGCCGGCCACGGCTGGATCGTCGATGCCGACGGGACCCGCCACGAGATCGTCCCCGGCGCGACCCGCTACTTCCCGGACGGCTGGGCGGGCCGCTGGGACGTGGACGCGACCGTGCGCAAGGTCTACGTCATCACGGTGACCGCGCAGGCGGCGACCCGATGACCGGCGGGGGCGGTCGGGTCGCCCTGGTCACGGGCGCGACCGGAGCCCTCGGTCGGGCCGTCGCGGCCGCCTTCGCGCAGGACGGCTGGCGGCTCGGCCTGGTCGGGACCGACGAGGACCGCCTCCGTGCGCTGGCCGGCGACCTCGGCCTCGACGACGAGCGCTGGACGCCCGCCGTCGGCGACCTCGTGCAGCGCGACGCGGCGCGCGCGGCCGTCGCCCGGGTCGAGGAGCGGTTCGGGCAGGTGGACGCGGTCATCCATCTCGTCGGTGGCTGGGCGGGCGGCACGCCGGTGACCGAGCTCGATCCCGACGAGCTCGCTACCATGCTCGACCAGCACCTGTGGACGACGCTCCACGTCGTCCAGGCGGCGGCGCCCGGGATGGTCGCCCGCGACTGGGGCCGGATCCTGGCCGTGGCCACGCCGTTCGCGTCGGATCCCGGCGCCACGTCCGGCGGGTACGCGGTCGCCAAGGCCGGCCAGGAGGTCGTGCTGCGCATGCTGGCGAAGGAGGTCGCCGGCACGGGCGTCACGGTCAACGTGGTCGTGGTCAAGGCGATCGACGCGAAGCACGAGCGCGAGACCGCGCCGTCGGCCAGGAACGCGGCGTGGACCACGCCGGAGGAGATCGTCGCGGCGTTCCGCTTCCTGGCCTCGGACGAGGCGGCGGCCGTCAACGGAGCTCGCCTGCCGCTGCACGGCCGCGGCTGAGGCTCGCCCGGCGACGACCCATCCCCAGGCGTCCGGTCAGCCGAGGCGCCGCCAGCGCCACGACATCCACGCCTCGAGCGCGTCGCCCGCCTCGACCACCGCCGGGCGGATGCGCACGAAGTCGGGCGGACCCGACTGCGGCTCGACGCAGATGGCGTGGTCGAGCCGGTCGTACACGACCCAGTGGTCGCACGACGAGGTGAGCTCGACCGCGAGGACGTCCGGCCAGGTCAGGACCGGCGGTCCGGCGAGGTCGGTGAAGCAGTCGTCCCACGGCCCCGGCGTGGGCGACATGAGCCGCCCGTCGGCGATCCCGCCCTCGTCGCGCACGTACATCGTGGCGGCGGGCAGGTCCAGCCGGCCGGGCGCGGACGCCGTGCCGCCCACCTGGAGCGTCCGCCGGAACCACGGGTGCCACCCGACGACAGCCGGCATGGCGTCCTCCGCCTCGAGGCGCAGCCTGACCGTCAGGCCGTCCTCGCGCAACGCGAACGACTGCGTGACGCGCCCGGCGAACGGCCACCCCGGACCGAGGTCGATCGTGAGCGAATCGGGGCCGGTCACGCTCCACGGCCGGTCGAACACCGTCCCGTGCAGCGCGTGCGGCGGGTCGTTCGGCCGGAGTTCGACCGACCGGCCCCGAAAGCTGAAGCGGGCGTCGCGGATGCGGCCGGCCCACGGGGCCATCGGGTACGAGCCCCACATCACCGGGCCGTAGCCCTCCGTGACCAGCAGCTCCATCCCGTCCACCGCGACCGACGCCAGGCGGGCGCCCTGCCGCGGGTCGACCACCAGTCGCGTGCCCGGCCGCTCGAGGACCAGGGGGTCGTCGCTCATCCGGCCATCGTCATGGCCCGCGAGGTGTCGAGCAGGAACGGCGGCAGCCAGGCCGGCATGTTGGACAGGGGCAGCACGTCCGGATGGAGGTCGATCCCGAGGGCGTCGATCATGAACGCCCGGCGGGCCTCGATGCGGGCCCACGCGTCGGGGTACCGCTCGGCGAACGCGGACCGCAGCGTCGCATCGGCGAGGGCGACCCCGCCCTCGATGTTGGTCGTGAAGTAGGGCGTGCCGGTGGCCGGGATCACGTCCACCTGGAGGGCCATGCCCGAACGCAGCGCGACCGTGGAGCCCGGGGCGATGGGGGAGTGCACCCACTCGTCGAGGCCGATGTGGTGCCCCGGGTTCAGGAAGATGCCGAAGAACGGGTCGCCCAGGTGCTCGTCGATGATGGCCGACAGCGTGCCCCCGGTCTGGCCCACGCGGAGGGCCTCCAGCCAGGCCACGATGGCCGTGAAGTACGGCGCCACCAGCCGCTCGACGTAGTCGCCGATCCCGTCCGGCAGCTCGCTCGCGTCCGCGACGACGAAGCCGGCCCGGCAGTCGAGGGCGCCCCAGATGCCGAAGGCGACGGTGAACGGGTCGCCGCGCTCGATCGCCCGATCGCCCGGGCTCGACAGGCCGAGGGCCGCCCGGGGTCCGGCCGTCAGCATCAGGTGGCACGACAGGGGCGTGCCGTCCCAGCCGAGCAGGGCCACGGCGTCCCGCTCGCGCAGCCCCGGTCGCAGGCTCTCGAGCAGGCGGCGCACGCCGGTCGAGGTCACGCATGCGGCCGCCTCCATGACCGCCAGCTCGTCCAGCTCGTGGACGACCCGCAGGCCGTCGCCCGGATCGATGAGCAGGTCGCCGGCGTTCTCCACGCGGCCGTCGGCGCCGACCGCGGCGCGCACCGCGTCCACGAGGTAGCTCGGCGATTCGAGGGTGTCGCGGTCGGCGAACGTCTTCCAGCCGACCATGCCGATCCGGGCGCCGGCCACGACGCCCTCGTCGGCCAGGATCGCGGCCAGCGGCCGTGAGCGGTCGCGCGGCTGGCCCGGCAGGCTCAGGTCCTGGAAGCGATGACGGCGCATCGGCAGCGGAGCGGCGCCGGCCATCCCGTAGCACTCGTTGCCGACGAGGATGGCCGGCTCCCCGTCCGAGGCGACGATGAGGACCGCCTCCTCGAAGCGCGGGTCGAACCCGGTCAGGTAGTGCACGTTGGCGCTGTGCTCCCGGTCCGCGTAGACGACGAGGCGGTCGTACCCGCGGGCACCCATCCGCTCGCGCAGGCGCTCGAGGCGCTCGGCGTGGACCGTCGGCGGCAGCTCGGGCGTCGTCGTCGGCGCGCCGAACCGGGGCAGCGTGACCGGTGCGAGTCGAGCGGTCCGTCCCATCGTCGTCCGTCCGGCGCTCAGCGGATCCACGGCTCGACGGCGGTCGCGCCCCGGCGCACGAGCACGACCCGGTCTGCCTCGACCGGCAGCCACGGCCCGACCACCCCGTCCGGCCAGGTGACCCGGACCTCCGCCCGGGTGGCGCCGCCGAGCCCGACGTGGAGCGGCCCCAGCTGACCGCTGACGTGGCCGCCGCCCACGGTCACTTCCTGCTCGTCGATCCGGTCGCCGACCCGGACCGCGACCCAGGCCCCCACGGCATGGTGGTTGGCGCCGCCGCCATCGAGGGCGATGCCGAGCCAGTGGCCCATCGCCCGCGGCGCCGCCGCGTCGCCGGCACCGACGTTGCGGAACAGCTCGACCGGCCGGCGGCGGACGACCTTGACCAGGTCGAGCAGCCCGTCGTGGTTGAGGTCCACCAGCGCGGCGCCGCGGGCCTTCCAGTAGTCGAGCAGGCCGGCGTCCTCGGCCGCCTCGACGAACGTGCCGTCCGGCTGGCCGAGGAGCAGGTTGCTCGGGTCCTTCATGGCGTGGGTCGTCTCCGCCTCCACGTTGCCCTTGCTGACGAACAGGTCCACGAACCCGTCGTTGTTGACGTCGGCGAACTGCGGGTGCCACGCCGTCGATGGCAGGATGTCACCTCCGGCATACGGTCGATGCGCGGTCGCGCCGCGGCGCAGGGCGATGTCCTCGTATGCCGGGCGCGACGGATCGCCGGCGAGGGTCTGGAGCTTGTTGTCCCCCTGGCTCGTCAGGTAGATCTCCGGGTAGCCGTCCCCGGTGAGGTCCCGGCTCGCGATGCCCATGCCCCACACCTGGAGCCGGGCCCAGCCCTCCTCGCGGGTGTACAGGCGCGGCGCCTCGCCCGGCGCCACCCGCCAGAGCTGCTCCTCGCCGTCGCGGTAGTAGTGCCGGTCGTTGCTGACGCGCAGGTCGCGGCGACCCGAGCGGTCCCAGTCGCTGAACAGCATCGACAGCGTGCACCAGGTCGGGCGCAGCGCGATCGGCTGGCCGTAGGCGCCCGCCGGCGTCGGCCGGATGAGCTGCCCGTCGGCGCAGCGATCGGTCGCCTGCCGGCGCTCGTCGAGGACCACGTAGTCGCCGAAGGCGAGGGTCGGGAGGGTCGCATCCGGATGCTCCCACGTGGCACTGAACGCGGTCGTCCAGCCGTCGCCCCCATCGATCCCGAGCGTCTCGTTCGCCCGCTCGAACCGACAGCCGCCGAGCCCGCGCAGCACGACGTTCTCGCCGAGCCGCAGGACGACGAGGTCGGTCCGCCGGTCGGCGTCGATGTCGATCGGGTAGGCCCCGGTCACCGACGTGAGGTCGGTCGCGGCGTCGGGCACCGGCTCGAACCGCAGCGCGCCGCCCGGCTCGCTCCGGTTGCGGAACAGGCCGGCCGGACCGGCGCCGCCGGCGAGGTACAGATCGGGCAGTCCGTCGTCGTCGCAGTCGAAGGCGGCCACCCCGCCGCCGACGAAGAACGTGTACTCCCCGTCGTAGGCGTGCACGAGGCCGGCCGCCGCCGCCTCCTCGACGAAGCGTGGGGGCCCGAGCGCGACCGGCGGGCCGCCACCGGCCACGAGCCGGGTCCCGACCAGCACGGCGACGGCCAGGGCCGCGACGACCAGCAGCGCGAGGAGCGGCCCGCGGTGGCGCCGAGCGAACGGCGCCGCCGGTGCGCCGGGCTCGGTCGCGGGATCGGGTCGCGCTTGGCCGGTCATCCGCCCGATCGTACCGCTCGTGCGCCGAGCGGGCGCCGATCCGACCCGGCCCGACCTTGACCGGCGGGCAGCGGGCACGGCATCCTCGCAGGCGCGTCGACCGCGAGGAGGCTGCCCGGCCGGGTGGCTGGTCGGACGACCCGGATCAGGAGCCGCCGCCCGTCATGTCCCACCGCCTGGCCCACCGCATGCCGCCCGTCGCCGTCGCATCGCTGCTCGCGGCACTCATCCTGAGCGCCTGCGCCGCGATCCCTCCGGAGCGGCTGACCGACTGCACCCCGGCCGACCGCGGCGGCCGCTCGGTGGCCCGCATCTGGGACGAGCAGACCCTCGACCTGATCCGCCAGGTCGTGCCGGCCCCGACCGTCCACGCCCGCAACCTGTTCCACGTGTCGGCTGCGATGTGGGACGCGTGGGCCGCCTACGATCCCGTCGCCGACGGGTACTTCGTCGACGAGGCGCTGTCCGCTCCGGACGTGACCGTCGCCCGCGAGACGGCGATGAGCTACGCGGCCTACCGCATCCTGCTGTGGCGCTACGCGACGGTCTCCGACCTGCCGACCGCCGCCGCGGCGCTCGACGCGACGATGCGCTCGCTGTGCCTGCGTCCCGATGTCGAGACCACCGACGGCACCTCGCCTGCCGCGCTGGGCAATCGCATCGCGGAGGCGATCCTTGCGTTCGGCCGGACGGACGGCTCGCTGGAGGACGTCCGGTACGAGGACCCCGACTACAGCCCGGTCAACGATCCCCTGGTGGTGGCGGAGCCCGGCGCGGTCATGCGCGACCCGAACCGCTGGCAGCCCCTGTCGATGGCGCGCCAGGTGTCGCAGAACGGGCTGCTCATCCCGGGCTCGGTCCAGTCCTTCATCGGGCCGCACTGGGGCAGCGTGACGTCGTTCGCGCTGCCGCCCTCCGAGCAGGGTACGCCCATCGACCCGGGGCCGCCGCCGCGCCTCGGCGATCCGGTCAGCGACGCGGCATTCAAGGCCGAGGCGCTCGACATCATCCGGCGCAGCCGCGCGCTCGACGCCACGAACGGCGTGACCATCGACATCAGCCCGGGCGCATACGGCGACAACAGCCTCGGCGCCGACGATGGCGACGGGCGCCCGGTCAACCCGGCCACGGGCGAGCCCTACGCACCGCACGTCGTCCTGCTGGCGGACTTCGCCCGGGCCCTCGCCGAGTACTGGGCGGATGGTCCGAAGTCGGAGACCCCGCCCGGCCACTGGAACCTCATCGCCAACGAGGTGTCCGATGCGCTCGGGACCGATCTGCGCCCGGGCGGCCGGGGCGAGCCGGTGGACCGGCTCGAGTGGGACGTCAAGCTGTACCTGGCCCTCAACGGCGGCCTGCACGACGCGGCCATCGCGGCCTGGGGCGTGAAGGGCTACTACGACTCGCCGCGCCCGATCTCGCAGATCCGCTACATGGGCGGACGCGGCCAGTCGAGCGATCCCGCCGGACCGTCCTACGATCCGGCCGGCCTGCCCCTCGAGCCGGGCCTCGTCGAGGTCATCACGGCCGAGTCCAGCGCGCCCGGCGAGCGCCACGCCCAGCTGGCCGGCCACGTCGGCGAGATCGCCATCAACGCATGGCGCGGCTTCCCGGACGATCCGGCCACCCAGACCAGCGGGGTGGGCTGGATCCGCGCCGTCGAGTGGGTGCCCTACCAGCGCAGCACGTTCGTGTCGCCGGCCTTCGCCGGGTACGTCTCGGGGCACAGCGCCTTCAGCCGGGCCGCCGCCGAGGTGATGACCCGGTTCACCGGCGACGCATACTTCCCGGGCGGGCTGACCAGCTTCACGGTCGCCCGCGGCGACCTGCTCCACGAGGAGGGCCCCACGGCCGACACGAGCATCCCGTGGGCGACCTACGCCGACGCCGCCGACCAGGCCGGCATCTCGCGGCTGTACATGGGCATCCACGTGGCCGCCGATGACCTGGCCGGCCGGCGCATCGGGGCGCGCTCCGGGATCGACGCGATGGCCCTCGCCGAGCGCTACTTCGACGGGTCGGCCCGTCCCTGACCGCCGGCCGGCGCCTCCGCGCCGCGCTCGGCCGCGGCGAAGATGCGCTCGATGACCCGCAGGTTCGCCACCGCGTCCCACGGCGGGACCGGTGCCGGCAGGTCGTCGAGGATGGCGGCGGCGAACCGCTCGGCCTCGACCGTGTACGGATCGGCCGTGGGGAAGGTCAGCGTCTCGGTCGCCGGCGCGAGCGGCGGCTCGCCGCCGGACGTCACGAACACCTCGGTCGGGCGGTCGGGCGGGATGTTGAACGGGATGCCGATCGAGATCCGGCCGTCGGTGCCGTAGATGTGGACGCGCTGGTCGGTCTCGACCCGGGTCGAGCAGGTGAACGAGGCGATCCCGTGCTCGAACTCGAGGATGGCGCTGGTCACGACGTCGACCCCGCTGGCCGGGTCGCGGACGATGGCCGACGAGACACGGACGGGCTCAGCGTCGAACAGCATGCGCGACAGATTCACGTTGTAGCAGCCGATGTCGTACAGGGCGCCGCCGCCGATCTCCCGGATGTTCCGGATGTTCGACGGGTCGTCGTTGTAGTAGGAGAACCACGACTGGACCGTGTGCAGGCGGCCGATCCGGCCGGACGCGAGCAGCGCACGGACGGCCTGCCACGACGGATGGAGGCGGTACATGAACGCCTCCATCAGCAGCACGTCCGCGTCCTCGGCCGCGGCCACGATCCGCTCGGCGTCGACGGCGGTCATGGCCAGCGGCTTCTCGCACAGGACGTGCTTGCCGGCCCGGGCGGCGGCGATGGCCCAGTCGGCATGAAGGTGGTTGGGCAGCGGGATGTACACGGCGTCGACGTCGGGATCGGCCAGCAGCGCCTCGTACGAGCCGTGCGCCCGGGCGATCCCCAGCCGGTCGGCGGCCTGGCGGGCACGCTCCGGGTCGCGCGAGGCGATGGCGACGACCTCGCAGCGCGCGGCGCGCTGCATGCCCGGCACGACCTTCTTGAGGGCGATGTCGGCCGGCGACAGGATCCCCCAGCGGACGACGTCCACGGCCCGACCTAGCCCCACGACGTTTCGGTCACGGGCCGGAACGCGACCTCGAGGATGCGATGGGTGCGCGGCCGGGTCAGGACGAACATGACCGCGTCGGCGACATCGTCGGGCGCCATCATCCCGCCCAGCGCGGGCATGTCCGGGGTGCGCCCGCGACCCATCGCGAAATCCGTGGCGACGCCGCCCGGGCAGACGTTCGTGCAGCGCACGCCCTGCTCGCGCAGCTCGTGATCGAGGGCCGCCGTCAGTCCGACCTGGGCGAACTTCGAGGCGCAGTAGACGGCCTCGTTGGGGAGACCCCGGCGGCCCGCCTCGCTGGCGACCATGACCAGGTCGGCGGCGTCGCTGCGAACGAGGTGGGGGAGGGTCGCGCGGACCGCGTTGATGGCCCCGCGGACGTTGACCTCGATCATCTCGTCGAGCTGGTCCTCGGGCAGGTCCAGGATGGGTCCGTAGGCGCCGACGCCGGCGTTGACGACGAGGATGTCGATGCCGCCGAAGCGTTCCGCACCCTCGGCGACGATGGCGGCCAGGGCCGCGCGGTCGCGCACGTCGCTCGGCCGCGCCACCGCCCCGGCGATGCCCAGGTCGTCCCCGCTGCGGGACGCCAGGATGAGGTTGACGCCGGCGCCGTCCAGCTGGCGTGCGATCGCGGCCCCGATGCCGCGGCTGGCGCCCGTGACGAGCGCCGTCCTGCCCTCGAGCGAAGCCATGGGTCGTTCCTCCTGCGTGTCCGAACCGTATCCCGCGGGCACCGTCGCGTGCATCCGTCTTGACACGGAGCCGTCGTTGTATGAGTCTCGCACAGACATTTAGGCGAGAGGAACACAAACCCCCCGCGATGATCATCCGCGACGCCACCGGTCACCGCAGCGAGACCGTCCGCCGAGCCAACCTCGGCGCGATCGTCCGCGTCCTGCATGGCGGCGGTCCGCAGTCCCGCTCCGACCTCGTCGCGCGCACCGGACTGACCCGCAGCGCCATCCGCGGCCTCATCGGCGAGCTCGTCCGGGGCGGTCTCGCGATCGAGGGGCCGGCGGCGCTCGACGGCACGCCGGGCCGGCCGTCGCCGCTCGTCTCGGCCCACCCGTACGGCGCCGTCGCCCTGGCCCTCGAGATCGCCGTCGATTCGCTCGCCGCGGCCGCCGTGGGGCTGGACGGGAGCGTCCATGTCGTCGAGCGGAGCGATCTGCCGCGCAGCCGGTCGAGCGTCGCCGACATCGCACGGGATCTGGCCGCGCTCGTCGAGCGCGTGCGCGAGCGCCTGCCCGACGACTCGGTCGTCGTCGGCATCGGCTGCGCGATGGTCGGCGTCGTGCGGCGCAGCGACGGGATGGTCTCGATGGCGCCCAACCTCGGCTGGCGGGACGAGGCGCTCGGCGAGCACCTCGCCCGGACGCTCGGCACGGAGGTCCCGATCACGGTCGCCAACGAGGCGGACCTGGTCGCCCTGGCCGAGTCGCGGCGCGGCGTGGCCCGCGACGTCGGCGACGCCGCGCTGGTGTGGGGTTCGGTCGGCGTCGGCGGCGGCCTGATCGTCGGCGGCGAGCCGCTGACCGGCGTCGCCGGCTACGGCGGGGAGGTGGGCCACATGCCGATCAACCCGAACGGGCTGCCGTGCGCCTGCGGCTCGACCGGCTGCTGGGAGACGGAGATCGGCACCCCGGCGCTGCTCCGCCGCGCGGGCTACCCGCCGGAGGGCGGCCACGACGCGTTCGACGCGGTCGTGCGCGATGCCGAGGCGGACTCGCCGGTCGCCCTCGCGGCGTTCGCCGAGACGGGCCGCTGGCTGGGCATCGGGCTGGCCGGCATCGTCAACATCACCAACCCCAGCCTGATCATCCTGGGCGGCCGCCTCGCGCGCGCCTACCCGTTCCTGCGCTCCGGGATGGAGGCCGAGCTCGACCGACGCGTCCTGCGCGCCTCGCGCCACCTCGTGCGCGTCGTCCCATCCGGCATCGGCGAGGATGCCCCGCTCATCGGCGCGGCCGAGCTCGCGTTCGAACCCCTGCTCACTGACCCGGCGGCCTGGCTGCGTCCGCGCAGCGAGATGCCCGCCCTGGCGAGCGCCTGACAGCATCGCGCGAAAGGAGGACCAGCCGCGAGCACCCGTCCCATCTGCCCCGGATGGGACCTTGAACGAAGGGGACGCAGTGGTAGCCTTGGCCCGTTCCGGTCGGAGGGGGCGAGGACATCGAGGAGGAGAGCCAGCATGTCCATTCGCAAGACGGCAGGATTCCTGTCGGTCGTCGCCGTCATCGCGGCCGCGTGCGGCGGCGGTGGGGCGACCACGGCGCCCAGCGTGGCGCCCACCGACGCGCCCGCGAGCGTCGCACCGAGCGAGCCCACCGCGGGCTGCACGGTCGGCGTGTCGTGGAACAACTTCCAGGAGGAGCGCTGGGGCAAGTTCGATGAGCCGGCCCTGAAGGGCGCCATCGAGGCCGGCGGCGGCACCTACATCTCGCAGGACGCGAAGTCGTCGGCCGAGACGCAGGCGTCGAACGTCGAGAACCTCATCAGCCAGGGCGCGAACGTCCTGGTCATCCTCGCGCAGGACGGCACCGCCATCCTGCCGTCCGTCCAGGCCGCAGCCGACCAGGGCATCCCGGTCATCGCCTATGACCGCCTGATCGAGGACCCGAACGTCCTGTACGCCACGTTCGACAACAAGGGCGTCGGGCGGATCATGGCCGAGATCCTGCTGGGCGTGATCGACGAGGGGAACTTCGCGATCATCAAGGGCAACGCGGCGGACGCCAACGCGGACTTCCTCCGCGCCGGCATGACCGAGGCGGGCATCCCGGATGTCGGCCAGACCGACCCGAACGGCAAGATCGTCATCGTCGGTGAGGAGTACACCGACAACTGGGATCCGGCCAACGCGCAGACGAACATGGAGCAGATCCTCACCGCCAACAACAACGACGTCGATGCGGTGCTGTCGGAGAACGACGGCATGGCCGGCGGCGTGATCGCGGCGCTCGAGGCCCAGGGTCTCGCCGGGCAGGTCCCGGTGACCGGCCAGGACGGCGACAAGGCCGCCCTCAACCGGGTCGCCCTCGGGACCCAGCTGGTGAGCGTCTGGAAGGACGGGCGCGAGCTCGGCAAGGCGGCCGGTGAGGCCGCCGTGGCCCTGTGCGCCAACCCGGACCTGTCCGCCCTCAGCGGCACGGTCCAGTTCGAGACGCCGGGTGGCAACACCCTGACGTCGATCATCCTCGACCCGACGCCGATCCAGCAGGACAACCTCCAGGCCGTGATCGACGCCAACGTCGTCACCAAGGACGAGCTCTGCGCCGGCGTCACGCCGGGTTCCGTGGCCGCCTGCCCATAGACGAGGCGCTCCACCCGTGACCAGCGCGCCCTGCACCGGTCCCCGGTGCAGGGCGCCAACCGTCCGTCCGGCATTGCGCAGCTGAGGACGTCCGATGGCCCAGGCACCAGCGACCCCTACCGGCCCGTTGATCGCGCGAGTCACGCGCCGACCCCGTGCCCTGTTCGCGGCGACCGAGATCGACTCGCGCCTGCTGGGCATGCTCATCGCCCTCGCCGTGATCTGGATCGGGTTCAACGTCATCTCGGGCGGCAACTTCCTGACCGCCCGCAACCTCTGGACGCTGTCGGTCCAGAGCGCCTCGATCGCCATCATGGCGACGGGCATGGTCCTCATCATCGTGTCGCGCAACATCGACCTGTCGGTCGGTGCGGTGCTCGCCTTCGTCGGCTACACGATGGCCATGGCCCAGACCGAGTGGCTGCCCAACGCCCTGGGGCTGGGGCTCGGCCACCCGCTCATCTGGATCATCGCCCTCGGCCTCGGCCTCGTGCTCGGCGCCGTGATCGGCGGGATCCACGGGTTCATCGTCGCGTACATCGGCGTGCCGTCGTTCATCGTCACGCTCGGCGGCCTGCTCGTGTGGCGCGGCCTCATCTTCCGCTACCAGCAGGGCCAGACCCTGGCCCCCATGGACACGACCTTCCGGCTGCTCGGGGGCGGCGGCCCGGACGCCGCCCTGGGCGACATCCTGAGCTGGCTGCTCGGCGGCCTCATCGCCGTCGGCATCGTGTACAGCCTGATCATGGCCCGGCGCCGCCGCCGGCGGTACGGCTTCCCGACCCGACCCATCGCGGCCGAGCTGGCCATCGGCATCGTCGGCGTCGCCGTCGTCATCGCCGCCGTGTGGGTGGCCAACAGCTATCCGTGGCCATCCAATCTCGCCGCGCAGTACGCCGCCCGCGAGGGCATCGAGGTCCCGCCCGGCGGCTTCCCGACGGGCATCGCCTTCCCGGTCGTGATCATGCTCGTGGTCGCCCTGGCGATGACCTACATCGCGACCCGCCGCCGGTTCGGTCGCTACGTCTACGCCATCGGCGGCAACCCCGACGCGGCCGAGCTCGGCGGCATCAACGTCCGGCGCACGATCATGTCGACGTTCGTCCTGATGGGCGTGCTGTGCGCCGTCAGCGCGGCCGTCCAGACCGCCCGCCTGAACGCCGCCGTGACCAACCTCGGGGTGCAGAACGAGCTCGACGTCATCTCCGCCGCCGTCATCGGGGGGACGTCGTTCGCCGGCGGCATCGGGACCATCCCGGGGGCGATCCTCGGCGCGGTGATCATGCAGTCGCTGCGCTCGGGCATGCTCCTGCTCAACGTGGACTCGCCGAGCCAGGACGTCGTCGTCGGGATCGTCCTCGTCGTCGCCGTCGGCCTGGACGTCGTCCTGCGCCGGCGCACCGCTTCGTGACCGGAGGACCCGCGCGATGACCATGCCCGAACCGACCGGTCCCGCCACCACCACGGCCCCGCCGCGCCCGGACGCCGACGCGCCGCCCCTCGTCGAGATGCTCGACATCCGCGTCGCCTTCGGCGGCGTGCACGCGGTCGAGGACGTCAGCGTCGACCTCAAGGCCGGCGAGGTGATGGGCCTCGTCGGCGGTAACGGCGCCGGCAAGTCGACCCTCATGCGCGTGCTGTCGGGCGCGCACCAGGCCGATTCCGGCGAGATCCGGATCGACGGCCAGCGGGTGGCCATCCACAACCCGCGCGACGCCAAGGCCTACGGGATCGAGACCATCTACCAGACCCTGGCCCTGGCCGACAACATCGACGCGGCCGGCAACGTCTTCCTCGGCCGCGAGATCAGCGACCGCTTCGGGGCGCTCGACGACTCGGCCATGGAATCGGCCACCCGCGAGGTCATCGGCCGCCTCAATCCGAAGTTCAGGAACTTCAAGTCGCCCGTCCGCTCGCTGTCCGGCGGCCAGCGCCAGTCCGTCGCCATCGCGCGGGCGATCCAGTTCAACGCCCGGATCCTGATCATGGACGAGCCCACGGCGGCGCTCGGCCCGGCCGAGACCGCCCAGGTCCGGGATCTCGTGGCCCAGCTCAAGGACGAGGGCATCGGCATCTTCCTGATCAGCCACGACATCCACGACGTGTTCGATCTGGCCGACCGGATCACGGTCATGGCCACCGGCAAGCTCGTCGGCACGGTCGACAAGGACGCGGTGACCAAGGACGACGTCCTGGCCATGATCATCGCCGGCAAGATGCCCCTGGATGGTCAGGGCGGCGCCGACGGCGGCGGCCGCTCCGCGGCCCCGGGCGCCGTCGGGGCGCCGTCGGGGCCCTAGCCTCCTAGCCTCCGGTCTCGCCACCCGAGGGGCGGTGGAAGGACGGGGCGAGGGCCGGGTACAGCTCGCGATACGCCGCGTGGCCGGCCGCGGCCGCGGGGACGCCCGGCCCGGGCGCGGCCGCCGGCGTCACGCGAACGAGGGCCTCGGTCGCCGCGTCCACCGTCGGGAACCAGCCGGCACCGACGGCGGCGAGCGTGGCGGCCCCGTACGCCGCGCCCTCCGTCGTGCTGACCGTGGCGAGCTCGACGTCGAGGGTGTCGGCCAGGATCTGCATCCAGACCGGACTGGCGGTCCCGCCGCCCGAGGCCCGGACCTGGGCCGGTCGCGGCATGCCGGTGGCCAGCATCTGGTCGAGGCCGTCGCGCAATCCGAAGGCCACGCCCTCCAGCACGGCCCGGGTCAGGTGCCGCCGGTCGTGCCCGACGGTCAGGCCGACGAACGCGCCGCGGGCCAGCGGATCCGGGTGGGGACTCCGCTCCCCGGTCAGGTAGGGCAGGAAGTACAGGCCCTCGGAGGCCGCCGACACCGCTCCGGCGGCGGCGGCGAGCTCCCCGAAGGGGACCTCCGGGGCGAGGGCATCGCGGAACCAGCGCAGGCTGCCGGCGGCCGACAGCATCACGGTCATCAGGTGCCAGCGGTCCGGCACGGCATGGCAGAAGGCGTGGACCTGGCCGGCCGGGTCCCGCAGGGGCGACGCCGTCGTGGCGAACACGACGCCGGACGTGCCGAGCGACAGGGCAACGATGCCAGGGGTCACCGCGCCGACCCCGACCGCGTTGGCCGCCTGGTCGCCGCCGCCGGCCACGACCGGGGTGCCGGCACGCAGGCCGGTCGCCTCGGCGGCCGCCGAGCCGATCCGACCCGTGACCGCGGGGCCCTCGAACGTCGGCGGCAGCCAGGCCCGCGGGATGCCGAGCGCATCGGTGATCTCGGCCGACCAGTCGCGGGCGGCGAGATCGAACAGTGCGGTCCCCGCGCCGTCGGCCCGGTCCAGCGCGTGCTCACCGGTCAGGCGCAGCCGGACGTAGTCCTTCGGCAGGAGGACGTGGGCCGCCGCCGCCCAGATCTCGGGCTCGTGGTCGCGGACCCAGACCAGCTTCGCTGCGGTGAAGCCCGTCAGGGCGTCGTTGCCGGTCACGGCGATCAGCCGTTCCGGGCCGATCGTGGCGCGGATCGTGTCGCACGCCTCGGCCGTCCGCTGGTCGTTCCACAGGATCGCGGGGCGCAGCACGCGGTCCGCAGCGTCGAGGAGGACCAGCCCGTGCATCTGCCCGGTCAGACCGACCGCGGCGACATCGTCGGCCGCCACACCGGTCGAGGCCAGGACGGCCCGGATCGCCCCGCAGGCGCCATCCCACCACAGCTCGGGCGACTGCTCCGACCAGCCGGGCCGCGGGACGTCGTAGCCGTACTCGACCGCGCCGACGCCGACGACCGTCCCGGACGCATCGACCAGGACGGCCTTCGTCGCCGTCGTCGACGCGTCGATGCCGACGACGTGGCCCATCGCCGTCAGCGGTCCGCGTTCCAGATCCGCCGGTTGACCAGGTTCTCGAGGTGCTCCTGGGCGCCGCTCACCGGCGTCGGATCGATCTCGCCCGCGGCGACCCGCGCCTCGAGGCTCTCGAGCGACTCGCGCCCGTCGAGGATGGCCGAGCCGAGCGTGCCCGACCAGCCCGCATAGCGGGCTTCGAGCGGATCGCTCAGGGTCCGCTGCTCGAGCAGGTCGGCGGCGACGAGGAGTGCCCGTGCCAGCGTGTCGATGCCGCCGACGTGGGCGTGGAACAGGTCGTTGCGGTGGATGCTCTGGCGGCGCAGCTTGGCGTCGAAGTTGAAGCCGCCGGTCGCGAACCCGCCGCCGCGCAGGATCTCGTACAGCGGCAGGGCCAGGTCCTCGACGGAGTTGGGGAACTGGTCGGTGTCCCAGCCGTTCTGCGGGTCGCCCCGGTTGGCGTCGATGCTGCCCATCAGGCCATGCGCCACCGCGTAGGCGACCTCGTGGTGGAACGAGTGGCCGGCCAGCGTGGCGTGGTTGGCCTCGATGTTGAGCTGGTACTGGCCCTCCAGCCCATGGCGGGCGAGGAAGCCGTGGATGGTCGCCGAGTCATAGTCGTACTGGTGCTTGGTCGGCTCCATCGGCTTGGGCTCGATGAGCAGCGCCCCATCGAAGCCGATCCTGTGCTTGTGGTCGGCGACCAGGTGCAGGAAGCGGGCGAGCTGGTCCCCCTCGCGCCGCAGGTCGGTGTTCAGCAGCGTGTCGTAGCCCTCGCGGCCGCCCCACAGGACGTAGTTCTCGCCGCCCAGGCGGAGGGTCACCTCGAGCATGTTCTTCACCTGCGCAGCGGCGTAGGCGAAGACCTCCGGGTCGGGGTTGGTCGCGGCGCCGCCCTGGAAGCGCGGGTGGGTGAACAGGTTGGCCGTGCCCCACAGCAGGCGCTTGCCGGTCCGCTCCTGGTAGCCGAGCGCGTCGTCGACGAGGGCCATGAGGTTCGAGCGGAACTCCGCGAAGGTCGCCCCGTCGGGGGCGACGTCGCGGTCGTGGAAGCAGTAGTACGGCACGTCGAGGCGCTCGAGGAACTCGAACGCGACCGCCATCTTGTGCCGGGCCTGGTCCATCGGATCGCCGCCGGCCGTCAGCCACGGGCGGTCGAGCGTGCCGATGCCGAACATGTCGCGGCCGTCCCAGGCGAACGAGTGCCACAGGCACACACCGATGCGCAGGTGCTCCTCCATCCGCTTGCCGAGGACCACGCGGTCCTTGTCGTAGACGGTGTAGGCGAGGGAGCTCCGGGCATCCGGTCCCTCGAACCGGATCGGCTCGCTGATCTCGGTGAAGAACGGGGCGCTCACGGGTGGACCTCCTCGGGACGGCGGGTCGCGGCAGGGTCGCAGCTGGGTCGCAGCTGGGTCGCGATGAGCGTAGCACCGGCGTTTGTGCAGGAGCAACACAAACGTCCGGAGATCAGCCGACGCTGCCGCTCATCCGGCGGGCCGCGGATCCGCTTCGCCGGTCATCGCCACGACCCGATCCCACAGCTCCCGGCGCTGGGCCGCGTCGAGTCGCGTCGTCGGCACCCGGTCGAACGGTCGCGGTCGCCGGTCCAGGAACAGCTTCCCGCGCTGAGCGCGCCCGTCCGCGGACGCGGCCAGCCACAGCACCGTGTCGATGCCCTCCTCGGCCGAGCGCAGGCGATCGCCCATCAGGTCGCGGAATCCCGGCAGGGACGCCTCGAGCCCGGGCGTGTCGGCCCAGCCCGGGTGCATCGCGTTGACCACGACCGAGGTCCCCCGCAGGCGCCGCGCCCACTCGCGGACGAGCGTCACCTGGGCGCGCTTCGCGCGAGCGTAGGCGCGCGGGCCGTCGTACTCGCCGCGCTCGAAGCCGAGGTCGTCGAGGGGCAGAGCCTGGGTGTACTGCCCGCCCGACGTGACGGCGATGACCCGCGCGTCCGGGCTCTCCAGGAGCCGCGGCAGCAGGCGCCCGACGAGGACGAACGGGCCCAGGACCATGGTGGCGAAGCTGCGCTCGAAGCCCTCGGGGGTCTCGGCTCGTTCGGCGAACATCGCGCCCGCGTTGTCGACCACGACATCGACGCGCGGCTGGGTGGCCAGGATCGTCTCGGCCGCGGCGCGCACGGACGCCAGTGACGACATGTCGGCCACGACCAGGGCGGTCTCGAGCCCGGGATGCGCCGCGACCAGCTCGTCCCGTGTCTGGACCAGCCGGCCCTCGTCGCGCCCGACCAGCACGAGGCGCGCACCCATCGCCGCAAGTCCCGCGGCCGCGGCGCGACCGAGGCCCGATGTCGGGCCGGTCAGCACGACCGTCCTGCCGGCGAGCGACCACGCCGACGGGTCCTCCCAGTCGAAAAGACGCCGGCGCAGGGCGTAGCCTGTCCGGGTGAAGGACGGGATCACCAGGATCTCGGCCAGGTCATCGAGGAGCGCTCGCAGGTCCATCATGACCTCCGGTTCGCTGGTCCGACCCGTCCGGATCGGCGTCTCGTGCGAATGGGTGGGTGACGGGTCCCCGAGCAGGACCCACAGGAGACCGAATGCCCCGCCTGCACGAGACCATCGAGACCAGCCTGCCGCTGCAGGATACCTTCGCCTACATCGCCGACTTCGCGACCAACGAGGAGTGGGACCCCAACACCGTCAGCGCCGTCCGCGTCGGTGACGGACCGGTCGGGACCGGAGCGCGCTACGACCTCGTGGTGAAGATGGGCAGCGGCACCATCCCGATGCAGTACACGATCGAGGCGTACGAGCCCGACCGCCGGGTGGTGCTGCGCGGCGTCGGCAAGGACATCGTCGCCACCGACGACATCCGCTTCGCGCCCACCGACGACGGCGGGACCCGCGTCGACTATGTCGCCGACATCGAGCTCAAGGGCTGGAAGGGCCTCCTGACCCCGTCCCTCGGCGGTGCCTTCCGGAAGATCGGGCAGGGGGCCCGCGACGGCATGACCGAAGCCCTGGCCGAGCGCGCCCGGACCACGGCCCGATGAGGATCGGCGTCATCGGGACCGGGGTCAGCGGCCTGACCGCCGCCTACGCCCTCGATCGTCGGGGACACGACGTGGCCCTGTTCGAGCGCGGATCCCAGCCGGGCGGGCACGTCGCCACGGTCACCGTGGACGCACCGGGCGGACCGGTCCACGTGGACACCGGCTTCATCGTCTACAACGAGCCGACGTATCCGCGTCTCGTCGGGCTGTTCGACGAGCTCGGGGTCGAGACCCAGCGGAGCGACATGTCGTTCGGATCGGCCTGCCGCGCGTGCGACGTGGAGTTCGGCTCGCGCGGCGTGGGCGGGTTCTTCGCCCAGCGCTCGCTCGCGGCGCGCCCGTCGTACCTGCGCATGTTCCCCGACATCCTGCGCTTCTACCGCGACGCACGGGCCATCCTGGACGGCTCGACACCGGCCGGCCTGACCCTCGGCGAGTACCTCGACGAGCGGCGCTTCGGGAGCGCGTTCCGCGACCACTTCCTGACCCCGATCACGGCGGCGGTGTGGTCCACGGCGCCCGGCCGGACGCTCGAGTACCCGGTCGACTACCTGCTCCGCTTCCTGGACAACCACGGCCTCATCGGGGTCGGCCGCGCGCTGCCCTGGCGGACCGTCAGCGGCGGCTCGAAGCGCTACGTCGAGCGGCTCCTCGCCGCCCTGCCGGCCGGCGCGTTGCGTGCCGGCGATGCCGTCACGGCCGTCACCCGTGACGAGGTCGGGGCGATGGTGCGCACCGCGGCCGGCGTGCACGAGCGCTTCGACGCGGTGGTGATGGCGACCCACGCCGACGAGGCGATCGAGCTGCTGCGCGATGCCGACCCCCTCGAGCGGACGGCCCTCGACGGCTTCGAGTACAACCGCAACGAGGTCGTGCTCCATACCGACGACGGGATCATGCCGCGCCGCGCCGGGGCGTGGTCGTCGTGGAACGTCGACCAGGTCGCCTGCGACCCGCCGGCCAGCGCTGTCACCATGACCTACCACATGAACCGGCTCCAGTCCCTCCCGGGCCCGACGCAGTACTTCGTCTCGGTCAATCCGGGCGATCGCGTGCGCGACGAGCAGGTCATCCTGGCCCGCGCGTTCAGCCATCCGCTGTACACCTTCCGCTCGCTCGAGTCGCAGGCCGCCGTCGGCCGCCTGCAGGGGCACCGGGGCACGTACTACGCCGGCGCGCACCTGGGCTGGGGTTTCCACGAGGACGGCTGCCGTTCCGGATTCGAGGTCGCCGAGCGCATCGGCGCGGCCGAGGCCGAGGTGGCGGCATGAGGTCGCACCTCCTCGAAGGGACCGTCCGGCATCGCCGGGCGCGTCCTGTCGTGTACGCCCTGGAGCACGACGTGTACTACCTCGCCCTGGACCTCGACGAGCTCGACGCGGTCGACCGCGCGCTGCGCCTGCTCAGCCGGAACCGGCGCAACGTGCTCTCGTTCCGGGACGACGACCACTGGCCCGAGCCGGCTGCCGACCTGCGCGCGACCGTGCTGTCCCACCTGCGCGCCGGAGGCGAGGACCCGACCGGCTGGCGGATCACCCTCGTGACCGATCCGCGCGTCCTGGGCTACGTGTTCAACCCGGCCAGCTTCTACCTGTGCCGCGATGCGAGCGGGGTCTTGCGCACGGTCGTCATCGAGGTGCATAACACGCACCTGGAGCGGCACCTGTACACGCTTCGCCAGTCTCCAGACGGCCCGGCCCGTGGCGACGACCGCCTTGTGGCCGGGATGGACAAGGCGTTCTACGTCTCGCCGTTCATCGACCTGGAGGGCCGCTACACCGTGCACGTCGCCGACGAGCCGTCGAGCCTGCGCATCGCCATCAACCATCGCCAGGACGATGCGCCGCTGCTCTCAACGAGCGTGGTGCTGGCGCGCCGTCCGCTGACCGATCGGATGCTCGTGCGCATGCTCCTGCGGCACCCGTTCATGACCCAGCGAACGATCGCGCTCATCCACCTCCACGCCCTGCGTCTGTGGCGGAAGGGCGTCCGCTTCCAGCGCCACGGCCCGGCCGTCGCGGCGTTCGAGGCGGCTCGCGGCGCCGGCCACGCCCCGCCTCGCGGCGCCGGTCACGCTCCGCCTAGCGGCGCCCGCGGCGGCACCGTCGCGCCGACCGGCCCGGAGGCCGCCCAGTGACACCCTCTGTGTCAACCTCAAGCCGCAACGACGACCATGGAGCTCGCGTCGGCAAGGCGCCGGGCCGCACCGTGACGGGCAGGGTCGTAGGCCACGCCGTCCTGCCAGCAGCGGAAGATCACGCGGATCCAGGCACGGGCCAGGATGCGCACCGCGTGGGGATGGTCGACGCCTCGGTCGAGCGCCGCCTGGTAGATCGACGCCGCCCACGGGCTGGCGTGGCGACTGTTGTCGGCGAACGTCGCCATGGCGTTCCGGAAGCGCGTGTTGCAGGCCCACCGGAAGCCGACCGCGAGATGCTTGCCCGACCGCCTCGTGACCGGCGCCATGCCCGACAGGGCGGCCACCGCTTCGGCGTCGTCGTACGCTTCCCGGCAGTCGCCCCACTCGGCGAGCATCTGGGCGGCGCTGACCTGCCCCGCTCGTGGCAGCGAGCGGAAGACCTCGGCGTCCGGGTGCTCGTCGAGATGGGCGACGACCGAGCGGTCGAGGTCCTTGATCGAGCGGTTCAGTGCTCGCACGACCCGGACCATCGCGAGCACGGCGTCCCGTCGCGCCTCCGATTCGGGTCCGTCGGCGAGGCCCGCCGGCGCGGAGCGCAACCGCTCGAGCAGCTCACTCGGGGTGCGCCGTCCGCTGTAGCCGTGCTTGCGCAGGAAGCCCGTCATCCGGGCCTCGCCCAGATGGGCCGCCGCGGCCGGCGTCGGGTAGCGCTCCAGGAACGCCAGGCTGATCTCGCTCCACACCTCGGCGAACAGCTCGCCGGCGCCGGGCCAGAAGGCGGCGAGGGTCGCGCTGAGCTGGTTGGCGGCCGCGATCCGGGCGTCGATCAGGTCCCCGCGCGCCCGGACGACGGCCCGCAGGGCGCGCGTCTCAGCGCTGAACGGACGCAGCTCGCGCAGGTCGTGCCGACGCAGGCGCAGGTAGTCGGCGATCACCCGGGCGTCGCCCGGATCGCTCTTGGCGCCCGAGCCGACCTCGGCCTCGCGCCAGGCCTTGATCGCGGTCGTCTTGACCGGCACGACCGGATGGCCCGCGGCAAGCAGGCGGTCGACGAGCCGGCCGTCGGGCCGCTCGATGGCGACCGCCAGGTCGGCCGCATCGCCATGTCGGGCCAGTCGGTGGATCAACCGCTCGAACCCGTCGGCCGTGTGGCCGATCGTGAACCGGTCGATGACCCGACCGTCGTCGTCGATGACGCAGACGGCATGCTCGTCAGCCGCCCAGTCGATCCCTGCGAACATCGTTCCTCCTTCGTGTGGCAGCACGAGCTCGGCGATGGAGACGGCTCCCGGGCGGTCACTGACTGGCGCTCTTCGGCGCGTCCCTCTGTTGCCGGTCCGTTGTCTCCGGGGGACCGGGAGCGGCGGTGTCATCGTGGCCCACGAGGGGCGACCGACCCAGGCCGTCTCCCCGGTCCTCACCGAGCGGCAGCACTCACGGGAGCCTCTGCCACCGGGAGGGTAGTCCAGTGACCGACACCAGCCTGCACAGCGGATCGGGCACGCGCCGCGACCCGGGCCGCCCGTCGATCCTGGCACGCACGGCCTGGCGGGTCGGGATCGCGGCCCTGTCCCGCCTGCGCGTCGGCGCGATCACGATCCAGCTCCCGGATGGCACGCGCCGGACGTTCGGTGACGCGACCTCGCCGCACCAGGGCGAGATCCGGATCCACGACCACGCGGCGTTCGAGCGGTTCCTGCTCGGCGGCGAGACCGGTGGGGGCGAGGCCTACATGGACGGCCTGTGGTCCTCACCCGACCTCGCCGGGCTCATCCGCGTCGCGGCGCTCAACCGCGGCGACCTCGCCCTGGCCAGCGGCTGGTGGCGCATCCCCGCCCAGATCCAGAAGACCCTGGCCCACCGCGCCCGGCGCAACACCAGGGCGAACGCCCGGCGCAACATCGCCGCGCACTACGACCTGGGCAACGACCTGTACCGGCTGTTCCTCGACGAGTCGATGACCTACTCCTCGGCGGTCTTCGAGTCCGACCACGAAACGCTCGAGCAGGCTCAGCGCAACAAGTACCGGCGGATGGCCGAGCGGGCGGGGCTGACCGAGGGGATGCACGTCCTGGAGATCGGCACCGGCTGGGGCGGCTTCGCCCTGTACGCGGCCGGCGAGCTCGGCTGCCGGGTCACGACCGTCACCATCTCGGCCGAGCAGCACGCGCTGGCGAGCGAGCGGGTCGCCGCCGCCGGCCTGTCCGACCTGGTCGACGTCCAGCTGCGCGACTATCGCGACATCGAGGGCCAGTTCGACGCGGTCGTCTCGATCGAGATGCTGGAGGCCGTCGGCCACGACTTCTTCCCGGCCTACTTCCAGGCCGTGGACGCGGCCCTCAAGCCCGGCGGCAAGGCGAGCATCCAGGTGATCACCTTCCCGGACGCCGCCTACGAGTCCCAGCGGCGCGGCGCCAACTGGATCCAGACCTACATCTTCCCCGGCGGGCTGTGCCCGTCGATCGCGGTCATGGAACGGGCGATGCACCGGACGAGCCTGCTCATCACCGACATCGACGACATCGCGGCGAGCTACGTCCGCACGCTGCGCGAGTGGCGGCGGCGTTTCGCGCGCCGTCTCGACGAGGTCCGCGCCCTCGGCTTCGACGACCGGTTCGTCCGGATGTGGGAGTACTACCTCGCCCTGTCCGAGGCGGGCTTCGCCACCGGCGTCACCCAGGACCTCCAGCTCGTGCTGGCCAAGCGCCGGATGATCGCTCCCTAGCCAGCACGCCGGTCATCCCGGGGTCGAGGCGTAGACCTCCGTGGACAGGTACTTGATGCCGGTGTCGCACAGGACCGTGGCGACCGTGGCGTCCGGTCCGAGTCGCTCGGCGACGCGCAGCGCCGCGATGACGTTCGCGCCGCCGGACGACCCGGCGAACAGGCCCTCGTCGCGCGACAGGCGGCGGGCCATCTCGTGGGCCTCGGCCGAGGTCACCGTCGCGATCTCGGAGACCGCCCTCGGGTCCCACAGGGGCGGCACGAAGCCGATGCCCATGCCCTCGATGCGGTGGGCGCCGGTCCGGCCCGCCGACAGCACCGGGGACTCGGCCGGCTCGACGGCGACCACGTGGAGATCCGGCTGGTGGCGGCGCAGCGCCTCGGCCGCGCCGTGGAGCGAATGGGAGGTGCCGACCGACTGGACGAAGGCATCGACCCGGCCGCCCGTCTGGGTCCAGATCTCGTCACCCATCGCCGTGTAGCCCGCCACCGCGTCGTGATTGTTGAGCTGGTCCACCCACCAGGCGCCCTCGTCCTGGGCGATCCGACGGGACCGTTCGATCATCCGCTTGATGAGTTCCTCGGTGATGCGCAGCTCGTCGCTCGGTTCGATGACGACGTCGGCACCGAGCGCCCGCATGTGGTCGCGCTTCTCGATGCTGAACGCGTCCGACGTCACGATGCGCATGCGATAGCCGCGCGCCGCGCAGACGAGGGCGAGGGACGTCCCGGTGCTGCCCCCGGTGTACTCGACGGCCGTGCCGCCCGGCGCCAGCAGGCCGCGCCGCTCCGCGCCGTCGATGGCGGCGAGGGCCATGCGGTCCTTCATCGAGCCGGTCGGGTTCGTTCCCTCCACCTTGACCACCACCCGCGCCGAGCCTGGCGGCACGACGCGCCGCAGCTCGACCAGGGGGGTGTCGCCGATGGTGTCGAGGACGCTCCGGGCGGGCCCCCGACCGCCGCCGGTCGGGCCGCTCGCCGGCAGGACGTCGATGCCGACGTAGGTCTCGTCGCCCTCGACGTACGCGTCGTGGGGTGGATCGACGGAGATGGCGTCGCCGGCACCGTAGCGATGCTCCGTCCCGTCAGCCATGACCACGACCATCCGTCCGGCGATGACGTAGCCGAGGTGCGGCACCGGGCACAGCTCGAGGCCCATCGCCCGGCCGACCTGCTCCGACCAGCGCCAGCCCGGCTCGAGCGTCGAGCGTGTCACCCGGCCCGCCGGGAACGATGCCGCGTCGCCTCGGCCTGCCGCGGTCCGTCGGTGCTCGGCCGCCTCGCCGTCGAGATGCGTGCTGCGCGTGGTCGGTCCGGTCATGGACTCTCCTCAAGACGTGGGGCATCCGCCTGGACGCGACGATAGCACCGGCCGCGGCACCAACGCCCGACCGTGGCAGGGCGCCCGGCGCGCGCGTGTGATCGGGCGAGCGTCACGGCGCCTCACGCGCATGGACGGCGACCGGTGCATGCCGCGCCCCCGGCTCGGCCGGGACCAACGACTCCAGCGCGCGGCCGTTGGCCTCGTGGCCCGTGCGCCACCAGATCAGCCCGGCGACGGTGCCGATCAGCCAGAAGCCGGCCAGCAGCGCGAAGATGGAGCCGGCGTCGAAGCGGATGGCCACGAGGGCCAGGATGACCTGTCCGACGATCGCGCCCGTCCGCCCGACCCCGACCGACAGCCCGAAGCCGGTGGCGCGCAGGTGGGTGGGGAAGAGCTCGGCGATGGTCGGATAGGCGGACACCCACGCGCACGTGGCAACGAAGGCGGCCACCGTGAAGGCGATCAGCACGACCGTCGCGGAACCCGTCGCCGCGGCCCAGGCGCAGCCGAGCATGCTCAGGGCGGCCAGCGTGTACGACACCGTGACCGTCGGCCGCCGGCCGAACGCGTCGAGGGCGAACGACACGGCGATCCCGCCGAACATCGCGCCGACATTGGCGATCAGGTAGTACACCGGCAGGATCGCGTCGTCGATCGGCACCTGGCCGGTCGCCGACGAGAAGACGAACACGCTCATGGCGGTGAACAGCCCGTAGTAGCCCGCGGCCTCGGAGAAGTCGAGGGCCATGCCGAAGGCCAGCCGCGGCCGGTGACCGGCCCACAGCTCGCGCACGGAGCCGCCGAACGTCTGGCGCGGCACCTCGCGATCCGTGCTCGCGGTCGGGGTCGGGATCCCCGAGATCCGCTCGATGACGCGGTCGGCTTCCTCCAGCCGACCGCGCGACGCGAGCCAGCGAGGCGACTCCGGGATCAGGCGGCGGGCGATGAGGCCGTAGCCGGCGCTCACCACGCCGAACAGCAGGGTGTACCGCCAGCTGAGGTCCAGGGCCGAGATGACCACGATGGACACGACCGAGGCGAGGATGCCGCCGACCGCCCAGAACGTCATGACCAGGCCGTTGGATCGGCCTCGGCTCCGCGCCGGCATGAACTCGCTGATGGCCGACGAGACGGCTGAGTACTCGCCGCCGACGCCGAGGGCGGTGATGAAGCGGAAGAAGACGAACGACCAGTAGTCCTGGGCCGTCGCCGTCAGGATCGCGGCCACGGAGTACATCAGGAGCGTGGCCACGAACAGGCGTCGACGTCCGAATCGGTCGGCCAGGAACCCGAAGGCCAGGGCGCCGACCGCGACGCCCGCGAACCAGATCACGTTGATCCAGACCGACTGCGCGCCATCCAGCCGGAACTCGGCCTGGATGCCGGGGATGACCGAGCCGATGATCTGGACCTCGAAGGCGTCGAGCATCCAGCCCACGCCGAGGGCCAGGGCGATGACCGTATGGATCCGCCGCCACGGGCTGTCGTCCAGTCGCGAGTCCACCGGTCAGGCCTCCACCGTGATGCCGCGGGTCGAGACGGCCGCGATGAGGTCCGCGTAGCCCGACGGGTCGGGGTCCACCCAGCGGTGGACGTACTCGAGGCGCATCGCATCGCGGAGCTGCGGGTCGTGCTCGTCCATCGACTGGAGCAGCGCGACGAACCTGGCGTGGTCCGCCGTCGACGCATCGAGCACGGTGAAGTTGCAGTGGTGGAACGGTGGCGAGGTCCAGGCCACCGCCAGGCGCTCGCCGAGGCCGGCGTCGCGCATCGCCTGCCATGTCGGCTCGGACACGACGGCCGCGTCCAGCTCGCCGCCGAGGAGCCGCTCCACCTGCGCGAACTCGGCCCCGCCCGTATCGCCGTGCTTGCCCAGGTCGCGGTCGAGGCGCTCGCCGAGGAGGTCCGTCAGCGGGTCGAATCCCTCGGCGCGCAGGGCGTGGGCGGGCAGGATCCAGGCCTGTGGCGAGTCCGCGTCGCCGAAGCCGACGTGCCGGCCGCGCAGCGCCTCGAGCCCATCCCGGACGGCCGGGTCGCCACGCCGCACCAGGATGTGGCTGGTCCAGTCGCGATCGGTGTCGCGCATCGCGATGGCGTGGCTGCGGCCGTCGGTGCGATCGAGCGTGGCGACATACGCCAAGTTCGTGTTCCACGCCACGTCGATCCAGCCGGAGGCGAGCGCGTCCACCTGCTCGTCGTAGGTGGAGAAGAGGACGTATTCGAGCGGTAGCCCTCGCTCGTGGAACCACCGCCGGAATGCCTCCCAGATCGTGACCACCTGGGCCTTGTAGGCCACGGCGCCCACCCGGTACGTCGCTCGGCTGGGTCGGTCGAGGTCGAGAGGGCGGGGGTCGGTCACGGCGGTTCCTCCGGCTGGGTGGCGATCGGGTGGTCATCGGACCATGGTTCGATGACCGTGGGATGACGGCCCAGCCAGTGGGCCGTCCTGGGTGCACGCGCGGCCCACGAGGGCCGGCTGGCGGCGAGCATGCGGAGGTCGTCGATGGTGTCGATGTCCGGCCAGGGCTCACCGACCTGGACCGACCATCCAGCCGCTTCCAGGCCGGCCCGCGTGGCGTCCAGGGCCGACGTCGTGCCCATCGCCGCCGGCGCGAAGGCCAGGCGCAGGCGGCGCTCCAGGACGAGCCGGGCGCCGTGCCGTCGGCGGGGCCCGGCCCAGCGGCCGGGCTGTCGCCAGCGTGCGGCGACCAGGTGGTAGCCGCCGTCCGGGGTCGGTCCAAGGACGGCCGCCGCGCGATCGCGCTCGAGCGCGGCGAGGGCCTCGAGGATCGGCTCGGGTCCCAGGGTCGGGCTGTCGCCCACGACGGCGACCGCCCGGTCCGCGCCGCGATCCCAGGCGTCCATGAACACGTCGACCAGGGCGCCGGCCAGGCCGACGGACGTCTGCGCCCGGACGTCCTCGGACGCCCCGATGAGCGCCCGTACGGACTCGACATCCGCGTGCGTGGGAACCACGGTGATCATCGCCGCTCGAGCGGTGGTCGCGGCGCGTCGGAGGCCGGTCGCGGCATCGCCCAGGCAGGCCGCCCAGAAGTCGGCGGTCGCGCCGGCGCCGATGTCCCGAGCGAGGCGGGTCTTGGCGTGGCCCGCCTGTGGCGCCTTGGCCATCAGGGCCAGCAGCGGACGCGGCCGGTACTCTCGGCGGACCGTGCTGAGCATCGCCCGCCCGGCCGCGATGGACGCTCGCCACGAGCCGGACACCTTGCTCGTGCCGCCGCGCCGGACCCGGAACGAGGCGTCGCACTCCACGACCCGCAGGCCCCTGTCCGCGAGGGACCGCAGCACGAGCCGGGCGGTCCAGCCGTAGCCGTCGTCGTCGATGGCCAGGCGGCGCATGGCCTCGGCTCGAACGATCTTGAGGGGCGGCAGATCGTGCACGCGCCGGCCGGTCAGGATCGATGCCAGACCGGCCACCAGCGCATTGCCGAGCCGTGCGAGCCAGGGCATCGCGTCCCGCTCCAGGCGGGCCCTGCGCCGGCTGCCGAGCACGACGTCGTGCCCGACCGTGGCGCGCACCAGGTCATCCAGGTCCGCCGGGTCGCAGGCGCCATCGCCATCAAGGAACGCGACAGCGTCGTGGCGGTGCGTCGGGTCGTCCGGGTCGGCGTCGAGGGCGAGGTCCGTCCCGGTCCGACAGGCACGGCCATAGCCCCGCCGGGGTTCGTGGACCACCCAGGCTCCGGCGTCCGCCGCGATCGAGGCCGTGCCATCCCGGGAGCCACCATCGACGACGATGACGCAGCAGACCGGATCCAGCGCCCGCAGCCCCCGGACGAGGTCGCCGATGGCCGTCGCCTCGTCCAGGGCCGGGATGACGACGGCCACGCGCGAGACCGGACCGGCTCCGGCCCGCTGGGCCGTGGTCACGGCCCAGCCTCGGGGATCGGCCCAAGGAGCAGGAATCGCCCATCGTCGGCAAGGACCGGTCGCCCCTGGCCCTGCACGCGTGTCGCGACCCGCAGGCGACGGTCGGTCGCCCATCGACTGGGCGACCAGGCGGAGCGGTCCAGGAGGACATAGTCCGTGGGCCGTCCGGCGCGCGGCCAGGTGATGAGCGCGATGTCCAGGCGCGACGCCAGCGGTGCGGCCGTGCCCTCGTCGACGACGAGTCGAGCATCCGACGGCGCCTGCGCGGCGACCGCGCGCAGGGGCGCGATCGCGGCGGGCTGCGCGAAGGCCCAGGCCCCGCCGTCGTCGAACGGCGGCAGCGCACCCTGCACGGTGGCGACGACCAGCGCCGGCGCCGTCATGGCCGCGAGGACGCCGGCACGGACCAGCGGGCGCCCGCCTCGTCGCCGCTGCCGTCGGCCGTGCCGGCCAAGGACCGCCAGGCCGCGACGGGCGCCCATCGCTGCCGCGGCCAGGGCCGGGACGATCAGGATGACCGGGTAGTGGAGGATGAGGGACGCCTGGGGCAGGTGGCTCGACAGCAGCGTCGCCGTCAGGGGCGGCACCATGAGCAGGAGCCAGCGAGGGCGCAGCAGGGGCAGGCCCAGCAGGGTGATGCCCAGGCCGGCGACGACGAACCACGGCTGCGGTCGGGTGAGGGCGGCGATGATCTCGCCGGTGAGCGTGAACGGCGCCAGCACGATCTCCGGGCCGCGGCCGAGCCAGGCGTAGTAGCGCGCGGTGTCGACGACGGCGTCCCCACGGATGGCCGGCATGACCACCCCGAAGATCGCGATCCCCCACACGATCGCGATCACCGCGAGCAGGCGGCCGTGCCGACGGGCGCGTCGGCCGGCTCCGACTGCCGCGACGACCAGGGCAGCCGCGAGCACGGCGTACGCCACATCCTCGCGAGCGGTGAGGGCCAGCCCGGCCGACAGCCACATGATCCGGACGCGGCCGGTGAGCCCGGCCCAGCCCGCGAGCAGGGCGAGCACGATGCCGACCAGCTCCGGGTGGAAGTCGGCGCGGGTGATCTCCTGGCTGATCGCCCAGAACGGCGCCGGGACGGC
This sequence comes from Candidatus Limnocylindria bacterium, assembly GCA_046566045.1. GTDB lineage: Bacteria > Chloroflexota > Limnocylindria > Limnocylindrales > CSP1-4 > SPCO01. Next base: position 47,065 of record JBKHXL010000031.1, read on the forward strand.
CAGGCCGAGCGCGACGAGCCCGGCGTGGCGGCTGGGGCGCAGGGCCGCCCGCACGAACAGGAACGTCGCCGGCGCCAGCGCCCCGACGGCCGCGGCGTGGATCACCGTGAGCCACCGCGCGTCGTGGCCGACCAGGTGCTGGATGGCGGCCGGGACCGCCAGCATGGGCGAGAAGTGCAGACCAAGGAACGAGCCGTCATCGAACGATGTCAACCATGCACCGTCATGGCCGATGCGCCAGACGAGCTGCTGGAAGAACGCCAGGTCGTAGGCGGCCGTGGCCAGGCCCCGGGCGCGCGACAGCAACAGCGACCCGGCCCATACGGCACCAAGCACTCCCGCCAGCAGCGCCCCGAGCCCGAACCATGCCGAGGCGGGCGTCCACCCCTTCACGGTCGCTGGCCCCGCCCGTCGAGCGGCGATGGACCGGTGTCGTACGCGGTCAGGCGACGGTCGCCATCCGCTCGCGGCGCTCGCTCGCGGTGAACAGGGGCAGGGTGGCGCGTCGATACCGGTCGGCGATGGCGGCCGCGGCCTCGCGGATGGCGGTCTCCGCGTCGCTGGCCGGCCGCCAGCCGAGTCGATCCATGGCCGCCGTCTCGAACGCCACGAACGGCGTGTCACCGGCCCAGCCGCCACCGTCCCTCGTCCCGCCGACGTAGTGGCGCCTGACGTCCGCCGGGTCCAGACCGAGCGCCTCGATGACGAGATCCGCGACCGTGTCGACGCTGACCGTCCCGGCAGGCCCGAGATTGAGGACCGTGAACGGGCCGTCGACGGCGGCCGCAGCGTGCCGCATGCCGGCGACGAGGTCGCGGACGTGGAGGTACGGCTTGGCCTGCCGCCCGTCGCCCAGCAGCTCCAGCTCGGTCGGGTCGCGCAGGAGCTTGACCACCAGGTCGTGGACGACGCCATGGTCCGAGCGTGGCCCGACGGTGTTGCCGAACCGGAACGCGATCGCCCGCCAGCCGTACAGGTGAGCGAAGCCGGAGATGATGGCCTCGCCCGCCAGCTTGGCCGCCGCGTAGTGGGAGGCCGGTCGATACGGTCCGTCACCCTCGGCCACGGCCGTGGGACGCCCACCGCTCGAGCCGTAGACGACGCCGGACGACGCGTACCACAGGTCACGGACGCCGGCGTGGTACATCGCGGTGCAGACGACCTGGGTGCCGATGACGCAGGCCGTGAAGTCGCGCTCCGGGCGCCCCAGGCCGCCGGCGATGTCCGTGCTCGCCGCGAGGTGCACGACCCGCTCACACCCGTCGAGCGCCCGATCGACCGCCGAGCGGTCCTCGACCCCCCCGCGAACCAGCGACCACCCGTCGCGCTGCCCGAGCGCCGACGCCCAGTCCGCCGTCGCCATCGACAGGTCGTCCAGGATCGTCACCCGGGCGCCGTCGTCCAGCAGCGACGCCACGACCTCCGTGCCGATGAAGCCGGCACCGCCCGTCACCAGGGTCGGTCGGGGTGGAAGCCGCGGCAGCGTGCGGGTCGCGGGGCCGCCCATCAGCCCGGCCATCGCGCGCGCCGGGTGACGAGCCGGGCGTCGAGCCCGTGCCAGCGCCCGGCCCGGAAGGCGGCGATGCACAGCAGCGGCAGCCACGTGAGCGAGTACTCGTAGATCCACTTGTCGTTCCAGAGGGTGGCGAACTGGAGGTGCAGCGCCATGCCGGCGGCCAGGATCGCCGCCACCGGTGTCGCCAGGCCGAGGATCAGGAGCAGCCCCACGGCGACCTCCAGGATCCCGATGCCCGCGGCGAACAACCCGAAGTTGGGCAGGACCACCTGCTCCACGAGCGCTCGGTACGGCTCGATCGGGTGGGGTTGGGTCACCACCTCGAACTGCAGGATCGAGAACGCGCTGCGATTCCCGGTCGCGTTGATGACGAATCCGATCGGGGTGTCCGGCCACAGGTTGGGCACGGCCGGCAGCACCTTGGCGATCCCGTTGTGCAGGTAGACGACGCCGAAGTAGATCCGCAGCGCCGCCATTGCACGACCGAACCAGGCGCTCTCCAGCGCCGTCGCGGCGGGCGACATGGATGTCGATGTCATCGGGTCCCTCCTGGTCGTCGGTCAGCCGCAGACGAAGCGGTCAAGGCGGGCGGATCGACCCGCCAGCAGGTCGGTCAGCCGGTGTCGGACCTCCGTCAGCGCCTCCCCGACCGTCGCGTGCGGGCCGGCCTGGAGGCGCATGTCCGGATCGTTCGAGAGCGGGTGCCAGCTCCATCCGTCGGCGTCCAGGGTCAGTTCCGGCGCGATGTCCGACGGTCGGATGGGCGCACCCTCGCTGGCGGCTCCGCGCAGGGCGAGGGGTCGGAAGATCCGATCCTCGCGCGCGATCCCCAGCTGGTCGGCGAGTGCATGCAGGCCGGGGATCTCGTCGAGGTGTGCAGCCGGCAGGGTCGCGGCGAGGCGGACCCGGGCCCCGGCCGCGAGGAGCGTCGCGATGCCGTCGAGGGCCCTCCCGTGCGCGCCGGCGCCGCGATGCAGGTCGTGCAGCTCCGGCGTCGCCGAGTCCAGGCTGACCTGGAAGGCCAGATCCCGACCCGGGGTGATCACCGCGCGCAGCCGCTCCCAGCGTGGGCCGCGCAGCAGCATCGCGTTGGTCAGCACCGTCAGCGGCAGCCGAGCCGTCAGCGCCTCGATGAGCGCCGGGAGGTCCGGGCGCAGGAGCGGTTCGCCACCGGTGACGAAGAGCCGCTCGAAGCCGGCGCTGCGGGCCTCGTCGGCCGCGCGCAGGATCCGGTCCGAGGGGAGCCAGCGCGGATCGGCGCGAGGTCCGGCCACCACACAGCAGTAGTCGCACTGCAGGTTGCAGTCGTAGTTCGCGTAGAACCACAGGCGGCGCGGCATCAGTTCGTCGACCGTCGGGGCATCCGCCGGAGACGCGTGCCCTGCGCGGCGTATCGCTCGCCCCCCGGCGTCGCCGTCCCACTCCGTGCGCACCGGACCCTTGCGGAGGTAGTGGAATCGCCAGCCCGGTCGGGCGGGATCGTCCTCGACGGCCAGGAGCCCGTGCCCGGACGCGACCTCGAAGGACGTCAGCTCGTCGACGAGATCGGGGAGTGGGCTCGCCACCCGCAGGATCTCCCCATCGGACATCGGCAACAGCGCGGCGTGGATGCGCAGGAGCAGGCCGCCACCGAGACCGGCCTGGGCGTCCTGGATCGCGGCGTGGACGGGGAGGCGGCGGCCACCGCCATAGACCGGGAGGACAGGTCGGTCGAGCATGCGGTGACGCTACCGGCCGCGTGTGACGCGCCGGTGACGATCTCCAGGGTCGCCCTGCTGGGCAAGCGCCATCGCCGCCTGGAGGCGGCAGGCGCTCCGGGATCGTCGGCTGGAACGGCCGCCGGGACTCGGACGGTCCGTCGTCGAGGTCCGAAACCAGACGATCCGTCCGGCACGGTCATCTGCGGCGGCACATGCGACGTACCCACGCCGCCGGGGAACCCACGTACGGAGGAACGGAGCAAGATGAATCGTCGTCGTTCAGCCTGGTCGGTCGCCGCTGTCCTCGCGGCCATCTCGATCTTCGCCATGGCCGGTCTTGCCTCGGCTGCCCACTTCACGACCCTGAGCACCAGCCTGTCCGGCGCCGAGGAAGTCCCCGGTCCGGGCGACCCCAACGGCAAGGGCTCCATCACCCTGGATGTCTATCTGAGTGGCACCATCTGCTATGCGGCCAAGGTCCAGGCCATCGCGGGTGTGGCCGCGGCGCACATCCATGGGGCTCCGGCCGGTTCCGCCGGACCGGTCGTCGTCGATCTGCGCCCCGATCTGGCTTACCGGACGGGCAACAAGCTGTCGTACTGCGTCACGACGACGCCGGAGCAGGCAGCCGACATCATCGCGGATCTGACTGACTACTACGTGAACGTGCACAACGCGTCGTATCCCGCGGGCGCCATCCGAGGCCAGCTCGGCCTCTGAGCCCAGGCACGCTCCAGCCAGAGTCGACGACCCGGCACGCTGAGCCGGGTCGTCGGCATCCAGCGTGGTCGCCCCCCGCTGCCGACGCGAGGACGACCGCGGGCTCCACGATGGTGTCGCCCGTGCCGCAAGGCTGTGCAGGATCTCGGGCGGGATCCGGAGCCAGCAGGCCCCTCGGAGACGTCCGCTTGCCGCGCCAGGCCGCCGTACTCGCCGGGCGGAGAAGGGGAGCGGGAGACGGGATTCGAACCCGCGACATTCTGCTTGTACAAGGCCGAGCTGATCAACCGTCAGGGTCCCTGGCGGAGCGTCGACGAAGTCGAGCACGCGACCGCCCGCTGGGTCCACTTCTGGAACACCGATCGGCTCCACTCTGCCGGTGGCGACATCCCACCGGCCGAGTTCGAGGCCGCCTACGATCAGCGCCTACAGGCAGCCACCGCGGCCGCCTGAAATCCAATCAGCCGAGTCTCCACGAAACCCAGGGCGGTTCAGCCATCCTGGTACTTGCGCTTTGTCACGGGCTTCCAGCCACCCTCGAAGAGCGCGACGTACTCACTCAAGACCCCGGAAACAAAACTTCACGCTCGCGACACCAGGCCGCTGACGTCGCCGGGCGAAGCAGTGGAGCGGGAGACGGGATTCGAACCCGCGACATTCTGCTTGGGAAGCAGACACTCT
>JBKHXL010000032.1:0-21558 GCA_046566045.1 Candidatus Limnocylindria bacterium
TCCGGCCCGGGGGCCCACCCGGGCTCAAGAGGGGTCGTCCCCCTGCGGCCTGAGCAGGCGAGTGCCACGGCGCAATCCCGACCTTGGTGGTCGGGATTAGCGATTCGCGCTAGGATGCGGGAAGCCATGGACGACCTGTACCGCGACTACATCCTCGAGCACTATCGGCGGCCCCACAACTTCGGGGTCATCGAGGATGCCGACGCCAGCTTCGAGGGGGCCAACCCGTTGTGCGGCGACCGGATCACGCTGATGATCGGCGTGAACGACGGCATCGTTGACCGCGTCGCGTTCACCGGCCGTGGGTGCGCCATCAGCCAGGCGAGCGCGAGCCTCCTGACCGACGAGATCAAGGGCAAGCCACTGGCCGAGGTCGCGGAGATCAGCGCCGACGACCTGCTCGACCTGCTCGGCATCGATATCAGCCCGGCCCGACTCAAGTGCGCGATGCTCAGCCACGATTCGCTCCAGCACGTCCTCGAGGATCTCGGCGTCGCCCGGACCCCCGAGGCCCAGCCGGCCGAGGCCCAGTCGTGATGGGCCGCTGCAGGTGTAACGAGCCGGCATAGCCGGCCGCCGTCCGCCCGCCCTTCTGCCCAGCCCTCCCGCCCTGGCCTCGACACCCGAGTCGCCAGCCCGTCGATCCACCGGAGCCCCACCACCCGATGCCCAAGTCCTATGCGGACCTCCTGCGCGAGGCCCGATCCCAGATCCGCGAGGTCAGCGCCGACGAGGTCGCTGCCCTGCCCACCGGCGCCGCCACGGTCATCGATGTCCGTGAGGCCTCCGAGTGGGAGCAGGGGTACATCCCCGGCGCCAGCCATGTCTCCAAGAGCTACATCGAGCAGCAGATCGAGGGCATCGCGCCCGACCGCGACGCTCCCGTGATCCTGTACTGCGCGGGCGGCATCCGCTCGCTGTTCGCCGCCCAGACGCTCGCCGACATGGGCTACACCGACGTGGCCAGCATGAAGGGCGGGTTCCAGGCCTGGAAGAGCGCCGGCCTGACGTTCGAGACGCCGGTCGTCCTCGACGCCGAGCAGAAGCAGCGCTACAGCCGCCACCTGCTCATCCCGGAGGTCGGTTCGGCCGGCCAGGCGAAGCTGCTCGGCAGCAAGGCCCTGCTCATCGGCGCGGGCGGTCTCGGCAGCCCGGCGGCCCTCTATCTCGCCGCCGCCGGCGTCGGGACCATCGGCCTGGTCGACTTCGATGTCGTCGACATCAGCAACCTGCAGCGCCAGATCGTGCACACCACGGCCCGCGTCGGCGAGCGCAAGGTGGAGAGCGCGAAGATCGCCATCAACGCCATCAACCCGGACGTCAACGTCGTCCTCCACGAGGAGATGCTCGTGGCCGCCAACGTCGAGCGGCTCATCGCCGGCTACGACGTGATCCTCGACGGCACCGATACCTTCGAGACGCGCTACATCCTGAACGACGCGGCGGTCGCTGCCGGCATCCCGGTCGTGCACGCCAGCGTCTTCCGCTTCGAGGGCCAGCTGACGACGTTCGTCCCGTTCGAGGGGCCATGCTACCGCTGCCTGTACCCGACCCCGCCGCCGCCCGAGCTCGCCCCCGGCTGCTCCGTGGCCGGCGTGCTCGGGGTCGTGCCCGGCATCCTGGGCCTGCTCCAGACCAACGAGGCGCTCAAGGTCCTGCTCGGCATCGGCTCCACGCTGGCCGGCCGCCTGCTCCTGTTCGATGCCCTCGAGACCGAGTTCACCGAGCTGAAGCTGCGCCGCGACCCCGACTGCCCGGTCTGCTCCGATGCCGCCGTCGAGGCGCGCAAGGCGGGCAAGCCGTTCCAGGTGGACGGCGTCAACGTCGATGCGCCGTTCCTGATGACCGGCTCGTTCGGCGGCTTCGGGTCCGCGTCGTGAGCACGGTCTTCATCCCCGCGGTCCTGCGCGCCAACGTGGGCGGCGTCAAGTCGATCGATGTCGCCGGGACGTCCATCCGCGAGGTCGTCGACGCGCTCGTCGCCCGGCATCCGGCCCTCGGCGGCCAGCTGCTCACGTCGGACGGCGACCTCAACCGCTTCGTCAACGTGTACGTCAACGGCCAGGACGTCCACTACCTCGCCGGGCTCGACACGCCGGTCACCCCGGCCGACGAGGTCCGCCTGCTGCCGGCCATGGCCGGCGGCTGAGGCCGATGATGCCGGCCCTGCGGGCGGTCGGATCGGACGACCACGGCCACGACCACGGGCCGGCGGTCGAGGACGAGCATCCGCACTATCACGACCACGACGACTTCCCGCGTCACGGCGGGCGATTCGACGACATCCTCGACGCGATCGGGCACACACCCCTCGTCGAGATCCCCCGGATGAGTCCGACCCCGGCGGTTCGCATCCTCGCCAAGCTCGAGATGATGAACCCGACGGGATCGGTCAAGGACCGCGCCGCGAAGTACCTCATCGAGGACCTCGAGGCCCGCGGCTCCCTCCACGAGGGCTCGATCATCCTGGAGCCGACATCGGGCAACACCGGCATCGCCCTGGCCATGATCGGGCGGCGCAAGGGCTATCGGGTCGCGCTCGTGATGCCGGACAACGTGACCAACGAGCGACGCCAGATGGCGGCACTGTTCGGCGCCGAGGTGATCGACTCGCCGGGGTCGCTCGGCTCCAACGGGGCGATCGCCCTGGCCAAGCACCTCGTGGCCAAGGACGACCGGTTCGTGATGCCCTACCAGTACGGCAACGAGGCGAACCCGCGGGCGCACTACGAGACGACCGGCCCGGAGATCCTGGCCGACTGCCCCGAGATCGACGTGTTCGTCGCCGGCCTCGGCACGGGCGGCACGCTGATGGGCGTGTCGCGCTACCTGCGCGAGCACAAGCCGGGTGTCCGGGTCGTCGCCGCCGAGCCGCTCCCCGGCGAGCTGGTCCAGGGCCTGCGCTCGCTCGACGAGGGCTTCATCCCGGAGATCCTCGACCCGTCGCTCATCGACGCGAAGTACCTGGTCAGCAACCGCGACGCCATCGCCGCCCTGCGCGAGCTGGTCTTCCGCGAGGGCATCTTCGCCGGACCGTCGTGCGGGGCGGTGCTGGTCGCGGCCGCCCGCGAGGCGGCCCGGATGGAGGCGGGCACGATCGTCGCGTTGCTCCCCGATGGCGGCTGGAAGTACCTCTCGGCCGGCACCTTCACGACCGACTTCGACGACATGGAGGAAGCCCTCGAGGGCGGCGTCAACTGGTGGTGACGACCCCGAACTTCCTGCTGGACACCACGTGCCTCGTCCGGTGGTTCGTCGACCGGATGCGCCCGTCCCCGATCGCTCACGACGCGATCGATCGGGCTGAGCAGATCCGCATCAGCCCGATCCCCCGGTCGGAGGCCGGGCTGGTCGTCCGCGACGGGCGGGTCAGGCTGGATCGGCCGGTCGGGAGCTGGATCGCGCTCGTGCTGGCCGACAAGCGCTCGGTCACGGCGCCGTCGTCGCCGGAGGCGGCCGCCTGGCTCGGTCAGCTCGACCGGACGGCCTTCCCGGGCGCTCCCGCGGACCGGATGCTGTCCGCGACCACACGCGACGTGCGCGTGCCGCTGGTGTCCAGGGACGGCCGGTTGCGTCGGCACGCCAGCCGGTCGAGGGACGTCGATGTCATCTGGTGAGCCGTCCGGCCATGGGCATCAGGTCGGTCATCCTGGCCCGGTCGATGCCGCCCTGCCGGCCGACATCCGTGACGCCATCGTGGCCCACGCCCGGGCCGAGGACCCCAACGAGGCGTGTGGCCTGATCGTCGGGACGGGCCCGGCGGCCCAGGGCGGCAGCGCGCTGCGCTACGAGGCCGCGCGCAACGCCGCCGCTTCGCCCTACCGCTACGAGATCGATCCGGCCGACCTGTACCGCATCTCGGTCGCCGCCGACGACGCCGACGAGGTCATCTGGGGCATCGTCCACTCCCACACCCACACGCCGGCCGTCCCGTCCCCGACGGATGTCGGGCTGGCGTTCTACCCGGACGCGCTGTACCTGCTCGTGTCGCTCAGCCAGGACGAGGCCGACCCGACCACGGGCGCCCCGAGCCTGCGGGTGTGGCGGATCGTGGACGGGGCGATCCACGAGGTCGGACTGTCGGCGTGACCGCCCCGCACGACCGCGGCCGCATGACCGCCGCCGCATGGCCGCCCGCATGACCGCCGCCGGGCCCGCATGACCGCCGCCGCATCGCCGCGCGGCGGGATGGTCGTCGCGATCGGCCTCGGGGTGCTGGCCGTGGTCGGTGGCACGCTCGCCGGCGCGCTGCCGGCCGGTTCGCTCGACGGCCTGATGACGCCGCCCCCGCTCCTGCGTGCCGCGCTCGTGGGTGGCTTCGCGGGTCTCGGCGTGGTGCTCCTCGTCCGGAGCGTCCGGCGCATGGCCGAGGCGGGCCAGCACGATGTGCCGGGCGTGATCCGCGGCGTACGCCTGGCGTTCCTCGCCGTGGCCGCATTCGCGGCCGCAGGCGGCTGGGCGCTGGGCCATCCGCTGCCCGTCATCCTCGCCGCGATCATCGCCGGCATCGACGTCATCGAGACGTCGTTCCTGCTGCTGATCAGCCGGGGGCGCTGAGGCCGCCCGCCACGCGCTCGATGAGTCCCACCTCCGTCGGCGTGGAGCCGAGGCCGAGGCGGGCCCCGATGCGAGCCGCCAGGGGCGGCTCGAGGTAGGTCGAGGCGAGGGTCGGCCAGTTCGGCTCGGCGAACACCGCCTCGGTGGCATCGTCGAGCAGGATCCGGCCCGTGCCCATGACCACGACCCGCTCGAACGATTCGGCCACGAAACGCATGTCGTGGCTGACGGCGATGACGGTCCGGCCCGCGGCGGCGACGTCGGCGACGACCCGCTGGACCCGGCCGATGCCCCGCGCGTCCTGGCCGGTCGTCGGCTCGTCGAGCACGATGACCGGGGTCTCCATGGCCAGCACCGAGGCGAGGGCGAGCAGCTTGCGCCGCGAGTAGCCGAGGTCGTACGGGTTCTTCTCGGCCTCGGCGGCCAGGCCGACCGCACCGAGGGCCGCCGCGACCGCCGCCGTGACCTGGCCGGCGCTCCGGCCGAGGATGCGCGGTCCGAACGCGACCTCGTCGCGGACCTTGCCGGCGAAGATCTGGCGATCGGGGTTCTGGAACACGATCCCGACCCGCGCGGCGAGGGTCGCCACGCGCTCGCCGGCGATGTCCCGGCCGTCGTGGACGACCGTCCCTTCCGTCGGGCGGAGGAGCCCGTTGAGCAGGCGCACCAGGGTGGACTTGCCGCTGCCGTTCTGGCCGACGATGGCGACTCGACTGCCCGGGCCGACGGTCAGGTCCACCCGCTCGATGGCGCGCGTGCCGTCCGGGTAGGCGAACCCCACCCCCCGGAGGCCGACGGTGGTCACGCCCGCACCACGGCCGGGTCCAGGCCGCGCTCGACGGCCGCCCTGGCCAGGCGGACCCGGGCCGGCTGGTCCACGCCCCAGTCGCGCAGGCGCGGGTCCTCGAGCACCGCCGCCGCCGGTCCGTCGGCGACGATGCGCCCGCCGTCGAGCACGACGACCCGGGAGCACAGCCCGTCGAGCAGGTCCGTCTTGTGCTCGGCGACGAGCAGCGCGGTGCCGGTCCCGGCCAGGGCCCGCAGCGCCTCGCCGACGAGCCGGGTGCCCTCCGGGTCGAGCTGCGCGGTCGGCTCGTCGAGCACGAGGTGGGGCGGCCGCATGGCCAGCAGCGAGGCGATGACGACGAGCTGCCCCTGGCCGCCCGACAGCCGGCGCGGGGCGCGCTCGGCCAGGTGCTCGATGCCGAGCGTGGCCATCGCCGCCTTGACCCGCTCGACCGTATCGCGCCGCGACAGACCGAGGTTCATCGGGCCGAGGGCCACCTCCTCGAAGACGGAGCCGGTGACCCCGGACAGCTGGGTGGCCGGGTTCTGGAAGCCGATGCCCACCCGGGTGGCGAACTCGTGGACGGCCAGGCCCGCGGTCGGCTGCTCGTCGATGAGCAGGCGGCCGGTCGTGAGCGACCCGCCCACGGACCCGGGCGCCAGGCCCGAGGCGACGAGGCACAGCGTGGACTTGCCGGCATCGTTGGCGCCGACGAGACCGACGATCTCGCCGCCCTCGAGGGCCAGGTCCACATCGTGGAGGACCGGTGTCGCGTAGCCCGCGTAGCGGTAGCTCACGCCCTCGAATCGGAGCATCAGAGCGCCCCACCGACGCGCGCCGCGATGAGCGCGAGCAGCCCGCCCACGAGCGCGAAGCGGAGGACGCGCTCCGTGGGTCGATCCGGCATCGACCACAGCAGATGGCGACGCCCGGGCCGGCTGAACGCCCGCGATTCGAGGGCCAGGCTGCGCTCCTCGACGTCGGTCAGCGAGGTGATGATCACCGGCCCGACGATGGGGAGGAGCCCGCGGATCCGGGCGCGCAGGCTGCCCTCCGTGTCGAGGCCGCGCGCCCGCTGGCTCTCGCCGATGGTGACCGCCCGCTCGACCAGGGTCGGCACCGCCTCGATCGTCGCGACCGCGACGAACGCGAAACGCGGCGGGACGCCGCGTCGCTCGAGATCGAGCACGAAGGCGCGCGGGTCCGTGGTCAGGATGAACAGGCCGATCGAGGTCGAGATGGCGAACAGGCGGACGAGCGTCTGGGCGGCGAAGTCCACGCCCTCCGCGGTCGCGTCGAACGGGCCGATGGTGAACAGGACGGTCGTGCCCGCGCGCGTGAACACGCTGACCAGCACGAGCGAGATGGCGATCGGCAGGGACAGCAGGACCGAGGCACGGACGAGCTGCGGCAGCACGCCGGCGAGGCGAGCCAGGCCGAGCACCAGCACCACGATGAGGATCGGCCCGGGGTACCCGCCGAGCACGAACGCGCCGACCGACCCGACGGTGGCGATGACCGCCTTGGTCAGCGGGTTGAGCCGGTGGTACGGGGACGGCGTGTCCGGGACGAGCCGGGCGATGCGGGCGGCATCGTCCGGCTCGAGGTCGTCGGCCGGGGGCGGCCCGGCCGACGGCGCGACGGCTACGACGACTCCAGGCCGACCGCCTGCTCGCCCTGCGGGAACCGCGCGACGAACCGGCGCGACAGCGCCTGGAGGAGGACGAACACGACGAAGAAGGTGACGGTCTTGTCGATCGGGTCGGACAGCAGGCCCTGCTGCAGGACGGCGGTCGACAGGTCCGAACCGGCCTGCTGGAACGCCGCGACCAGGAAGTCCGTGCCGGAACCCGTCACGCCGCCGAACACGCCGGCCGCGATGGGCGCCGAGATGAGCGCCGACACGATGCCGCACACCAGGCCGGCGATGGCCACGTAGGCCACCCCGAGGTCGCGGCGCAGCACCAGGATGGCGATGAGGCCGACGATCGCGGCGACGAAGCCCAGGCCGATGAGGTAGCCGAGGATGGTGAACACCGGGCTGGCTTCGGCGTCCGGGTTGAAGAACGCCAGGCCGTCCGTGTAGAACGGGATGAACCCGTAGTAGCCGATCGCGCCGATGACGACGATGACGACGACGGCTGCCAGCAGGGTGCGCGAGGCGTCCGCGTTCGGGCGGCTCCGGAAGAAGCCCCACTGGGCGACGAGGCCGGCGAAGAAGCCGATGAACGCTGCGACCGGCGCGAACGGGGCCGCGAACTGCGAGTTGAATGGTGCCGGCAGCACGTACGTCCAGAGCAGGTTGGACAGGAGCCCGGTCACGAGGCCCGGGATGGGTCCGGCCAGCACGCCGACGAGGACGGTGCCGATCGAGTCGAGGTAGACCGGGACCTTCAGGACGGATGCGACCGTCTGGCCCAGGACGATGTTGATCGCGATGGCGATCGGGATGAGGACCAGGGTCCTTGTGTCGAACGTGCCCCAGCGCATGGGTTCTCGGCCTCCACTCGCATGACGACGACCGGATGGTCGTCCGTCCCTCCGCCCCTAGCGTGCCACGTTCGAGGTGTCCGCCGCCAGCCCCCCGATGCGCTCGACCAGGCGGTCGAGGAAGCGCGGCACGTCGGCTCCGGTGGCGACCTCGAGGTTCGGCGTCCGGCCGGTGAGTCGCCGCGTGTCCGCGACGGTCATGCCGGTCGTGATCTCGCCGCGGGTCTCGACGTCGACGAACGCCGCCTGGGTGCTGATCAGCGACGGGTCGAGGGCGGCCGCCACGGCCAGGGGATCGTGGATGTGGGCCCCGTAGAACCCGTCGTACGTGGCGTGGAACTCGAAGTAGAACCGGAGCGCGTCCGCGAGGTAGCGGACGACCGGATTCGAGGCGACCGAGTGCGTGGGCTGCATCGGATCCTCGCCGCGGGCCAGCGCGAGCGAGTCGTCGGGCGTGCTGCCGGCGCGCCGGGCCAGGCGCACCAGCTCGTCGGTCGTGCACACGGCCCGCTCGGTCGTGTCGAGGCCGAGCGCCACGGCGCGCGGGACGGTCGGGTCGGCCTCGATCGCGGCGGCCCACGCTGCGAACACGATCTTCGCTGCCTCCGGATCGCAGTGGATGTTCCACTCGGTCGTCGGGGTCGTGTTGCCGGACACCCCGAATGCGCCGCCCATCAGGACGTAGGCCTTGAGGAGACGAGGGAGTTCGGGCTCGCGCAGCACGCCCAGGGCCAGGTTGGTGAGCGGCCCGAGCGTCACGAGCGTGACCTCGCCGGGCCGCCGGCGCGCCTCGTCCAGGATGACATCCACGGCGTGGCGATCCGACAGCGGCCGTGACGGCGCCGGCAGTTCCGCGTAGCCCAGGCCCTGCGGACCGTGCGTCTCCGGCGTCGTCTCGAGCGGTCGCTGGAGCGGCGTCGGGCGGCCCATCGCGACCTCGACGTCGGTGCGGCCGGCCAGCTCCAGCACGGCACGCGTGTTGATCCCGACGCGATGGGCATCGATGTTGCCGGACACGCACGTCACGGCCACGAGGTCCGCCTCGGGCGAGGCGGCGGCATAGAGCAGCGCGAGGCTGTCGTCGATGCCGGTGTCGACGTCGAGGATCAGCGGCACTCGGTCGTGCATGCCCGCGATGCTAGCGGGTCGTCACGTTCGGCGACGGCTCGGTCTCCGGCCGCACCCGGCCATCTCGCCGAGCAACGTCGTCGGGGCACTCGGCCCCAGCGCCCGTCCGACCGTGATCCGCGCCTGCCCGGCGACCCGCGACCCGCCAGACGGCCCGGTCCGTGGCGGCAGCCCGGCGACCACCGCGCAGCAGCCGGCGCGCCCACGTGGAGCCGGAGGCATCGATCTCGTCGTCCGTCGCCGGTCCCGATATCGATGACCACCCGGTCGGCCCGGTCGATCAGGCTGGTGAGTTAGCCGACGTCCACGCCCGTGGTCCGGCGACCGATGACCCGTCGCATGGGGCGGAGTGTACGGCGCGTGGCTACACTCCGGCTCGTGAGCCTGCCCATCGGTCCGTACGAGCGCCTGCCTGCGCGCGTCGTCCCTGCCGATCCGCGCAACGCCGAGGTCGCGGCCCAGGTCGCGACCCTCATCCGGGCCCGGCGTCCGGACCTCGTGGTCGAGCACATCGGCAGCACCGCGGTGCCCGGCCTGCCGGGCAAGGGCATCGTGGACCTCTCGATCGCCACCACCCCCGAGGACGTGCCCGCGGTGGCCGAGATGCTGCGCGGGCTGGGGTTCGGGCCGCAGCCGGGCCCGGATCCGTGGCCGCCCACCCGGCCGATGCTGGTCGGCTCGCTCGAGCACGACGGGACGGCGTTCCGCCTCCACTGCCACGTGCTGCCCGATCGGGTCGAGCTGGACCGCGACGTCGCCTTCCGCGACGCCCTGCTGGCCGACTCGCAGCTGGTCGAGCAGTACGCCAGGCTCAAGGCCGACATCGTCGAGGGCGGGCTGATCGAGGGCCACCAGTACACCTACCAGAAGCAGGCCTGGATCGCGGAGGTCCACCGGCGCCTCGGGGTCGAGCGGCCGCCCATCGCGCCGCCCGCCACCATCGGCATCCTGGGCGGCGGCCAGCTCGGGCGCATGCTCGCCCTCGCGGCGCGGGCGATGGGCTACCGGATCGTCGTCCAGGACCCGGACCTCGCCTGCCCGGCGGCGGCGGTCGCGGACGGGATGGTCGTCGCCGGCTACGACGACGTCGGGGGCGCCCTCCGGCTGGCCGCCCAGGCGGACGTCGTCACGTACGAGCTCGAGCATGTGGGCGCCGCCGTCATCGACGCCATCGACGCGCGCCGGCCGGTCCGCCCCGGGCGCGTCCCGCTGCTGGTCACGCAGGACCGCCTCGCCGAGCGGCGATTCACCGTGAGCGTCGGGGCCGAGGTGGCGCCGTGGCGCGCGGTCACGAGCCGGGTCGAGCTGGTCGACGCCGCCACCTCGCTCGGCCTGCCGCTGCGCGTCAAGGCCACGCACGGCGGCTACGACGGCCGCGGGCAGGTCCGGCTGACGGCCTCGAGCCCGGCCGCGGTCGATGCGGCGCTGACGGCCCTCGGACGCGACCCGGGCGGCTCGTTCACCCCGCTCCTGGCCGAGGCCGAGCTGGCCTTCGAGGCGGAGGTCTCGATCGTGGTCTCGCGCGGCACGGACGGGCACGTGGCGGCCTACCCGCCGGCCCGCAACGTCCACGACGACGGGATCCTCGTGGAGAGCGTGGCCCCGGCGCCGGTCGCGGCCGACGTCGCCGCCCGTGCCGCCGCCCTCGGGGAGCGGCTGGCCGTGGCGATGGGCCTGGTGGGCACCCTCACGGCCGAGCTCTTCCTGATGCCCGACGGCCGGCTCATCGTCAACGAGCTGGCGCCGCGCGTGCACAACAGCGGCCACTGGACGATCGATGGCGCGGCGACCTCCCAGTTCGAGCAGCACATCCGGGCGATCACCGGCCTGGCCCTCGGCGACACCACGGCGCTCGCCCCGACGGCGATGGTCAACCTGCTGGGGGCCGGGCCGCCGCGCGAGGCGCGGCTCGATGCGGCGGGGATCGGTGCCGCGCTGGCCGATCCGGCCGTCCACCTCCACCTGTACGACAAGCGCCGCGTGTTCGAACGCCGCAAGATGGGACACCTGACGGCGCTCGGCGGCTCCGCCGACGACGCGCTCGAGCGCGCTCGGACGGCCCGCGGGCACCTGCGCTGGCTGGACGACACGGAACTGGAGGCACGGACGACGCCATGACGGATCGGGCACGACCGGACGGGCCGCTGGTCGGCGTGGTCGGCGGGAGCCGCTCCGACGTCCCGGTCCTGCAGGCCGCGGTGGACGTCCTGGGCGAACTCGGCGTCGCGGCCGAGCTGCGCGTGGTCAGCGCTCACCGGACACCCGATGCGCTGTTCCGCTACGCCGAGCAGGCCGAGTCGCGCGGCATCCGGGTCATCGTCGCGGGGGCCGGCGGGGCCGCCCATCTGCCCGGGATGCTGGCGGCCAAGACGCTGGTCCCGGTCGTCGGCGTGCCGATCCCGACCCAGCACCTGGGGGGCATGGATTCGCTCCTGTCCATCGTCCAGATGCCGCGCGGCATCCCGGTCGCCACGGTTGCCATCGGGAACGCCCTGAACGCCGGGCTGCTGGCGGCGCAGATCCTGGCGCTGGGGGATGCCGAGCTGGCCGGCCGGCTCGCCGACTGGCGGGCCGCGCAGACGCAGGGCGTCCTCGACGACCCTTCGAACGCCGGCGCGTAGCCGGCTCAGCCGGTCGCGGCGGGGGCGGCGCGTCGGCGGTGCTCGGCCAGGTGGAAGCCCAGGTCGAGCATCGTCTTGAGGCCGACCAGGATGGCCACCACGAGCGCGGGCGCACCGAGGAACGCGATCGCGGACGCGCCCAGGATGATCGTCACGTGGAGCACGACCAGCCGGCCGTACGGGGCGAACACCTGGGCGACGGGGTTCGCCGTCCTGTACTCACCCCGCCCGAGGTCGTTGAACCAGAGCGACACCCCATGGCTGACGGCCAGCGCCACGAGCGCCACGAGGATGGCCAGCGGGTCCACGCCCTCGACGATGTCCGACGAGCCGCCGATGGAGCCGAACAGCGGCAGGATCATCACGAACACGCCGTGCACCGCCCAGAAGATCCCGTAGTGGACGAGGAAGAACGGGACGATCGCCGCCTTTGGTCATGGCCGTCGACGGGGCGCCCTTCATCCGGACCATCGAGTCGGTCGCCCCCGGGTCCCCCTCGGCACGGATGATCCGGGCCACGTTGTAGACGCCGACGACGCCGTTCTCCAGCCAGTACAGGACGAGGATGGCCCACACGTTCCAGTCCAGCAACAGCACGCCGCCGAGCGGGATGAGGTTGGCGACGATCAGGGCGACGACCGCCGCGGACGACGACGTGATCCGATACCAGGCGACGATGCGCTCGAGCACGCCGCTCACATCCGGAAGACGCCGAAGCGTGTCTCGGGGATCGGCGCGTGGAGGGCGGCTTCCAGGCCGAGGGCGAGCACCCGACGCGTGTCGAGCGGGTCGATGACGCCGTCGTCCCACAGGCGAGCGGTCGCGAAGTAGGGCGAGCCCTCACGCTCGTAGGTGTCGAGGATCGGCGCCTCGAAGGCGTCCCGCTCGGCATCGTTCGCGAAGCCGCCGCGGACCGTCGAGAGGACGCGGGCCGCCTGCTGGCCGCCCATCACGGAGATGCGGCTGTTCGGCCACGACCACAGGAAACGTGGCTGGTAGGCGCGGCCGGCCATCGCGTAGTTGCCGGCCCCGAACGAGCCGCCGATGAGGACCGTGTACTTGGGTACCTCGGCGCCGGCCACGGCCATGACCAGCTTGGCGCCGTCCTTGGCGATGCCCGCCTCTTCGTACTCGCGCCCGACCATGAAGCCGGTGATGTTCTGGAGGAAGACGAGCGGGATCCGGCGCTGTGACGCGAGCTCGACGAAGTGGGCGCCCTTCAGTGCCGACTGGCCGAAGAGGATGCCGTTGTTGGCGATGATGCCGACCGGGTGCCCGTGGATCCGTGCGAACCCGCACACGAGCGTCTCGCCGTAGCGCTCCTTGAACTCGTGGAAGTCGCTGCCGTCGACGATGCGGGCGATCACCTCGCGCACGTCGTACGCCTGGCGCGGATCGGCCGGGACGACGCCGTAGAGCTCGTCGGCTGCCAGCGCCGGTTCGGCCGGCTCCGCCAGGTCCCAGGGGGGCTCCGGGGGACGCCAGGCCAGGTTGCGGACGGTCTGGCGGCCCAGGGCGAGGGCGTGCTCGTCGTCGAGGGCGTAGTGGTCCGCGACGCCGGAGCGCACGGTGTGGACCTCGGCTCCTCCGAGCTCCTCCGCGCTCACGATCTCGCCGGTGGCGGCCTGCACGAGCGGCGGGCCGCCGAGGAAGATCGTGCCGGTCCCGCGCACGATGACGGTCTCGTCGGACATCGCCGGCACGTAGGCCCCGCCGGCGGTGCACGAGCCCATGACGAGCGCGACCTGCGGGATCCGCTGCGCCGACAGCTGCGCCTGGTTGAAGAAGATCCGTCCGAAGTGCTCGCGGTCGGGGAAGACCTCGTCCTGGAGCGGCAGGAACGCGCCGCCTGAGTCGACGAGGTAGAGACAGGGGAGCCGGTTCTCGAGGGCGACCTCCTGGGCGCGGAGGTGCTTCTTCACCGTCATCGGATAGTACGTGCCGCCCTTCACCGTCGCGTCGTTCGCGACGATCGCGCAGGTGACCCCCTCGACCCGGCCGATGCCCGTCACGATCCCGGCGCCCGGCGCATCGCCGTCATAGAGGTCGGTGGCGGCGAGCGCGTTGAGCTCGAGGAACGCGGACCCGGGGTCGATCAGCCGGTCGATGCGCTCGCGGACGGGGAGCTTCCCGCGCTCGCGGTGCCGCCCGATGGAGCGGTCGTCACCCGCTGCGCCACGGCCGCCGATCGCGGCTGTCCGCGCGTGGAGGTCGGCGACGAGCGCGCGCATCGCCGCGTCGTTCGCGCGGCTCGACGGAGCCGACGGGTCGTGCGTGCTGCGAAGGACCGCCATCGGCGCCGATGATAGGCGCCGCGGGATCAGGCGAGGGCGACGAGCGGAACGATCTGCGCGATGTGCGCGGTGTTGACGAGCACGACGCTGACGACATGCTCGAACGGCGGCTCACCGCCGTGGAGCACGTGGGAGTCGGTCAGCGGCAGGAATCGGTCGACGCGCGTGAGGTGCAGCCCGATCTCGGCGCCGGGCGGAAGGTGGACGTTGCCGGTGATGCTGAACGGGCCGGCGATGACCGCCGCGCGCCGCAGGCGCCGATGGAGCCGGAGCTGACGGCTGGCCCGCCACTCGGGCGGCATGGCGAGGATCACCCGGGCGGTCTCGAGCGTCTCCCATTCGCCGTGCTCGTCCGGGTTCGTCGGGGCCTCGCCGACGCCGGTGCCGACGGGGTCGTCGAGCCGTCCCGGGCTCGGACGCCACAGGCGGAGCTCCTCGTTCGTGCTGAGCAGATCGGTGACGCGCTGGCCGTTCGGCGCGATCCAGCCCACGATCCGCGCGTCGGCCGTGTAGAGCTCGATCGGGGCGAGGTCGGTCGACAGGCTGACCGCAGCGGTCCCCTGTGTCGCGGCCTGGCCGGATCCGCGGCGCCAGTTCCAGAACGTCACGTCGTACTCCTGCTCGAGAGGCGCACATCGCGCGGGCACGTGCGCGGGTGCTCGCCGCACCGTACGCGGCTTCGATCGACCGACCAAGGGGCCGAAAGTCCTAGGCCGGGGCCGGTGCGCGCGCGCATCGGCCCCGGCGTCCTGATGCGGTGATCCGATGTCGGGACGCAGCCCGTGCGGGAGGGCCAACACCCATCCCCGGCCGAGGCTACTCACACCGATGCGCCTCCGGGCGGCGGCTCGCTCGTCATGTCCGGGGCGGGCTTGCCCGACCGCATCGGTCGCTGCGATACTCCGACCAAATCGGTCGGAGTTCCGACCGGACCCCACCTCCGCCCGCGCGGCAAGAGCCCGCGCGCCCGTCGATCATCGGCTCGAAGGAGCCCGAGTTTCCCGATGACCATCGCCGATGCCTCCACCCGCGAGAACGCCGTGCTCGTCACCACCGAGTGGGCACGTGAGCACCTCGACGACCCGAAGGTCCGATTCCTCGAGGTCGACGTCGACACCGACGCATACGAGTCCGGCCACCTGCCGGGCGCGGTCGGGATCAACTGGAAGCGGCAGCTGACCGACGCGGTCCTCCGCGACCTGGTGAGCCGCGACGGCCTCGAGTCCCTGCTGCGCGACGCGGGGATCGACGACGACACCCTCGTCGTCCTCTACGGCGACAACAACAACTGGTTCGCGGCGTGGGCGTACTGGCAGCTCCGCTACCACGGCGTCGACACCGTTCGCCTGCTCGACGGCGGCCGCGTCAAGGTCGAGGCCGACGGCCTCCCGCTGACCACCGACGCCCCGTCGCACTCGCCCGGCTCGATCTCCCTGCCCGCCGAGACGCGGGAGGAGCTCCGCGCGTACCGGCAGCAGGTCATCGACGGCATCGGCACCGATCGAAGCCTCGTCGACGTCCGCTCGCCGGAGGAGTACCGCGGCGAGCTCGCCGCGCCGGCCCACCTCCCGCAGGAGGTCGCGCAGCGCAAGGGCCACATCCCGGGAGCCGTGAACGTGCCGTGGTCGCAGGCGGTCGCCGCCGACGGGACGTTCAAGCCGATCGACGAGCTGCGCGAGCTCTACGCGGCGAAGGGCGTCGACGGCAGCGACGAGGTGATCGCCTACTGCCGCATCGGCGAACGGTCGAGCCACACCTGGTTCGTCCTCCACGAGCTGCTCGGCTACGAGCAGGTCCGCAACTACGACGGATCGTGGACCGAGTACGGGTCGCTCGTCGGCGTGCCGATCGAGACCGGCGACGGGGCGGCGAATTGACCGACGCACCGTCACGCGCGCTCGTGGGTCCGGTTCCCGAGGGGATGCCGGACCCGAACCTCGCACCACCCCAGATCGCGCGTAGCGGCGACCCGTTCGCCGCCCTGCGGATCGTCCACTTCCTCGCCCGCCTCAGGCGCAACGAGACCCATCAGCTGCGCGACGTCGTCGCGGCGCTCAACGCCGAGTTCCTCGACTGGTCGTTCGGCGAGAAGGTCGTCCTCGCCGAGCTCGTGCAGCTCCAGGCGAACTGGGGGATCAGCTTCCACGGCGACGATCGGATCGTGCTCGACCGCAACGAGCGCGGTCACACGCTGCTCGTGATCGACTCGACGAAGATGACGAGCTTCCTCGTGAACGAGGCGCGCCGGCTGGCCGATGCCTGCGTCGACGAGCTCCGGACGTTCACGCTCGGCGACGGCCTGACGCGGGACAACTAGGCCGCGACGGCCACCCGGGTCAGCGGAGCTGGTCGAGCTTCTCGTCGCGGCCGATGAGGATGAGCTCGTCGTCCTCCGCGATCCGCTCGTCGCGCGCCGGGTTGACGAACACCTGCTGTCCGCGGCGGAGCGCGATCGGCGTGAGGCCGAGCTTCGCCTTGAGGTCGAGCTCACCGAGCGAGCGTCCGACGAACGACTTCGGCGGGCGGATCTTCTCGATCCCGAAGCTCGGAGCGACGTCGAGGTAGTCGATCACGTTCGGGACGTTGAACGAGTGCGCGAGCCGGAGGCCGGTCTCGCGCTCGGGAAAGACGACGCGATCGGCGCCGACGCGAGCGAGGATCTCGCCGTGCAGCTGGCTGCCCGCCTTCGCGATCACGTTCCGCACGCCGAGGCGCTTCAGCACCATCGTCGCGAAGATCGATGGCTCGGCATCGCTGCTGATCGCGACGATCGCCGAGCCGAAGTCGGCGGCACCGGCTGAGCGGAGCGCGTCCTCGTCGGCGGCGTCGAGCTGGAGGGCGTGGGTGACGTCCGGGGCGATGTCGTTGATGCGCTGCTCGCTGCGGTCGACCGCGAGGACCTGGTTCCCGAGCCGCTCGAGCTCGCGCGCGACGGCGCTGCCGAACCGGCCGAGCCCGACCACGAGGACCTGCTGACCCGCCATCGATGCCTCCGCTCCGTCCTGCGCTCCGTTCGATCCAGCCTAGCCGATGCGCACCGGCTCGACGGCCGGACGATACGCCACCGGCCGCGCCCGTGCGGCGAGGGCGAGCACGAGCGTCAGCGGGCCGAGGCGGCCGGCGTACATCGTCAGCGTGACGAGCAGCTTCGAGGGCGTGTCGAGATCGTCGGTGATGCCCGTGCTCGCGCCGACCGTGCCGGCGGCCGAGACGGCCTCGAACAGCGTGTCGACGAAGCGTGCCTCGTTGAGGATCGTGAGCGTGAACCCGACGGCGACGACGGTGGCGAGCCCGAGGAGCGCGACCGACAGCGCGCGGTACACGACCTGGTGCTGGATGCGCCGCCCGAACGCCATGGCCGAGGGTTGCCCGCGGACGCTCGAGATGATCGCGACCCACAGCACGGCGAACGTGTTCACCTTGATCCCGCCGGCCGTCGACCCCGACGCACCGCCGATGAACATGAGCGCCATGACGACGAAGAGCGTCTGGTCGAACAGCGCGCCGGTGTCGAGTGCCGTGAAGCCCGCCGTGCGCAGCGTCGCAGACTCGAACAGGGCGTTGAGCACGCGCTGCTCCTGCGGCAGGGCGCCGAGCGTCGCCGGGTTGCCCCACTCGGTCGCGCCGATGAGGACGGTTCCGAGGACGAGCAGGATCGCCGTCGTCAGGAGCACGAGCTTCGTTTCGAGCGCCCATCGGCTCGGACGCCGCTTCCGGAGCGCATCGCCGACGATCGCGAAGCCGAGGCCGCCGAGCACGAGGAGCGCGCCGTGGGTCATGAGCACGATCCAGTCGTCGCGGAACGGGATGAGCGACCGGAAGCCGCCGGTCAGGTCGAAGCCGGCGTTGTTGAACGCCGAGATCGAGTGGAACACGCCCCACCAGATCCCGAGCGGATCGCCCGGCGGACCGGCCTCCGGGCCGGCCATGAACGCGATGGCGAGGACGACGGCACCCACGCCCTCGGCGGCGAGGGTGAAGATCGCGATGCGTTTCACGATCCACGTGACGCTGCCGAGCTGGAGCCCGCCGAGGGACTCCTGGACGAGCACGCGATCACGGAGCGTCGTCCGCCGCCCGACGACGAGCGCGAGGAAGAGCGTCGAGCCGGCCATGATCCCGAAGCCGCCGAGCTGGATGAGGAGGAGGATCACGACCTGGCCGAACGGGCTCCAGTACGTGCCCGTGTCGAGGACGACGAGCCCGGTGACGCACGCCGCCGACGTGGCCGTGAAGAGGGCGTCGACGAACGGCGTCGCCTGGCCCGACCACGTCGCGATCGGGAGCATGAGGAGCGCCGTGCCGATCGCGATGAGGACCGCGAACACGGCGAGGAGGGTCGGCGCGGGCGACGGCGACTTGCGGAGCCGCCGCGGGGTCTTGATCGTGAACGCCTCTGGCTGCGTCCGCTGCACGCGGACGCGGCGGTCACCGGGGCGTCGCCCCTCGATGCTCACCGTTGTGGCCGATCGGCGTCGTGCACGCGCCGAGGGTAGCGCGCGTCAGACCCGGTCGGAGTCGCCTGCCTGCCCGCGCGGCGCGCCGACCGGCTCACCCCGCGACGGCCGGCCGTCGTCCGCGGCGACCGGCAGCGGGACGCGGCGCGGCTTCGGCCGGAACGGGCTCGTCTCGGGCACGACCGGCCCGTCCGTCTCGGCCAGCGTGCCACCGCGGTACGCCTCCCACACCGCCATGACCGTGTCGCGGTGCGGGCGGATGCGGCAGTGCTCGTCCCGGTTCCCCATCTCGTCGCAGTAGCCGAGCGGCACGCACTTCGGGGCGAGGAAGCTCCCGAAGAACGGCGAGACGCGGAAGATCTCGTGGCGGATCTGCTTGAACAGCTGGCGGATCTCCCACTGCGCCATCGTGCACAGCCGGAGGCCGGACATGTGAATGAGCTGGCGCAGGTTCACCGTCATGATCAGGTTCGTCTGCATCGCGTTCGGGAAGATGAAGCGCGCGTCCTCGGCCGGGACCTCGGCCTGGAGCAGCTGGCCGTACAAGTCGAGGTTGTCGTCGATCGCCTGTCGGAACCGTCCGGCGAGGCCGTCGGGCAGGTCTCCCTTCGTGATCGAGTCGGGCACCGTGTAGTTGTCGCGCCCCTTGAAGCTCACGTAGCGCTGCGACTGCTGGTCGAACGCCGTGCCGGCCCGATGGCGGACGAGCTGGTGGGAGAGCGTGCGGGTCACGCCGCTGATCGCGAACGTGAAGTTGACGTGCTCGATCGTCGAGCCGTGCCCGGACTCCATGACCTTGCGGACGAGGTTCTGCTGCTTCTCGTCGGCCACCTGGCGGCTCACCGCCTTGTCCCAGATCTGGTCGGGAACCTGCTCCGAGTAGCACGTCCGGCAGGCCGTGTAGATGATCGGG
Organism: Candidatus Limnocylindria bacterium; assembly: GCA_046566045.1. GTDB lineage: Bacteria > Chloroflexota > Limnocylindria > Limnocylindrales > CSP1-4 > SPCO01. The sequence goes on from JBKHXL010000032.1 coordinate 19,248, forward strand.
AGGTAGTACTCCTCCACGATCTCCTTCGTGGGGAAGATCAGCCTCGCGGAGAGGTCGGCGGACGTGGGGGGCATGGCGGGGCGAGTCTACCAGCCGGCCCCGGCGAGACGCGGCCCTTATCCACAAGATCTGGTGGTGACCCCGCCGCCGATGTGCACATGTTGTGCACAACTCGTCCGTCCGGACGCCGGCGGGGTGCTCGGCTCCTATACTCGCCTGCCGTGAGCGAGCGTCCGGCGACCGTGATGGCACGGTCCGAGTTCCTGGCAGCGACCGATCGGCTGATCTCCGAGGGCGAGGCGATCGTCGCCGAGCCGGGCTGGGACCCGTTCCGTGCCTGGCTGATCGAGTCGGATCGGCTGCTCGAGCGCGTCTGGGGCCGAATGGACCGCTACCACCTCGCCTGGCTGAACGTCGGACGCGGCAGCGCGCCGCCCGGGTCAGCCCTCGACGAGGCCGGCACGCGGCGGTTCATCGCCGAGGTGGCGAGCGGCAAGCTGGCCGTGCTGCGTACGATGAGGACCGCCGTGGCGAAGCAGGGCTGGACCCTGCTCGCCGACGACGATGACGAAGAACCCCACCGGCCCGACGAGGAGGATGCGTGAGCCAGTCGATCGCGCCGGGCGGCCTGGCAGCCGTCCTCGCCCACCCCGACGACGAGAGCTTCGGCTGTGCCGGTGCGCTCGCACTCGCGCACGATGCGGGCGCGACGACGCGGCTGCTCGTCGCCACCCGTGGTGAGGCCGGCACGTCGGACGGCGTCCCCGACCACGATTTCGGCGGCCGCCGCGAGGCGGAGCTCATCGCCGCCGCTCGCCACATCGGGCTCGACGAGGTCTCCGTCCTCGACGGCTACCCGGATGGCGGCGTCGCCGACGAGCCGTTCGAGACGCTCGTCGAGGAGATCGCCGCCTGGCTGGCGGATCGGCAGCCGGCCGCGGTGATCACCTTCGGTCCGCACGGCGTCACCGGCCACCCGGACCACATCGTGGTCGGCAACGCGACCCGCTGGGCGGTGGAGCGCCTGAGCGAGTCGGGGCTCGCGCCGAACGCGGTCTACGTGATCAGCCCGATCTTCGATCCGGGCGGGAACCGGTTCGACCTCTCGCCCGAGGAGCAGGCGGCCACGCATCGGATCGACATCTCCGCCGTCGCCGGTCGGAAGCTGGCTGCGCTCGAGGCGCATGCCAGCCAGTCCGACACCGTCGAGGAGATCGCCGCGCTGCGTGCGGCGATCGAGTCCGGTGACCCGATCCACGAGGGCTACCACCGGGTCCGGCCGATCGTGCCGGCGCCGCATCCGAAGTTCGACACTCGGCTCCTGTAGCCGGCGCGAACTCCTCGCGCCCAGTTCGGGCACGCCCGCGCTCGGCGACGCGCCCCATCCGACGGCGTGGGGGATCCGTGACGGCAGGCGCTCGGGTGCTCCCTCGCGCAAGGGCGTATCCTTACACGGTGACGATTGATTCGAACCTCGGCAAGGTGGACGAGGTGATGACGGCGCTCTACGACATCCACGATCCGGAGATCGGGATGAGCATCGTCGACCTCGATCTCATCAAGGCCGTCGAGATCGGGGCCGATGGCGCGCCCACCGAGATCAAGATGGTCCTGACCACGCCGTTCTGCCCGTGGGCGGGCGAGCTGATCCAGACGGTGAAGACGAAGACCGAAGAGGTCGTCGGGCCGCCGGTGAAGGTCACGCTGCTCGCCGAGCGCTGGGAGCCCCCGCCCGGCCTGTTCTAGGGCATTCGCGCCTCGCTCGTCGGGCTACCATCACGCCGATGCGGATCTACACGCGCAAGGGCGACGACGGGTCGACAGGGCTCCTGTACGGCGGCGACCGGGTCAGCAAGGCCGACCTGCGCACGGAGGCGTACGGCACGACCGACGAGGCGGTGGCGGCTCTCGGCCTCGCGCGCGCCTCGATCGGTACGGTGACCGACCGCACCGAGGCGAGGCTCGACGAGCTCGTGGTCCGGCTCCAGCGCGAGCTATTCGTCGTCGGCGCCGAGCTCGCCACCCACGTCGATCGTCGCGACCGGCTGACCGATGGCGTGACGCGCGTGACGGGCGAGATGGTGGCGGCCCTCGAGCGCGACATCGACGAGCTCGAAGAGGTCGTCGAGCAGCCGAAAGAGTTCGTCGTGCCCGGCGAGTCGATGACCGGCGCCGCGCTCGACCTGGCGCGCACGACCGTCCGCCGCGCAGAGCGTCGGAGCGTTGCGCTCGCGGCCGACGGCGGGCTGCCCGACTCGCACGTCGTGCCCTATCTCAACCGGCTGGCGGACCTCCTGTTCGTCGCGGCTCG
>JBKHXL010000033.1:0-39502 GCA_046566045.1 Candidatus Limnocylindria bacterium
TACAGGCCGGGCGCCAGCTCGTGCATCACCGCGCTGAGGCCGGCCGTGTGATAACCGATCGACTTGTCGACCATGAACAGGCTGCGGGCGCCACGCTTGGTGACGAGGCCGCGGACGTCCTCGAAGCGGGTGATGAGGCGCGCGCTCTCGGACCCTTCCCACTGGCGGGCAAGGCGCTGGGTGCGGCGGGCGTAGGGATCGTCGCCGGGCAGCGCCTCGACCTGGGCGGGCCGCGGGGGCAGCTCGGAGACCGGGGTGTCGCCGCCCTCCTCGAGCAGGGCCACGCCGGACTGCTCCAGCATCGGCTGGACGCTCCAGGTGTGGAACACGGCGGGCTTGTCCCCGTCGTTGCCACTGCGATGCCAGGCCCAGCTCGGCAGGTGGATGGTGTCCCACGGCTTCCACTCGATGCGCTGGCCGTCGATCTCCGTCCAGCCGGAGCCCGACTCGACGAACATGATCGCGTCCCACGAGTGGCGGTGGATGGTCGTGGTCACGCCTGGATCCAGCTCGTGCAGGGTCGCGTCGAGGTTCTTCGTCGGTCGATCGCCGTCCCAGCCGGCATACACGCCGCGTCGCCCGCGGCGTGCCGGCGACTCGATCAGCTCGACGTCACTGCGCTTGATGATCGTCTTGTGGTACCCGCGCCACTCCTCGAGCAGGGACTCGCGACGCTTCTTCTGGATCTCGTAGTGGGTGACCTGGGTCGAGGTGGTCGTCTTCACGGGCCGGGCTCCTTGACGCGGGGGGCGGTGGGCGTGCCGCGGGTGGGGACGGCGGCGGGAGTGGTGAGCGCCGCGGGATGGGGGAAGCCCGCGGCGCTCACGTGACGGGGAAGGCGGTTCAGGCGCCGACGGGCGCCGGCTCGCTGACGCGCGGGAGGACGTCCCGGGCCAGGATCTCGATCTGCTCCAGCCAGTCGGGGAAGCGCATGCGGAAGTCGAAGATGAGCAGGTCGCAGCCGATCTCCTGGTAGCGCTGCACCCCGCGCACGATGTCGTCCGGGGAGCCCGCCAGGATCGAGCCGTCAAGCTCCTCGATGGAGGTGAACGCGCCGCTCTCCGGCTTCAGCCAGAACTTCTGGGCGTTGGCGTTCTTGATCAGGCCGGGGACGTTCATCCGCGCCGTCGCCGCCTCGAACGAGGTATCGATCGAGGTGACCGGCACGGCGCCGGCCATGATCATCGGCTTCCCCTGCTCGGCGGTCATCTCGCGGATCTTGGCGACCCGCGCCTCGTACGTCGGGAAGGTGATCCGGCCGGGAAGCCAGCCGTCGCAGAAGTCGACCGCGAGACGGGCCGAGGCCGGGGTCGCGCCACCCCACCAGATCGGGACCGGGTAGACCGGCTGGGGCTTGAGGTCGACGTCCTCGAAGTCGTACAGCTCGCTGTGCCACTCGACCGACTCGCCGGTCCACAGGCGGCGGGCGATGAGGGTCTGCTCCTTCATCAACTCCGGGCGCTTGATGTGGCCCTGGCCGATCACGTCGAACTCGTGCTGGAAGTTGCCCGCGCCGATGCCGAGGTCGAATCGGCGACGGGTCATCCACGACATCGAGGCGACGCTGTAGGCCATGTTGATCGGGTGGCGGAACGGGATGATCGTGGCCGCCCCCAGGCCGATCCGCTCGGTCACGCCGGCCAGGTAGGTCAGGGTGACGAACGGCTCGATGAAGGTCCGGTCCGTGCCCTCCATCCCGTGCGGGTGGAAGACCAGGTGGTCACGCACCCACAGGGAATCGAACCCGAGCCGGTCCGCCAGTCGGGCACCGTCGATGAGCAGGTCCTGGTCGGCCTCCACGCCGAAGTGCGGGAGGAGAAGACCGAAACGGGTGGCCATGGGAGTTGGCGCCTCCTACAGGTGCGGGTGGTCAGCGGGTGGGCTTCGCCTGGCGTCCCCACCCGGGATCGCCGACGACGGTTCCGTGCTCGTAGACGACGCGACCCCGGACCAGGGTCGTGTCGACCCCGCCCCGGACCCGCATCCCCGCGTACGGGGTGTAGCCGATCTTGCTCAGGACGTCCTCGTCCCGGATCTCGAATTCGCGCTCGAGGTCGACGATGGCGATGTCGGCGTCGGCGCCGACCTCGAGGCGGCCCTTGTCGGCCAGGCCGAAGGTCCGGGCTGGCGCGGTCGCGATCAGGTCCACGACACGCTCGAGGCCGATGACCCCGCGGACGGCGGCGTCGAGGAAGAGCGGCACGTAGAACTGCGCCGACGGCGTGCCCGTGTGGGCCTTCCAGCCATCGGTCCAGCCGGGCTCCTTCTCCTCGCGCGTATGGGGACCGTGGTCGGTCGACACGATGTCGATGGTCCCGTCGCGGAGGGCGTCCCACAGCGGCTCGACGTGCCGCTCGGGGACCCAGTACGACAGCGCGTACGACCCGAGCCGCTCGATGTTCGCCCAGTCGTTGCCGAGGAACACGGCCCACGGGTTGAGCTCGGCCGAGATCGCCTGGCCCGCGTCCTTCGCGGCGCGAAGCTGGGCGACGACGCCCTCGGTCTGGGTATGGAGCAGGTGCAGCTGCGTGCCGGTCGCCTTCTGGAGGCGCAGCAGCAGCGCTGCCGCCGTGTCCCAGATGATCCCGTCGTACGCGGCGTACGCCTTGGCATAGGCCAGCGCGTCGCGCTCGCCGCGGGCCCAGAAGCCCTCCTCGATGTGGGCCATCAGGGCCTGGTCGTGCGGGTGGACCATGAGCGGCACGCCGGTCTCGCCGACCGTCTCGAAGATCTCCAGCAGCTTGCCGTGGTCGTGCACCCCGATGCCCGGCATGTGCGGATAGGAGCGCCCGGTGTCCACGACCATGAACACCTTGAATGCCGCGATGCCGCGCGTGGCGAGACCCGGGATCTCGGTCGGCACGGTGCCCGCCGCGTTGATGTTCCAGTCGATGAGTGCCTTCTGCCGGTACAGCTCGAGCATCGCGTCGAGGTGCTCGACGGTGTTCGGCGGCGGCGACACGTTGGGCATGGCGAACGAGGTCGTGACCCCGCCCGCAGCACACGCCGATGTGGCGCTGATGATGTCTTCCTTGTGGGTGAAGCCCGGCTCGCGATGGTGCGAGTGGACGTCGACCGCGCCCGGGATGACGTGCTTGCCCGTCGCGTCGATCTCCCGCGCTGCGGGCAGCGGCAGAGCGGGCTCGACGATGGCGGCGATGCGCTCGCCGACGATGCCGAGGTCGGCCCGGCGCGTCCCCGTCGGCGTGACGAGCGTCCCGCCCCGGATGGCGATGTCCACGACCTGCCCGGCCTCGCCGCTCACGACCGACCCAGGTACGTGATCGACGCGTGGGCCGGTGCGTCGTGGACGTGGATGTCGCCGGCGACGAGGTAGGTCGCGAACCAGTCGGCGATCAGCGGCGCCACGATGTCGCGGTACTGGGCGTACGCGCCGTAGTGGGTCGTGCCGGTCTGGACGACCAGCTTCTTCGGCCCGCCGGCCAGCTCGTACAGGTCGTAGGCGTGGTCCTCGGGCGTGGTCGCGTCGTGCTCCACGCAGATGAACATCGCGGCTCGCGGCGAGATCCGGTCGACGACGTCGATGGGGCGGTACTCGAAGATCGCCTCGGCGCTGGCCAGGGCGACCTGCTTCGGGACGCGCTGGTCCACGTCGGCCTTGATCGTGGTCGACGCCCGCTCGGGGGTCGGGACCATGATCCCGTCGCGCGGCGCGACGAGCTCGCCGACGCCCGTGCGGACACGCTCCAGGCGGTCGACGCGAAGGCGCTCCAGGAACTCCAGCCACTCGTGCTCGCGGCGCATGCGATGGAGCCAGTCGCGCCCGTCGGCGATGGGGACCTGGCTGACCATCGCCTTGAATCGCTCGTCAAGGCCGGCCGCCATGATCGCGTTGCCGCCGCCCGTCCCGCCCGAACCGAAGGCGCCGAGCCGGCGCCCGTCGATGTCGTCGCGGGTCTGGAGGTAGGTCGCCGCGCTCCGATAGTCCTCCACCTGGCCGCGCGGATCGAGGTAGGTCGCGTCACCCTCCGAGTCGCCGAAGCCCCGGTAGTCGAAGACGAGGACCGCGATGCCGGCCGCCAGCAGGGCGTCGTGGTACGGCTGGTATAGCCTGGCGTCGCGCAGACCCAGCCAGCCGGGACCCTGGACGACCGCCGCTACCGGGGCCTCGGCGCTGGCCGACCCGGGCAGGAGCAGCGTGCCGGCAAGGGCATCGCCATGACTGTAGAAGCGGACCTGCTCGCTGGTCATCGATCCTCGCTGGCTGCGGTGGGCCGGACGCGCGTCGTGCGCCAGCCGGGGATGGACACGATAGTCCAGATAATGTAGCCAAACGGATACGGTTTGTCTACAACTCGCCCCCGAATCATGACGCGCCGTAGATCCATGACGCCGGGTCGCGGGCGTACGCGTCGTAGTCGCCCGGCACGGTGATGCCGGGGATCTCCGGGACCCAGTCGTCGTGGAGCACCTCGTCCGGGTCGCCGTAGCGGGCGGCCAGGTCGCGAACCGCCGGATCATCGTAGGCGGACAGTCGCCCGCCCTCGATGACGGGGATGTCGCCGTTCGCGGTCTGGACGACGAGGGTCGGCGTCATCAGGTGGACGTGGAGGTGGCCGTAGAGGAGGTGCCGCTCGCCGGCCCAGACTTCCTCGGACGAGCGCCAGCGCGTGCCCAGGCCGCAATGGATGATCCCGGCTCGTCGGCGCTCCCACTCGAAGCCGCCGGACGACAGGTTGCGGATGTTCGACGGGCGGACGATCTTGGGGTTGGTCCCGATGGCGATCTCCCAGATCCAGAACAGGCCCGGCTCCGGGAAGCAGGGGTACTGCGTGTCCTTCGATTCCGCCTCGAGGTCGCGCCACGCGGCCCCGTACGCGCCGCCGCCGCGGATGCCGGTCATGCGCGCTCGCTCGACCTCCACCTCGATGCGCGGGAACGGTCGGCTGAAGTGGTTGAGCGTGCCGGCGATCACGCCGCGGGTGTCGTCGTCCGGACCGATCGGCGTCGGCGGGTGGGCCATCAGGTGCCCCCACTTGGGGGACAGGCCGTAATCGTGCCTGGTGCTGTCGCGGAACGGCGCGTCGAGGATGGTCAGCTGCAGGTCGGTCCCCTCGGGATCGGTCAGCAGCAGGCGGGCGCCCGTGTTGTCCGTGATGCGCGACCAGGTCCGCTCGTTGATCAGGCGGTGCAGGTCACGCGGGAACAGGTTGGGGCCGGGCGCGAAGTGGTCCGCGACCACCCACGGGAAGCCCTCGTAGCGGTGCTCGACCTTGGGGATCGCCCCACCCTTGCCGTGGATGAGCAGGTCGTACCCGCGCGTGCGGGCGAGATCCTCGATCCACGGGGTCCCCTCCCAGCGGCGTGGCTCCTCGACCCACGGCCGGCGGCGCATCGCCACGCGGATCTCGTCGAGGTCGTCGAACTCGCGATCGTCCTCGACCTGGGCCACCACGATGTCCACGCTCGCGCCCATCTCGCGCAGGGCGCGAGCGACGGCGCGCGTCAGGTCCGGGTCGGTCTGGCTGTCCACGCCGATGAGCACCCGCTCGCCGGGCTTGGTGGCGCCGTACCCGATGAAACCGGCCGCGGTACGGCGCACCTCGTCCTGGCGGACGACCTGTCGCGCGACCTCGAGGAGGTCGGTCAGGTCCGCGACCCGCCCGGCGCCACCGGGCGGGCCGGCGACGGCGATGGGATCGCTGGTCTGACGTTCTGGTCCGCACATGGCGTCACCTCGGCAGCTGGGCTCGGCCCCCCGCTCCGGCCGGGGCCGGATACACGACCGCCCCTGGAGGGGAGACCCCAGGGGCGGTCGTGCTGGAGGAGTGGGTTACTCGGTGGGGATGCCGTTGGCCTCGTAGAAGCCCGAGTCGATCAGGCCCTGGAGGACGCTCCGGTCGAACGCCTCGGTGACGGGCACCTCGAGCATCGCCGGGTTGACGGTGGCCAGGACGGCCTTCGGGTTCTCGAACGCGGCGTCAGGCCACGTCATCGGCCGGTTGCCGATCTCCTGGAACTCGAGGATGAGCGGGGTGGCTTCCTCGACCGAGCTCTGGGTGAACTCGGCGTAGTACTCGGACGCCTTCTCCGCGTCGGTCCAGATCATGTTCTGGGCCTCGAGGACGGAGGCGGCGACGACGGTCGCGGTGTTCGGGTTGGCAGCCAGCCACTCCTCGGTCACGCCCAGGCCGGAGCGGCCCCACGGGAGCTTGGCTTCCTTGAGGTTGACCAGGAAGTTGAAGCCGAGGGCGGCCATCTCGTCGTGGCGAGCGGCGTCGACCGGAGCGGCGGCGCAGGCGCCGCCCTGGAGGGCGGCGATGCGGGCGCTCTGTCCACCGACCTCGGTGATGACGACGTCCTCGGGGGTGAGGCCGAGCGCCTCGAGCGACAGGATGACCGCGCCGTGCGAGGTGCCACCGTAGGTGGACACGGCGACGCACTTGCCCTTGAGCTCCTCGGCGTTGGTCACGTCCGCGGTGGTCACCAGCTCGTCGGTCAGGATGATCGCGTTGACCGCCAGGGCCACGACCGGGACGTCCGTGGTCTGCGACGTGACGAACGCGGAGGTACCGCCGAAGCCGACGTCGAGCTGACCGGCCTGGAGGGCCTGCATGACCTTGCCGTCACCCTCGAACACGGTGATCTCGACGTTCAGGCCGTTCTTCTCGTAGATGCCCGCCATGTACGCGAGCTGGGCGGCGAACTGGCTGGTCTCGGTGACGCTCAGGCCGATCTTGATGTCGGTCTTCTCGGGGGTCGGCAGGGCGCCGGGCTCGGCCGACGGTGCGGTCCCGCCCGTGGGCGCGGTGGTGGGGTCGGGGGCCGTGGTCGCCCCCGTGCCGCTGCAGGCGGCGGCGAACACTGCCGCGGCCGCGAACAGTGCCAGGATGCGCGAACGCTTCGCCATGGTCGTGTCGTCCTCCTCGTGATGACGCCGGCGCCGAGTCGCCTCGGTGCGCGTCAGGGCAGGAATGTAGTCGAAACGTTTGACATTGTCTACATTCTGGCCACAAACTGCGCCATCCCGCGGACGGTCCCCCGTCCGATGTGCCAGCTGGAGACCGCCCCCGTGACACCGCCGACGCCCGTCGCCCCCAGGGCGCCCGTCCACGGCCGATCCCGCGAGACGCAGTATCCTGCCCGCCCGACGACCAGACACGGCGGCCGGCGGCAGCACGAGGTCTTGCGGTGAGCGTCGCCATCCACGGCAGGCCCCTTCGCCGACCCACGTCCCGCCTGGGCCGCCTCCTCGAGAACGAGCGCCTGCTGTACGGCGCCGCCGGCGTGGTCATCTTCCTCGCCCTGTGGGAGTTCGGCAGCCGGAGCGGTGCCATCGACCGATCGTTCTTCGGGCGCCCGACCGGCATCATCGAGGCCGGCATCATCGAGGTCCAGACCGAGCGATTCTGGGGAGACTTCTTCGCCAGCTTCTCGGAGTTCGCGGCGGGCTACATCCTGGCCATCGTGCTGGGGATCCCACTCGGCCTGGCGGCCGGCCGGTTCCGGCGCCTCCAGTACGCCCTCGACCCGTGGCTGAACTTCTTCAACTCGCTGCCGCGCATCGCGCTGCTGCCGGTGCTGGTCATCATGTTCGGGGTGTTCGGTCCGGCGTCGAAGATCGCCGTCGTCTTCCTCGGCGCCTTCTTCTCGATCGTCATCCCGACGGTGCAGGGCGTGAAGACGACCGACCGCCGCTACGTGGACGTCGCGCGCAGCTTCGGGGCCGGCGAATGGCTCCTCTTCCGGTCCGTGGTCATCCCGTCCACGGTCCCGTTCATCATCACCGGCCTGCGACTGGGCATCGCCCGCGCCCTGATCGGCGTGGTCACGGCCGAGCTGTACACCCAGACCGAGGGCATCGGTGTCCTGATCCGGCGCGCGACCGAGCTGCGCCAGGGCGACCGGGCGTTGTTCGGGGTGCTGCTGTTCACCATCTCCGGGATCATCGGAGTCGAAGCCATCCGTCGTGTCGAGGCGCGCTTCCAGAAGTGGCGCCCGCAGACGTCCCTGGAGCGGAGGTAATCGAGATGCAGCAAGGTATGGCCCTCCAGGCGCGTGACGTCCGGATGGAGTACGTGGACCAGGCGACCGGCGACCGCCTCCTGGCGATCGACCGCGTCGACATCGACATCGCCGAGGGGCAGTTCGTCAGCATCGTCGGCCCCTCGGGCTGCGGGAAGTCGACGTTCCTGAAGATCGTCAACGGCCTGTTCCCAGCCACCGAGGGCACGATCGAGATCGCAAAGCCGGCCGAGGGCTCGGCCCACGCGATGGTCTTCCAGGACTCGTCGCTGTTCCCCTGGTACACCATCGTGGACAACGTGGCCTACGGCCTCGTCTGCCAGGGCGTCCCGAGGAAGGAGGCGCGGGCGCGCGCCAAGCCGCTCATCGACCTCGTCGCCCTGACGGGGTTCGAGGAGAAGTTCCCCTACCAGTTGTCGGGCGGCATGCAGCAGCGGGCGAACCTCGCCCGGGCATTGACGGTCGACCCCGAGATCCTGCTCATGGACGAGCCGTTCGCGGCCCTCGACGCGCAGACGCGCGAGCTGATGCAGGCCGAGCTGCTGCGCATCTGGAACGAGGCCAACAAGACGGTCCTGTTCATCACCCACCAGATCGATGAGGCCATCTACCTGTCGGACCGGGTCCTGGTCATGAGCGCCCGGCCCGGGCGGATGCTGGCCGACATCACGATCGACCTGCCGCGTCCGCGCCGGCTTGAGATCAAGCGGACGCCCGAGTTCATCACCTACGCCGACCAGATCTGGGGCCTCATCTCGTCACAGCTCAAGCCGCACATCCACGAGGTCCACAAGGGCGAGAAGGCAGGCATCGCATGACGGCCAGCTCCCCGGGCATCGCCCGCCAGCGGAGCCAGCACCCGGGCGGGTCGCGCCGTCTACGCCTCCCGGCCATCCCGGACCGGCTCAAGTACGGGCTGCTCGGCTTCGTCATCGTCCTGCCCTTATGGGAGGCGGTCGTCCAGTTCGGCCTGGTCAAGCGGGTCACCCTGAGCGCCCCGTCGCTCATCGCCGAAGCCGCCATCGAGGACCTGTTCATCACCGGGGTCCTGTGGGGTCACCTGCTCCAGTCGTCACAGCAGTTCGTGCTGGGCCTCGGATTGGCGCTCATCACGGGCGTGCCGCTGGGCCTGGCCCTCGGCCTGTTCCGGCGGCTGAACTACTTCCTCGATCCATGGCTGTCGGCGATCTACGCCACGCCGACCATCGCCCTCGTCCCGCTCATCGTGCTGGTCCTCGGCCTCGGGCTGGAGTCGAAGATCTTCATCGTCTGGCTGGAGGCCATCTTCGTCATCGTCGTGACGACGATGATCGGCGTCCGGGCGGCCGAGGCGCGCTACCTGGACCTGGCCAAGAGCTTCCGGGCCTCGCGCTGGCTGACCTTCACGTCGGTCATCATCCCGAGCAGCTTCCCGTACATCCTGACCGCCCTGCGCCTGGGCACGACCCGGGGCCTGGTCGGCGTGGTGGTGGCGGAGTTCTTCGCCGCCAACAAGGGCCTCGGGTTCTTCATCAACTTCAGCGGTACGACCCTGCGGACGGACCGGGTGATGCTCGGGGTCATCATCCTGGGCCTGCTCGGCGTGGCGATGGGCGAGGGCGTCCGCCGCCTCGAGCGCCGCTTCGAGAAGTGGCGCCCCGAGTTCAACTGACCGGGGCGGCGGCCGGGTCCCCCGCTCGGCGCCGACCGCCGGCGCGCCTCAGCTGCGGTTGCGGCGATCGGCCCGCTCGCGGGCCTCGGCTTCCTTGATGTAGCGGCGGATGAGCACGGCGACGCGCCGGTAGTGCCCCGACAGGTGGGCGACCGCCCGGTCGGCGTCGCCGACCCGGACGGCCTCGAAGAAGTGCTCGTGGATGGCGCTGGAGTGCTGGATGGTCGCCCAGCGCAGCACCCGGGCGACCTCCTGGCGGAGGCGCAGGATCAGGCCGACCAGGCGTGGCCGACCGGTGACCGAGTACAGGCGGACATAGAATCGCTCGCGCGCGGCGAGTTGCGCGTCGGGCGTGCCGGCCTCCTGCATCGTCCGGAACAGGACCTCGAGCTCCTCGAGATCATCATCGGTGAGCAGCGGCAGAGCCAGTCGGACGGCCTCGCTCTCGAGCAGGATGCGCAGGTCGTAGACCTCCTCGACGTCGTCGGCGTCGAGCGCCGTGACCGTGAAGCCTCGATGGGGCTCCGAGGTCACCAGCCCCTCGTACTCGAGTGCGCGGAGCGCCTCGCGGACGGGGATCCGGCTCGTGCCGAAGACGTCGGCGAGCTCCTCCTGGCGCAGGCGGGCGCCGGGCGCCATCACGCCGGACAGGATCGCGTTGCGGACGGCGGCGAGCACCAGCTCCTGGGCCGTCACGTTCTCGGCGCGGGCCGCCTCGATGATCGAGGCAAGTTGCCTGTTCTGGTCGCTGCGCGCGATCCGCTCAGCCTCCAATGATCTCACCCTCCCCATCCGGCCGGTGCATGTACCGGGATACCGTCGACCATGGTCGCACGAACGGCGACCTCCGCGAGGTCCGAGCCCGCAGCGAACGGCTCGCCGTCGAGCACGATCAGATCGGCCCGCGCCCCGATCGCGATCCGACCGAGACGGTCGTCGCCGGCGATCTCGGCCGGGGTGGTGGTCCAGGCTCGCCAGGCGGTCCCGATGTCGAGGACCTCCGCGCTCGGGTCGGAGGCGACGCCGGCACGAGCGCCGTCCCGTCGGCGCGTGACCGCCAGGCGGATGCCGTCGACCGGATCGAACGGGGCGCACGGGAAGTCGCTGTTGCCCTGGATCGGGAGCCCGACCGACGCCCCGGTCTGGAGCGGCATGATCTCGGCCACGCGGGCCGGCTCGAACGCCTCCGCCCACTCTCGCCGATAGGCGTCGAGGAAGGCGGGCTGGACCGACCAGGCCAGGCCGAGGGCGTGCGCCCGCGCGAGGCGCGCCCGATCCATGTCGAGGTAGGCATGCTCGAGGCGATGCGGGCCCGCGATCGGCGGACCAGCGCGCTCGAAGGCGTCGAGGGCGAGGTCCACCGCGCGCGGCCCGACCGCGTGGACGGCGACCTGGAGGCCCTGTGCGTTCGCCCGGGCGACCAGGTCGTCGAGCGGATCGGGCTCGATGCGCAGCAGGCCGAGGTTCTCCGGCTCGTTCCGGTACGGCGTCTCGACGGCGGCATTGCGGAAGATGCAGAAGCCGTCGATGCTGACCTTCACGCCGAGCACCTTCAGCCAGTCGTCACCGAGTCCGCGTCGGATGCCGAGCCGGACGAGCCAGTCGAGCGACAGCGGCGACTCGTGGACCCGGTAGAACAGGCGGATGCGGACCCCGAGCTCGCCGGACGCGCGCAGTGCCGCGTGGTCGTCGGCCTCCTCCGGCAGCCGGATCATCTCGTGGATGGTGGCGATGCCGACGGCGTGGAGGTCGCGATAGGCAGCCCGCAGGGCGGCGTGGCGCTCCGCGACGGACGGCGCCGGCACGACCGAATCGAGGCGCGACTGGTCGAGCCGCAGCTTGGCGGTCTCATGGAGGATCCCGGTCGGCGTGCCGTCGGGCTCGCGCTCGATGCGGCCGCCCGGCGGATCGGCCGTGTCCCGATCGATGCCAGCCGCGGCCAGGGCGCGCGAGTTCGCCGCCACCACGTGCTTGCCGATGCCGCGCAGCACGACGGCATGCTCGGGAGCCACGGCATCGAGCTCGTGCCGGTCGGGCAGGCGACCCTCGGCGAGGCGGCTGGGGGACAGCGAGTCGCCCTGGATCCAGGCACCGGCGGGCATCGTCGCGGCGCGTGTCCTGACGTGGCCCAGCACGTCGCCGACCGTCCCGGGGGTGAGCGACTCGAAGTCGAGGTAGACGTGGCGCAGCACCGCCCCGCGATGGAAGTGGGTGTGACTGTCGATGAAGGCCGGGGTGACGATGCGGTCCTCGGCGTCGAGGACCGTGGTCGACGGGGCGACGAGAGCGCGGACCTCGTCCCACGACCCGATGGCGGCGATCGCCCCGTCCCGGATCCCGAGCGTGTCGCCCGCGACCGGCTCGCCGGCACCGGATGTCAACCGCGCCCGGCGCAGGACGGATGTGAGAGCGGTGGCGCCGTGGAGAGTGGACACCGTTAGAATGTATGCATGTTGGCTCGGATTGTCCACCACCTGGCCTGACGGGACGCTGCCACGGCACCCACGAGCCCTTCCATGAGCCCGGCCGGCCGGCCCAGTCGGCTGGGGCCGTTCCGCCATCGACCCTTCGCGGTGTACTGGGCGGGCGGGCTGGTGTCGAACATCGGCTCGTGGCTGCAGACGGTCGCGGGCTCGATCTTCGTCTACCAGCTGACGGGCTCGGCGCTCGCCGTCGGCCTGCTCAACTTTGCGGGCTTCCTGCCGATCTTCCTGTTCTCGATCCTCGGCGGTGTCGTGTCGGATCGGTTCGACCGGCGGCAGGTCGTGGTGGTGACGCACGTCGTATCGCTGGCCATCGCGGCCGTGCTCGCCGTCGCCGCCTTCGCGGGACTCGAGAGCGAGGCCCTGATCATCGTCGTGTTCTTCGCCATCAACACGACCTACGCGATCGCCAAGCCGTCGATCATCGCGCTCCTGCCGGGACTGGTCCCGCGCGACGAGGTCAGCGACGCGGTCGGCCTGAACACGCTCCAGTTCATCCTCGGCCAGATCAGCGGCCCGCTCATCGCCGCCCTCGTGATGGCCACGGCCGGTGCGGCGTGGGCATTCGCGATCAACGCCCTGACCTTCGTCGGGCCGATCGTCAGCATGGTCTACCTCCAGCGACACGGCCTGGGCGCACGGTCGGACGCCGCGCCGCGGGCCTCCGGACCGAGGATCTCCGCCAGTGGCGGGTCGTACGTGCGTGAGCACCCGTGGGTCATCGCCCTGCTGCTCGGCGTGGTCGCCGTGAGTGCTCCGCTCGAGGTCATCCGGACCCTGTCGCCGGCCATCGTCGTCGAGGGGCTGGGGGAGGCGGAGACGGCGGCCGGCCTGATCGTCGCCGCGCAGAGCGTCGGGTCGGCGCTGGCGCTGCTGATCTTCGTCCCGCTCCGCCGGCGCGGGTGGAGCCGGTCGATGGCCTCGACCGGGCTGGTCTTCCAGGCCGCCGGGCTGATCGGCACGGCCCTCGCCCCGACCCTGCCGGTGGCGATGATCAGCGTCGCGCTGGTCGGCTTCGGGTTCTCGCTGTGTTTCCCCATCCTCACGGGTACGCTGCATGTCGAGGTGCCGGACATCGTGCGCGGTCGGGTCATGGCGTTCCACCAGACGGCGCACCTCGGCAACCGGCCGCTGACCGCGCTCATCGCCGGCGGCCTGGCGACCGCGGTCGGCGCGCAGCACGCGGCGATCGCCGGCGCGATCCTGGCCCCGCTCGGCCTGCTGGCGACGCGCCGGGCGTGGCAGCTCCTGGCGGACCGTCCGCGGGACGCATCGGACGGCGTCGATGGCGGGGCCGGCACGGCGGCCGACGAGGGTCCCGCCATCACCACGCCCTAGCACCCGCGCCCGCGCGTCAAGCGGGCCCCGGCGTCACCCGCGTCGCCCGACGTTGCCCGCGACCACGACCTGCCCGCGGCCCCGACCCTTCCGAGGGTGCCCGCGACCACGACCCTTCTTCGGCCCTTCCCGCGACCCCGGCGTGCTCGAGAGACTGCAGGATCGGGTCGAACGGGTGTCGGCACGCCTCCACGACCCGATCCCGTGCTTCCGAGGCACGTTCCGTGGTCGAGGAGCGGCCGGGATCGGGCTTCGAGCCGCGGCTGCAGCCTCTGAAGCACAGAGCCCGCCGTCGTCGGGGTGGCGACGGCCCAGGTCAGTCCGACTCGAGGGCCACGATGTCGCCGAGCGCCGCGACGATGTCGAAGCGCGGTTCGAAACCCAGATCCCGGCGTGCCAGCTCGATGTCGAACAGGACGTTGCGACCCGGCGGGAAGCGCACGCCCAGCGCGATGCGGCAGCCCGGGACGACGCGCTCGAGCGCGGCCGCGAACTCGGCCATGCGGGTCAGCCGGCCCCCACCGAACTGGTAGACCGGCGAGGCGAGCGGGCCGTCCGCCAGGCAGGCGTCGGCGATGGCCGAGCCGACGTCGGCGTAGTAGATGAGGTCGAAACCCTGGTCCGGGTGCACGTCCACAATGACCTCGCCCCCTGCACGGGCCGCGGCGACCAGGTCCGAGTGGAACGACAGGCCGGCGTGGGTCGCGGCACTCTTGCCCGGCCCCCAGGTCGTGGTGAAACGCAGCGCGGCGGCCGACAGACCGCGCTGTCGAGCCGCGACGATGAGCCGCTCGACCGCCAGTTTGCTGACCTCGTAGATCTGGCGGGGGCTGCACGGATGGTCGGCGGGGACGGGCCGGTAGGTCGGATGCAGGTAGCGGGCGGGCAGCGGGCCCAGGACGCCCTTCGTGCTGTTCGCGGTCAGGCGACGGACCCCGGCCGCCTCGGCGGCGGCGATCAGTCGGGCGGTCGCGATGACGTTCACCTCGAAGGCCGCGACCGGGTCCGCCTCGCACGGCTCGCCGACCATGGCGGCGAGGTGCACGACCCGGTCCACGCCCTCGTCCGCGAGCACGCGGCGGACCAGATCGTCGTCGCGGATGTCGCCGACGACCGCGAGGTCCGGCGTGGCGTCGGGCAGCACGAACCTCGGCTCCGCTCGCAGGTCGAGGACCACGACCCGGGCGCCGCGCCGACGCAGCTCGCGGGTCACCCACGGACCCATCGTGCCGTGCCCCCCGGTCACCAGGACGGTGTCGGCCATGATCACGCGGCCCCGGGCTCGACGGCCGACATGTCGAACGCGGGCCGGACCGCCGCCTTGACGAACCCGTCCAGGCCGGCGGCTCGCGCCCCGATCGCCGCCGCGGCCTCGTCGAGCGGGAAGACGTGGGTGACGAGCCGCTCGAGCGCGGCCTGCAGGGCGTGGTCGGTCGACACGATGGTCCGGGCCGCGACGACGGCCTGCTCGTCCTTGGACAGGACGGCCTGGACGCGGATCTCGCGGTAGACCAGCTCGTCGGTCCGGAACGGCACCGCGACCCCGCGGCCGACGACGCTGGCCAGCACGAGTGTGCCCTGCGGCCGGAGATGCTGGGCCGCGGTGGCCAGCGCACGCGGGTCCCCGGTCACGTCGAGGACCACGTCGAAATCGCCGCCGATCGAGGCCAGCTGGGTCGCGGCGTCCGCTTCGGGGTCCACCACCACCGTGCGGGCCCTGGCAGTGCCGGCCGCGAACGCGAGCCGGGCGGTATCACGCTCGAGCCCGGTCACGGTGATGTCCGCCGCTCCCACCCGGGCGGCGACCAGCGCGGCACACAGGCCCTGCGGCCCGCACCCCTGGATCAGGACGCGCTGGCCGGGCAGCAGTCCGCCCTTGCGCAGCAGCCACTGGTAGCCGTTGGCGAGCAGTTCCATGCCCACCGCGGCGGCCGGCGAGACCGAGGGCGGGACGCGGTGGACGATCGACCCCGGCGCCACCTCGACGACCTCGGCCAGGCCGCCCCACAGGCCCGATCCGTCGGCCAGGCCGCTGCGCGTCCCGTAGCCGCCCTTGGTCGGGCACAGGCGGTAGGCGCCGGAGCGGCAGGCCGGGCACGACCAGCACGGGATGCTGCTCTCGAGCACGACGCGGTCCCCGACGGCGACCCCATGGCGCGCTGCCGCGACGTCCCCGATCGCCTCCACCCGCCCGACGATCTCGTGGCCGAGGATCATCGGGATCGGGCCGTTCAGGCGACCCGCGGCGTACTTCACGTCGGTCCCGCAGGTGCCGCACAGCTCGACCCGGACGATCGCGTTGTCGGCACGGAGCACCGGCTCCGGCAGGTCGAGCAGTTCGAACGTGTCGGGAGCGGTCAGCACGGCCGCGCGGACCACGGCCTAGATCTCCGGGCGGCCGAGCAGGTGGTCGGGCCACTCGACCCCCTCGAGATCGGGGGCATCCAGCACCGGTGGCTCCTCCAGCAGCTCGAGCGGATCGAGCAGCACCCGCATCATCGTGTACAGCGCGTCGACGTTGTGGACCCGGATGAGGCGTGCGGTGGTGGTCGGGTCGGCGTTCACGTGCTGGTGCCAGACCCAGTGGTCCACCACGATGAGGTCGCCGGTGTGCCACTCGTGCGGGACGTCGTCCACCGTCGAGTAGCCGTCACCCTTGACCACGTACAGGTACGCGTCGCCCCCGTGGCGGTGGCGGGCCTGGTGCCGGCCGGGCGCCAGCTCATGCATCACGATCGACAGCCCCTGGGTCCGGTAGCCGAGGGTCGAGTCGACCAGGAAGAGGCTGCGCGCGCCGCGCTTCGAGACCACGCCGCGGACATCCTCGAAGCGGGTCAGCAGGCGCGTGTTCGCCGAGCCGATGGGCTGGTCGCGCAGGCGCTGGAGCCGTCGAGCGTAGGGGTGGTCGCCGATGACGTCGGGCGCAGGCTGCGGGGCTGGAGGCAGCTCCGAGACCGGGGTATCGCCGGCATCCTCGAGCTGGGCCGCGCCGAGGAACTCGAGCATCGGCTCGACGCTCCAGGTCAGGAACGTCGCCGGCACGTCGCCGTCGTTGCCGTGGCGGTGCCACGACCAGGCCGGCAGGTAGAAGCTGTCCCACGGACGCCACTCGATGCGCTGCCCGTCCACCTCCGTCCAGCCCCGACCCGCCTCGACGAACCCCACGGCGTCCCACGAGTGGCGGTGGATGGTCGTCGTCGACCCCGGGGCGATCTCGTGGACGGTGGCATCGAGGTTCATCGACGGGCGGTCCCCGTCCCGCCCGACGTAGACGCCGCGCCGGGCGCGCCGGATCGGGTCGTCCATCATGGTCACGTCGGCCCGCCCGACGATGGTCTTGTGGTAGGTGCGCCACTCGTCGAGGAGGTCCTTGCGGCGCGTCTTCTGGATGTCGTAGTGGCTCGCGCCGGTGGTGGTGATCGATCGCACGGGATCCTCCTCAGGCTGCGACGGAGCGGACGGGATGGGCGGAGCTGAGCGGTCGCCGGAGGGGCGTCATCCGCGCAGTCGCACGTTGACGGAGCGCGTCCGGGTGAACGACAGGATCTCCTCGAGGCCATGTTCCGCCCCGACCCCCGAATCGCGCCAGCCCCCGAACGGCATGGCCGGGAACCGCGTCTCGACATCGTTGACCCAGACGTATCCCGCCTCGAGCCGGTCGACCACGCGGAAGGCCCGGTCGAGGTCCTGCGTCCAGACCGCGGCCGTCAGGCCGTAGCGACCCGCGTTGGCGAGGGCCAGCGCCTCCGCCTCCTCCTCGAACGTCAGGGCGGCGAGGACCGGGCCGAAGACCTCCTCCAACGCGATCTCCGAGGCGGGGCCGACCCCTTCGACCACGGTCGGCTGGAGGAACGCCCCGTCGGCCAGGGCCGGGTCGTCGGGGATCGCGCCGCCGGCGATCACCCGGCCGCCCTCGGCCGCGGCCCGGCGGACGACCTCGAGGGCCCGATCGCGCGCGGCGGGCGTGATCAGGGATCCCATCTCGGTCGCGGGATCGGTCGGCAGGCCGATGCGGATCCGTGCGGCCAGCCCCGCCACGCGGTCGAGCACGGGCCGCGCGATCGACGCGTGGACGATCAGCCGGCTGGTGGACCCGCAACTCTGGCCCTGGACCCGGGTGAAGTTCATGCCCCGCACGATCGCGGCGGCGGCCTCCTCGACGTCCACGTCGGGGAAGACGACGATCGGGTTCTTGCCACCGAGCTCGAACGTGATGGTCTTGATCCGGCCGCTGTCGGCCGCCGCAGCCTGGATGCGCAGCGCCGTGGCGGTGCTGCCGGTGAACGACAGGCGGAGGACGTCGGGATGGCGCACCAGCGCCTCGCCGGTCGCCGGTCCGCCGACGACCACGTTGACCACGCCGTCCGGCAGGAGCCCGGTCGACAGCTCGGCGATGGCGAGCGGGCTCAGCGGGGCGAGCTCGGACGGCTTGAGGACCACCGTGTTCCCGGCGACGAGGGCGGGGCCGAGTCGGGCACAGGTGAACATCGCAGGGTGGTTGAAGGTGATCATCCGGCCCACGACGCCCCATGGCTCACGGCGCGTGTAGTGCAGGCCGGGCAGTGGAAAGACGTCGCCGGTCAGCTGCAGGGCGAGCCCCGCCGCATCGGTCAGGCTGCGGACGCCCTTGGCCACGTCCGCCCGCATCGCCGTCAGGGGGTTGCCCGTGTCGCGCGTGTCGAGCAGCGCCAGGGCTTCGGCGTGCTCGGCGATCCGCTCGGCGAAGCGCGCCACGAGGGCCGCCCGGTCGCGGGTCGGCATCGAGCGCCAGGCGGGCAGGGCCGCCGCGGCCGCGTCGACGGCCCGGGCCACGCCATCCCGGCCGGCCTCGGCGACCGTGGCCAGGGGGCGGCCCGTGGCCGGGTCGCTCAGCGCGATCCCGGGCACATCCGTGCCCTGGTCCTCGACACCGCCGATCCACGATCCGAGACGCGGCGGGTCGGCGGCATCGAGCACGCGATCGGTGAGCATCGAGTGGGTCCTCGCGACGGCGTCGGACGGGAACGCGGCACGGCCGCACCGTGCGATTGTATCCTCTATGGCATCTAGTGGGTACAATCTGGTGGACACCACCCGGGGGGCCGGAGGAGCCGCGACCGATGACCGTCGATGCCACCGTGGACCCGGAGCTGTGCATCGGCTCGGGCGACTGCACCCGGGTCGCGCCGGCGGCCTTCCGCCTGGACGAACTCGAGGGCGTGTCCGTGACCGACCCGGCCGGCGTCGCGGCGACCGACGTGGAGCGCCTGCTCAGCGCCGCGCGCGGCTGTCCCACCCAGGCCATCCGGATCACCCGCGGCGCCGACGTCCTGCACGAGGGGAACTGACGTGGCCGACGACGCTCGAGGATCCACGGCCGCGGGGCTGCTGACCGCGTTCACCACCACGGTCGTGCTCGACCGCTACGAGGACGTCCGCGAGGCGCTGTTCGATCCCCAGCTGTCGCGGACCTTCGACCGGCGCTCGTACGACGAGGGCAACATCCGCGACGGTGTCGTGTCGATCAGCCACGGCCCGGTGCATCGAGCCCGGCGACGGATCGAGAACACGCAGTTCCGCCCCGACGTGCTGCGGTTGTACGAACGCGACCTCTTCCCGCGCGTGCTCACCGACCTGCTCGACGTCGTCATCGACGCGGAAGCCGCCGACCTGTTCGCCATCGGGGAGGTCCTGTCGGTCGTCCTGGCGGCCCTGCGCGCCGGCATCGACGTGGACGACCACGACCTCGCCCAGCTGCGCACCCTGGTGCACTTCGTGGACGTCTTCTCGCAGGGCAGCGCGATCCTCGATGCCCACGACCCCGAGACGGTCCGCCGACTGGTGGTGGACACCTACGCCACGTTCGAGCGCGACTGGGTGCGCCCGTCCTGGCAGCGCCGCGCGGATCTGATCGAGCGTCATCGGCGTGGCGAGGTCGACGCGGACGGGCTGCCCCACGACATCCTGTCGGTCCTCCTCCAGCACCGCGACGACCCCAGGCTCGACCTGGCCGACGAGGGCCGGGTGGTGCGCGAGGTGGCGACGTACCTGCAGGGCGGGACGCACACGAGCGCCCAGACGCTGGCCAACGCGTTCGACCTGCTGTTCGCGGCCGGGGACGCGTCAGAGGCGATGCTGGCCCGCTGCGCCGACGACCTGCTGTATTGCCAGCGGGTCGTCCACGAGACGCTCCGCCTCCGGCCGACGACCCCGAGGATCCGGCGCCGCGCCGAGGCCGATACGCAGGTCGCCGGTCGCGCGATCCCGGCCGACAGCCTGTTCGTGCTCGACGCCGCGACCGCCAACCGCGACCCGCGCCTGTTCGGCGAGCGGCCCGACGAGTTCGACCCGGATCGCATCGTCGATCCGAGCGTCCCGCGCTGGGGCCTGTCATTCGGGGCCGGCGCACACCAATGCCCCGGTCGCTCGGTCGGCGGGGGCTTCCCCGTCCCGGCCCACGGCCAGGCGGACGACGAGCACATCTACGGACTCGTCGCCCTCGAGATCCGCGAGGTGTCGCGGCGCGGGGTGCGCCCGGATCCGGCGCGAGCACCCGAGCGCGACACGCGAACCGAGCGCTTCACCCGCTGGGCGTCCTACCCGGTCCGCTTCGAGCGCTGGACCGCGCCCGTCTGAGCCTCACGCCGCGCGACCCCGGCGGCTCGCCCCCAGGTACAGGACGAGGTACAGGGCCAGGAACGCGAACGGCACGACCCGGAACATCGCCTCCAGCCCGACGACGGTCGCCACCAGTCCGCCGATGAGCGGCCCGAGCATCTTGCCGTCGTCCAGGCCGGCGGTCATCACCGCGGCGGCGGTCCCGGCCAGTCGACCGGGCGTGACCTCCATCGCCGCCGCGCTGGTCGTGACCCGGAGCAGCCCGCGGCTGACCCCGTTGAGTGCCATGAGCGGCACCTGCAGCAGGTAGCCTCCGGCCGACGGCAGGAGCGCGAGCGTGGCGGCGGACATCGTCAGCAGGGGCAGATGCAGCCGGGTCGGCTCGATCCGCGCGAACAGCCAGGCGGCCACGAAGCGGGCCACGGCCGACACGCCGGAGCGGACGCTCGACAGCGTCCCGATCTGCGCCACCGACAGCCCCAGGGCGAGGCCGAGCAGCGGGAACAGGCTCTGGAGCAGCCCGTTCATGACGTTCAGGTAGACCGCCACGAGCGCGGCCGCCCAGACCGCGACCGGCAGGGTGCCGACGTGGTCGCGCATCGAGCGCACCCCGGCCCCGAGGCGCCGCCGGCCGAGGGCCGGCCCTGGGCCCGGATCGTCGCCGTCGGCCGCCGCATCGGCAGCGTCGGCCACCGCGGCCGCATCGGCCGGGTCGAGGCCCGCTGCGCGATCGCGGGTGACGGGCGGCATCCGCCACGCGATCGCACTCGCGGCGACGACCGGGACGGTGGCCAGCACGAGCATGGCCGGCTGGATGCCGATGGCCTGGGCGAGTAGCCCGCCGACGGTCGTGGCGATGGCGAAGGCGATGCCCTGGAAGCCGATGTACCAGCCCATCGCCACACCCGGGCTGATGGAGGCCGGGGTACACACCATCACCATCGCGAGGAGGGACGTCGTCGCGACGCCCCAGCCGAAGCCGTCGATGGCCATCAGCACGGTGAACGCGGCCACGTCCGTGACGAACGGGGTGATGAGGTAGGCGATCGTGCTCGCTGCCCCGGCCACGATGATAAGCTGCCGTGCCCGGTCCGGCCGGAACAGGCCGGCCGTCACGCCGCGCGACAGTAGGCTCGTCGCCGAGAACGCGAAGATCACGAAGCCGATGGACGCCGGCCCGAGACCACGGTCGTCGAGATTGAGCGGGACGAGGAAGCGCAGCGCTCCCTCGGCCAGCTCGAACAGCATGGTCGCGAGGTAGATCGCGGCCAGCGGGTTGCGCGGGTCGAGCGGGTTGCGGATCGCCCGGGCCGGTGCGACCGGCGCGGTCACCGGGACGCGCGGCTGGCGGGGACCGCGACGACGCCGCTGCCGGACGCGGCCTCGAGCGATGGGGCACGCGGCCACGCGTCGCGCAGCGCGAGCATCGCCGTCGCCGGGGCGGCCAGCGCGGGGTCGGCCGGGTCGAGCCGCGCGGCGACGGCGGCCAGGCCGGCGCCCACCGCCTCGAGGAGCTCCGCCGCGCGCGCCGGATCGAGCCCCCGGCGGGTCCGCACGAACGCGTCGAGGCCATCCGGACTCAGGTCTGGCGCGCCGGCGGCGATGGCGAGCACCGCCGCGGCGACATCGCGGTAGGCCCCGCGTGCGTCGGGGAAGCCGAGCAGTGCGGCCAGGTCGTCGCGCGCCGCGACCTCGCGGACGAGGCCGCCCATCGTGCCGGCGATCGCGTTGCGCCGTTCGGCGGCGGTCAGCGGCGTGCCGTCGTTGAGCCGCGCGAACAGCTCGTCGATGTCGTCCTCCGTGGCATGCCGGATGAGGACGACCGAGAGGTACGTCTGGAGCAGGGTCGTGCGCCAGCGCGGATCGAGCTCGGAGAAGCGCAGCGCGCCCTCGGGCGGCGTCGCCGGCGGCGGGACGTGCGGGGCCGGCAGGGCCTCGATCCGGAAGTCATCGGCCAGCGGGAAACCGTCGGCGAGGAAGTCCCAGATGGCGGTCAGGCGCTGCTTGCCGTCGACCACCGCGTAGACCAGGGTCGGCTCCAGGCCGCGCAGGTCGTGGAGGTAGATCTTCGGCACGTCGTAGCCGTTGAGCAGCGAATCGATGAATCGCTGCCGCTGGCCGAGGGTCCACGCGTCGCCCGCGCGCTGGTAGACGGGCGAATCGTCGATCGCGCCGCGCCAGGCGCGCGCCTTCGCGACGGTGAAGTGGTGGGCGGGCTCGCAGCGCATCCGACGGTCAGGCCCGGCTGGTCCGGTCGGCCATGGCCGGCGCTACGGCCGCGCGATCGAGGTCTCGCGGTGCTCGATCTTGAAGTAGCCGGGCCACAGCTGCTCATAGAAGTAGCGGATCCCGTACTCGATGCGCAGGGTGCGGGTCCGCCCGTCCGACGGGTTGAAGTGCTCGTGGCGAGTCATCTTGGGCGGGATCTGCACGGCATCGCCGGCCTCCCAGTCGTAGTGCACCCCGTCGATCTCGGAGAACCCGACCCCCTCGAGGACGTAGAGCACGGCCTCGGTGTGGGTGTGGTCGTGGCTCGAGGTGTGCGGGACCTCCTCGAAGATCTGGGTCATCGCCGCGGTCAGGGCGGTGAAGCCGTTGCGATGCTCGCTCCTGCTCTCGCCGCCGCCCATCAGGTTGTAGATCGCGCCGTGGCGGTGGGGATGCTCGCTCTTGATGAGCCGCTTCGGGGTGCTCTCTGCGGCCGCCGAGCCGCCCTCGTGGCCGTGGCCCTCGTGGCCGTGGCCGTCGTGGCCGTCCGCGGCGGCCTTGCTCGACGCCCGGCGGTCGGCCTCGTTGGGGGCGTCCTCGAGATGCAGTGCGATCCGCCGGCCGAGCCCGTCGAACTGGCCGTCCTCGGCCGGGTAGGCCGTCTCGACGTCGGGCGGGTTGGGACCCTTCTCCTCGAGCTGCTCCAGCCGCCCCAGGCGGACGAACAGGTCGAGGTCCATGGTCGAGGCCGACACGTACTCCACGTCCACATCGCCGGTGTTGAAGAACTGGTGGTCGTCCATGTAGGGCACGTGGAGGGTCGTGCCGTCGTGGAAGTCGTAGCGCCGGCCGCCGACGACCGCGAAGCCGCGGCCGCGGACGATGTGGATGGCCTCCTCGCCGTGGCGATGGCGACCGGTGTGCTGCCCGACCGGCACGACGACCGTGCACAGGTTGGTGCCGTTGGTGGGGAAGCCGACCTGCTCGCCGATGAGCATCGCCAGGCGGTGCTCGTTGGGCGTCTCGATCCAGACCGCGTCTCGTCCCCGCGCGAGGATCGGCGACCGCTCGACGATCGTGGCGTTGCGCTGGCTGGCCGCCAGCCAGTCCGCATAGAAGTCCGCGCGTTCCAGCCGCGAGACGGAGCGCCACACCTCGGTCATCGTCGTCCCCTGCCTGCGTGCTCGGAGGCTACTCCTCGCCGACCGGGCTGTCCGGGTGCCGCTCGATCTGGTGCAGGCCCATCTGCTTGACGGTGAACGTGTCCTGGATGGCCAGGTAGCGGCACGGCTCCGTGTCTGAGTCGTTGAAGTGCTGGTGCCACGCCCAGAGCGGGATGCCGATGAGGTCGCCCTCCTCCCAGTCCACGCGCTGGAGCTCCTCCCCGTCGTAGCCCATGACCGTGTGGCCCCTGCCCTTGACGATGTACAGGACGGCCTCGGTCGTGTGGCGATGGTTCACCGACGCCTTGCCGGGCGGGAGTTCGGACAGATGCGGCTGGAGCCGGATGGCGCCCGACAGCCGGTAGAAGCGCGCCTTGGTGCCGCGATACTCGCGGGCCACGAGCTCCGTCGTCCTGAGGTCCTTGACGATCGTCGCCTCGACGGGCGGGTGCTTCTTGTTCCACTGCTCGCGCTGGGTCATCTCGGTGATCGCCGTCCCGGCGAGCGGCTGCTCCTCGCGGGCGATCAGCTTGTTGTCGGGCATGGGATCCTCCGGGGCGTCGCTATCCTGTGCACACTGATGAGCGTAGGGGAGACAATATCAGAAGTATTGTAGCCATGACGGTCCGGCAGGCCGTATCATCCGGCGTGGCGTCCCGCGCTGCGCCCACCGTAACCCGTGACCGAGGTCGCCCGTGATCCCCCGCTTCGCCCTGGCCCGGCCGACGACCCTCGCCGATGCCTTCGCCGCATTCTCGGCGAGTGGCGGCGATGCCGCGTTCATCGCCGGCGGCACCGAGCTGCTGCAGGTGATGAAGATGGGCTTCGCGCAGTTCGGCACGCTCATCGACCTCAAGGGCATCGACGACCTGCGCGGGATCGCCGAGGAGCCCGACGGCTCGCTGCGCATCGGCGCGGCCACGACGCACCGCGACATCGAGCGCTCCGAGATCGTCCGTCGGCACACCCCGGGGCTCGCGGCCCTCGAGGCGCGGGTGGCCAACCTGCGCGTGCGCAGCACCGGCACCATCGGCGGGAACCTCGCCTTCGCCGAACCGCACTCCGACCCAGCGACCTTCCTCCTGGCGTGCGGCGCCACGGTCCTCCTCCGGGCGCCCGGTGGGCCACGCGAGCTCGGCATCGGCGAGTTCATCCTGGGGCCGCTCACCACCGCGCGCGAGGCCGACGAGATCATCGTCGCCGTGCGCATCCCCGCAGCGGCGCCCGGCGAGGGTCGGGCCTACGACAAGCTGGCCTTCTTCGAGCGGCCGGCGGCCTCGGTGGCGGTACGCCTCGCCGTCGCCGACGGCCGGATCACCTCGGCCGTCGTCGCGGTCGGGTCGCTGACCGAGGTCCCGGAGCTGGTGCCGGCCGCCGCCGAGCGGCTGGCCGGGGCGGAGGCCACGGATGCGGCCCTGGTCGAGGCCTGCCGCCAGGCGGCCGGCGCCTTCGCCACCATCGATGCCGCCGCCGACCTCAACGGCTCCGCCGACTTCAAGCGCCACCTCGCGGGCGTCCTGCTCGAGCGGGCCGCCGCGGCGGCCCTCACGGAGGCCACTGCCCGTGCCTGATGCCATCGACGTCACGCTGACCGTCAACACGATCCGGCGCACCCTCCGGATCGAGCCGCGCGAGACCCTCGCCGACGTCGTCCGCGACCGCCTCGGCCTGACCGGGACCAAGGTCTCATGCGACGCGCAGGTGTGCGGGGCGTGCACGGTCCTCGTCGACGACCTGCCGGTCAGCGCCTGCACGTACCTGGCGGTCGATGCCGACGGGCGCGCGGTCCGCACCGTGGAGGGCCTCGCCCGAGGCGGCAGGCTGACCCCGCTGCAACAGGCGTTCATCGAGACCGCCGCCTTCCAGTGCGGGTTCTGCACCCCGGGCATGCTGATGGCCGCGACCGCCCTGCTCGAGGACGACCCGTCACCCAGCCGTGAGGACGTCATCCACGGGCTCGAGGGCAACCTGTGCCGATGCACCGGCTACGCCCCGATCATCGAGGCCGTACTGCTGGCCGCCGAGCGGACCCGCGCGGCCGACGCCGCCGGCGACGAGGCCGGCACCGCGACGGCGGGCGCTCGATGAAGCGCGTCACCACCCGGCCGACCCCCCCGTCACCCATCGGCGAGTCCGTCGAGCGTCGCGATGCCCGTGCCAAGGTGACGGGCGCGGCGCAGTTCACCGTCGACCTGGACATGCCGGGGCTGGCCCACGCGAAGCTGTTGCGCAGCCCGTATCCGCACGCCCGCATCCGCTCGATCGACGCCGAGGCGGCGCGCGGCCATCCGGGCGTGATCGCCGTCGTCAGCGCGGCGGACCTGCCCGATGTCAACCTCGTCTACGGCCACGCCGTGGCGGACCATCCGCTCATCGCCGTGGACGTCGTGCGATTCGCGGGCGAGCCGGTCGTCGGCGTCGTGGCCGAGGACCCCATCGCCGCGGATGAGGCCCTGCGCCTGATCGTCGTGGACTACGAGCCCCTGCCGTTCACCACCGATCCGTTCGACTCGCTGGCCGAGGACGCGCCGATCATCCACGCCAAGCCCGGCGAACAGCGCGCCCATCGCGGCTTCGAGGAGGACATCGAGCGGACCCACCCGAACGTGTGCTCCCAGTCGCGCCAGGCGTGGGGCGACATCGAGGACGCGTTCCTCGGCGCCGACCTCGTGGTCGAGGGCGAGTACCGCTACCCGCGCTGCTACGCCTACGCCATGGAGCCGTACAACGCGGTCGCGTCGTGGCGCGAGGGCGAGCTCACGGTGTGGACCTCCGGCCAGCACCCGTACATGGTCCGCGAGGACCTGGCCCACTGCTTCGACCTGCCGCTCGCGTCGGTCCGCGTCGTCGTCCCCTACGTCGGCGGCGGCTACGGGAGCAAGTCGTACACGAAGATCGAGCCGCTGACCGCGGCACTGGCACGGCGCGCCGGCCGTCCGGTCCGGCTGGCGCTGTCCATCGAGGAGTCGATCCTGACCACGCGCGGCGACGCCGCCACGGTCAGGCTTCGCACCGCGTTCACGCGCGATGGGCGCATCCTCGGGAGGCAGGCATCGATCGTCCTCGACACCGGGGCGTACGCCGAGAACTCGCCGCTGGTCGGTCGCAAGGCGGCCAACCGCCTCGGTGGCCCGTACCGCATCCCCGCGCTCGAGGTCACCTGCTCGACGGTCTATACCAACACCGCGCCGGCCAGCTCGTTCCGCGGCTTCGGCGCGCCGCAGGTGACGCTGGCCGGCGAATCGCAGATGGACGAGGCGGCCGAACGGCTCGGGCTCGACCCGCTCGAGATCCGGCGGCGCAACGTGCTCGAGCTGCGCGAGCGGCCTTGGCCGCGGGTGCGCGGCATCGACGCCGACCTCGCCGCCGACCTGGAACTCGCCGCGGAGCAGCTCGACTGGGGCGCGCCGCTGGCGCCCGGCCGCGGCCGCTCCATCTGCATCTCGGCCTCGGACGCCGGGTCGGAGCCGATGACCACCTCGATCGTGCGGGTCCACTCGGACGGCTCGGTGACCGTCACGTGCGGCAGCACCGAGATGGGCCAGGGCTCGGCGACCGTCCTCGCCCAGATGACCGCCGGCGAGATGGGCGTGGACATCGACCGGGTCCACCTCCTGCAGAGCGACACCGCCGCGGTGACGTACGACCGCTCGACTGGCGCGAGCCGAACGACGACCCTGATGGGCCTGGCCATCCAGGCGGCCGCCCGTGACGCCCGGGCGCAGCTCGTGCGCTGGGCGCAGGAATCGCTCGCAGCCGACGGCCCGACGGTCGTCGAGGAGCATCGCGGCGTGCGCATCGGCGACACGGTCCACGACTGGGGCGCGATCGTGCGCGCCTGGTTCGGCGGCTCGGCCGGCGAGGTCATCGGGCGCGGCTACCTGCGCAAGGCCGAGGCGACCGAGGAGATGCCCCCGTTCTGGGAGATCGGCTGCGTCGGCGTCGAGGTGTCGGTCGACGAGCGTACGGGCGAGCTGCGTGTCGAGCGGCTGGTCACCATCGGCGACGTCGGCTGCGCCATCAACCCGCAGCTGGTCGAGAGCCAGGACATCGGGGCCGCGATGATGGGCCTGGGCATGGCCATGCGCGAAGAGCTGGTCTACGAGGGCGGCAACCTCATGAACGGCAACCTGTTCGATTACCGGGTCCCACGCACGACCGATCTGCCGGAGCTGCGCTCGGTCATCGTCGAGCGCGGCGACGGCGTCGGGCCGTACGGCGCGAAGGGCGGTGGCGAGGGATCGCTCAACCCGGTCGCCGCGGCCATCGCCAACGCCACCTACCGGGCGGCCGGCATCCGGCTGCGCGAGGCGCCGTTCACCCCCGAGCGCGTCTGGCAGGCCCTCCGGGAGCGCGACGCCGGGCGTGGCTGACGGCCCGGATGCGTCGATGACGCCGGAGGCGCGCCTTGCCGCGCTGGGCCTGCGCCTGCCGACCCTGTCGACGCCGCGGGGCGCCTACGTCCGGACGCGACGCACGGGTTCGCTCCTGTTCATCGCCGGCCACGGCCCCGCGCCCGACGACGACGGCCGCCGCCCGACCGGCAAGGTCGGGGCGGAACTGACCGCGGAGGAGGGCTACGACGCGGCGCGCCGGGCCGGCCTGGGCATCCTGGCGACGCTGGCCACCGAGCTCGGCGAGCTGTCCCGGGTGTCGGCCGTGGTCCGCGTGCTCGGGTTCGTCAACGTGGCGCCGGGATTCACGGCCACACCGCCGGTCATCGACGGTTGCTCGGACCTGCTCGTGGCGGTCTTCGGCGAGGAGATCGGCCGCCACGCGCGCTCGGCGGTGGGCGTGGCGATGCTCCCGTACGACCTTCCGGTCGAGTGCGAGGCGGTGGTCGAGGTCCGCGACTGACCGGGCGCGAGGTGCTGGCCCAGGCCGCGGAGCGATCGAGCGGCCTGTCCATACCCGGACGGTGGCACGACGCATCCACTCGGCGGGGATGCGAACCGGACTACCATCGACGCGACATGGACCTCGAGAGCATCGTCACCGCGGGGCTCGGCAACTCGACCTATGTCGTTGCGGCCGACGGCGAGGCGGTCGTCGTCGATCCGCCGCGGGACGCCTGGCGCGTCGAGGCCGTGGCCGCGCGGCGCGGGTGGCGGATCACCCACGTCCTCGAGACGCACGTCCACAACGACTACCTGTCCGGCGCCCTGGAGCTGCGCGCCTCGGCGGGGGCCGAGATCGTCGCCCCGGCCAGGGGCCGCTACGACTTCGCCCACCGAGGGGCCGGCGACGGCGACGCGATCGAGGTCGGTGGCCTGCGCTTCGTCGCCCGCGCCACACCCGGCCACACGCCCGAGCACCTCGCCTGGGAGATCCACGGCGACGGCGCCACGCCCGGCAGGCCGGCGGCGGTCCTGACCGGCGGCAGCCTGATGGTGGGCAGCGCCGGCCGGACGGACCTGCTCGGGAAGGACGCCACGGACGAGCTCACGGCCGCCCAGTTCCGCTCGCTGCGGGCCCTCGCCGCGCTGCCCGACGACACGGCCGTGCTGCCGACGCACGGGCCGGGCAGCTTCTGCGGGGCCGCGCCGACGGACCGGGGCCGGACCTCGACCATCGCCGCGGAACGGGCCTGGAATCCGCTCCTCGCGATCGACGACGAGGCCACCTTCCGGGCCACGGTCCTCGCCTCGTACACGCCCTACCCCGCCTACTACGCCGCGATGGCGCCGATGAACCGGGCCGGCCCGGCGTTGCTCGGCGGGCTGCCGCGGCCGCCCGCCCTGGATCCGGCCGGCCTGCGGAAGGCCATCGCCGGTGGGGCGCGCCTGGTCGACGCCCGCGACCGCGACGCGGTCGCCCGTGGCCACATCCCGGGGGCGCTGGCGGTCGAGCTGTCCGACAGCTTCGCGTCGTACCTGGGCTGGCTCCTCCCGGTCGGCACGCCCGTGGCACTGGTCCTGCCCGAGCCGATCGACGAGGCCCGGGACGATGCCGTCGCCCAGCTCGTGCGCATCGGCTTCGACACCGTCGCCGGCGTGCTCGACGGCGGCATCGACGCGTGGGAGGCCGACGGCGGCGCGATCGAGCGCCATCCGACCGTCAGCGGCCGCGCGCTGGCCCGGGCCGGCGGCGGCGCGCCCGATACGCACTACCTCGACGTTCGCGACCCGCACGAGTGGGCCGAGACCGGCACGGCGCCCGGCGCCATCACCATCCCCTTCTGGGACCTGCCCGGCCGCCTCGACGAGCTGCCGCGGGACAAGCCGATCACGGTCATGTGCAAGGCCGGCGGCCGCGCCTCGACCGCGGTCAGCCTGCTCGAGACGGCGGGCCTCGACGCGATCCTCGTGACCCGCGGCGGCGCGCCCGACTGGCACCGCTCAGGCTGACCGGTCGAGGGGCACCCAGCCGTCGGCCGCCGACCAGCGCGCGACCGCGCGGACCGCGTCGTCCGCCTCGCGCGCGGCCACTGCCCGCCGTCGTGTCTCGACGGTCTCGTGCCAGCCTGGCGGCACGAGCCGAGGCGCCAGGTCGGCCAGCGGGGCCAGGGCGAACAGGCGCTCCCCGAGATCGCGATGCGGGATCTCGAGCAGCCGGGACGCCTTCGCCGGGTCGATCGCCGCGTCGAGCGAGCGCGCCTCGGGCGGACGCTCCAGCGCCACGCGCGACCGGCCGTGGACGAGGATGTCCAGGTCGAGCGGGCGCGGACCCCATCGCTCGCCGCCCAGGCGGCCGGCCTCGGCCTCGAGGCGCTTGAGCGCCGCCAGCAGCGCCAGCGGCTCGAGGGTGGTGTCGAGCGCCACGACCGCGTTGCGGAACGTCGGCTGGTCCGTGACGCCCCACGGCGCGGTCGCGTACAGCCGCGACACGCCCCGGACGCGCAGGCCCGGGACGGCGTCCAGGCTCGCCACCGCCCGGGCGAGCGTCGCCGCCGGGTCGCCCAGGTTGGCACCGAGGCCGACGTAGGCCCGGACCCGGCGCGGACGCTGGTGGCGCACGATCCCTCCATCGACTCGGACTAGACTCGGGCCGATGCCCCAGCCCGGCGTGATCGCCATCATCCTCCATCCCGCCACGCCGTCCGACGCCGGGCCCCTGGCCCGGGGCGTCGGGGATGCGCGCGCCGAGCTGGCCGAGCGGCACCGGCGCGGGTTCCTCGCCGCGGGCGCCGCGGAGGCGCGGGTCGTGACGGGGCCGCCGGCAGCCTCGTTCGGGTCGCGCCTGCGGGCCATCGCCCGGTCGCTGCCGGAGGGTCAGGGCCTGGTCGTCCTCGGCTCCGGGGCCGTCCCGCTCGCGACGCGCCGCGACCTCGGCCGGTTCGTCGCCGCGGCCGCAGGACGCGGACCGGGCCGCCGTGGGCTGGCGAACTCCCGCTTCTCCGCCGACATCGTGGCCGTGCCCGAGGCGCGGTCCGTGCTCGCGCACGTCCCGGACCTGCCGTCCGACAACGTCCTGCCCCGCTGGCTGGCGGACGTTGGTCTGGCCGTGGACGACCTGGCCGATCGCTGGCGGCTGACCGTGGACATCGACAGCCCGCTCGACCTCCTGCTCCTCGGCGGGCGACATGTCCGCCATCTCGAGCCGGCGGCGCGATCTCGCGTGGCGGAGGCCATCGCGCGGATCCGCGCCGTGGCCGGCGATCCCGGCGCCGAGCTCCTGGTCGCCGGGCGGACCGGTCCGGCGACGCTCGCCTGGCTGACCGGAGCGACGGCCGCGCGCACGCGCGCGCTCGTCGAGGAACGGGGCCTGCGCGCGAGCGTGCCCGGCCAGCGCCCACCGGCAAGCGTGCTCGGCCTGCTGCTGGAGCACGTCGGCCCGGAGGCGCTCGGCGCCGTGCTGGCTCGACTGGCCGATGCGGCGATCCTCGACAGCCGGGTCCTGCTCGCGCACCGCCTGGGCCCGTCGGCCGAGGCATGGCCCGCCGACGAGGACCGCTTCGCCGCCGACCTGCTCCTCCACGAGCGGATCCGCGACCCCTGGTTGCGCGCGCTGACGAGGGCCGCGGTCGAGGCCCCGATCCCGATCCTGCTCGGCGCCCACACCCTCGTCGGGCCCGGCCTGCGCCTGCTCCTGCGCGCGCGGCCGTAGCATCGACCCGATGGACGCCACCGGACGCCCGGCACGCCTGGACCTGCGCCGCCACGAGTCGCCCGATCCCGCCGAGGCCGGCGAGGACGCCGGGCTCGCGGCGCGGATCCGCGCCGAGATCGCCGAGGGTGGACCGATGTCCTTCGCCCGCTTCATGGACCTCGCCCTGTACGACCCGGACGGCGGCTACTACCGCGCCCCCGATGCCCGGCCGGGTCGGGCGGGCGACTTCGTGACCGCCCCGGAACTCCACCCGATCTTCGGGGCCACGCTGGCGTCGGCGGTCCGGGACGCCTGGGACGCCCTCGGCCGGCCGGAGCCGTTCGTCGTCGTCGAGCACGGCGCGGGGACCGGCGCCCTCGCCGCGCCGCTGCTGGCCGAACTCGCATCGACGCCCCTGGGCGAGGTCGTCCGCTACCACCCGGTCGACGTGGACGAGCGCCGGACGAGGGCCCTCGCGGCGAGGCTCGCGGCCGCGGGCCTGGACCGCTGCCTGGCGCCGGACCCGCCCGCCGCGTTCGCCGGGGTCGTGATCGCCAACGAGGTCCTCGACGCGCTGCCCGTCCACCGGGTGCGGCGACGCGGCGACCGGCTGGTCGAGCTGGCCGTGACAGTCGGCCTGGACGGGGCGCTGGCCGAGACCGAGATCGCCCCGACCACGCCGGACCTGGCGGCGCGGCTGGCCGGCGAGGACGTCGTCCTCGCCGACGGCCAGACGGCCGAGCTGTGCCTCGCCCTCGACGCGTGGGTGGCCGCCGCCGCCCGGCCACTGGCGCGGGGCCTCGTCCTGCTCATCGACTACGGGTACCCGGCCGCCGAGCTGTACGACCCGCTGCGGCGCCACGACGGGACGCTCCGCGCGTATGTCCGCCAGCGGGTGCACGACGATCCGTATCGCCACGTCGGGCGGCAGGACCTGACCGCGCACGTGGACGTCACCGCCGTCGAGCGGGCGGCCCACGCGGCGGGCCTGACCACGGTCGGGATCACGACCCAGGCCGAGGCGCTCATGAGCCTCGGCATCGAGCGCCGCCTGCAGGCCGTCCAGGCCGACCCGGCCACGACCGCCGAGGCCTACCGCGAGTTGCGCGGCTCGCTGATGCGCCTGCTCGATCCGGCGGCCATGGGCCGCTTCCGGGTGATGGCCTTCGGGCGCGACTGGCCCGAGCCCCGGGGCGACGCCCCGTTCGGCCTGTTCCGCTTCCGGCTGCCCGAACGCCGGCGGCGCGAGCCGGCGCCGTCACCCACCGCCGCCGACGGGGCCGCGCGGTAGGGACAACGACCTATTGCGGCGGGCGTCGCCGCATCGTCACGCTGGGGGCCGGTCGCCACGCGACCACTCCGCCGGGGGGCGGGGCGTGAACCTGCACGCGCGCTCGGCGCGCCCGGCCCCCCGACCGCTCCCGGGCACCCCCGACCGCTCCCGGCGCGCGGGGCGCCTTCCTCCCGACCCGACCGCGAGCCCACCCGACCCACACGCGGCCGCTGCTAGAATGCGCGTGCTGCGGCTCACCCGTTCCCGGGTGCGTCCACGCGCTGTGCACCCAGGGTTCCTCGATCCCGCGACGCCTGTCCCGAGCGCGTCGCCGAAGGGAGTTCGGTTGACCGGCATCTGGTACATCGTCGGCTTCGCCTTCGCGGGCGTGTCGTTCGTGTTCCTGACCATCGGCGCCGCCTGGCTCGTCTCCCACCGCAACCGCGGTGACGAGCACAAGGGCCTGCCGTACGAGTCGGGCATCGACACGTACGGCGACACGCACGGTCGTTTCGGACTCTCCTTCTACATCTACGCCCTGATCTTCGTGGCCTTCGACATCGAGGTCGTGTTCATCTACCTGTGGGCGTACATCTTCCAGGCGCAGACCGCGCTGCTGAGCGCGTTCGTGACGATGCTGATCTTCGTGGCCATCCTGCTCCTGGGCCTGGCCTACGCCTGGCGAAAGGGGGCGCTCACGTGGCGCTGACACCCGACGATCACGTGGACGACCTGGGGGCCGGGCCGGACGACGCGACCGCGATCGGCTCCGACGTGCAGACCCGGACGTCCCTGCCGGCGACCCGCCCGAGCGACGCGCTGACCGTCCCGCTGGTGGTCCCCAACCAGCTGTGGCAGGCCGCCGACCCGACCGCCTACGACGGCGGCCAGGCATCGGACATCACCCACCTGCGCGAGTTCGAGGCCTCCGGCGCCGGCCGTCGCGACGACGCCCGCTGGGGCGGCATGCTCGAAGTCATCCCGACCAGGGCGGACCACGTCCTTGACCTCATCCGCATGAACAGCCTGTGGCCGCTCCTGTCGGGGCTCGCCTGCTGCGCCATCGAGATGATGTCCACCGCGACGTCCAAGAACGACATCGACCGCTGGGGCATGTTCCCGTTCCGGGCCAGCCCGCGCCAGGCCGACGTGCTGATCGTGGCCGGGACGCTGACCACCAAGATGGCCGGCCCGCTGGTCCGCCTGTGGGAGCAGATGCCCGAGCCGAAGTGGTGCGTGGCGATGGGCGACTGCACCTGCTCGGGCGGACGCTACAAGCGCAGCTACTCGACGGTCGAGGGCATCGACCGGGTCATGCCCGTGGACGTCTACATCCCCGGCTGTCCGCCCCGTCCCGAGGGCCTCATCTACGGGATGATGAAGCTGCAGCAGCTGGTCAAGGACCGCCGCGGCCACTGGCCCGAGCGAGCGATCGGCCCGACCGTGCCGGCGGAGGTCTAGGGGTGGATCGAGCCTTCAAGGCGCGCCTCGAGGCCCGCTTCGGCGACCGGCTGCTGGGCCCCATCCACCAGCGCCACGACGAGACCGAGATGCGCATCGCGCCCGGCGACGTCACCCAGGTGCTGACCGCGCTGCACGACGAGCCGGACCTGCGCTTCGAGTTCCTGGCCGACCTGTGCGGCGTGGACACGGGCGCCGTGATGCAGGTGGTCTACCACCTGTGGAGCGAGACCACCGGCGACTGGCTGCGGGTCATCGCCGACGGCCTGTCGCGCGACGATCCGCGCGTCCCGTCGGCCACGTTCCTGTGGAAGGGCGCGGAGTGGATGGAGCGCGAGGCCTACGACATGTTCGGCATCACGTTCGAGGGCAACCGCGACCTGCGTCGCATCTACATGCCGCCCGACTACCAGAGCTTCCCGCTGCGCAAGGACTTCTACCTGCCCGACGATGCCGCCCGCTCGCCAGGCGGCGGCGTCCGGCCGATGGAGCGCACCCACACCCAGGTCAACGCGCCGGCGACCGACCTGGTCCGCCGGTCGGCGGGCAGCTGAGCGCACGGCGACACACGAAGCGATGACGACCACGACCGACCGACCGTCCCTCGACGATCCGCGCGTCCAGCTCGACCGCGATCTGGGCGTGTTCGAGCCGATCCCGCCGTACCCCACCCGGACCGAGCGCGAGGCCGAGTTCTACACGCTGCGCGACGGCGAGATGTTCATCAACGTGGGCCCCCAGCACCCGTCGACCCACGGCGTGCTGCGGCTCGTGCTCAAGCTCGACGGCGAGAAGGTCGTGGACCTCGACCCCGTCCTCGGCTACCTCCACCGCGGCGTCGAGAAGTTGTGCGAGAACGCCGACTACCACCAGGCCATCTGCTACCTCGACCCGCTCGAGTACGTCAGCTCGCTGTTCTGCGAGTGGCCGGGCGTGATGGCCTTCGAGAAGCTCATGGACGTGCAGGTGCCGCGCCGAGCCGAGTACATCCGTGTCCTGTCGGGCGAGCTCAACCGGATCGCCAGCCACTCGCTGTTCCTGGGCTGGATGGCCCTCGACCTCGGCGGCCTGACGCCCATCCTGTGGTCGTTCATCGAGCGCGACGAGATCGTCGACATGCTGTCGGCCTTGACCGGCCAGCGGATGCTCTTCAACTACTTCCGGATCGGCGGCGTCAACGGTGACCTGAACCACGAGTTCCTGAGCCGGCTGGGCGACTGGATGAGCCACGCCACGGAGCAGATCGAGGCCGGCCAGGCGCTCCTCAACGAGAACGAGATCTTCGTCCGCCGGACGCGCGGCCTCGGCACCATCGACTCGGCCACGGCCCTGCGGATGGTCATGACCGGCCCGAACCTGCGCGCGACGGGGGTGCCCTTCGACGTCCGCCGGGCGCATCCGTACAGCGTCTACCCGGAGCTCGAGTTCGACATCCCGACGCGATCCGAGGGCGACTGCCTGGCCCGCTACCTGCTGCGCATGGACGAGGTCAAGCAGAGCCTGCGGATCATCGATCAGTGCCTCCACGAGATGCCCGACGGGCCGGTCATGGCCAAGCTGCCGCGCCTCCTCCGGCCGCGACCGGGCCGGGCGTACGGCGCCGTCGAGGGGCCGCGCGGCCAGTACGCCGCGTACGTCGTCAGCGACGGCACCGACCAGCCGTTCCGCATGCGCATCCACGACCCGTCGTTCATCCACCTCCAGTCGGTGGGGCTGCTGATGAGCGGGGACCTGATCGCGGACTGCATGGCGATCATGTCCTCCCTCGATCCGATCATGGGCGGGGTCGACAAGTGACGACGTTCGGACCGACCGGGCGGCCGCTGCGCGCTGCGCGCCTGCATGGGTCCATGGCATGACCGTCATCGCGCGCGGCTGGGAACGCCTGACCCTGCCCGGCAAGCTGATCTTCACGCTCCTGCCGGTCCTCGTCGCGCTGACCATCGGGCTGGTCGCGGTGATCGTCTTCCTGGGCCAGCCGATCGTGAACCTGCTGGCCTCCCAGCTGGAGATCGTGCGCTTCGTGGTGGCGGTCACCATCGTGCTGTTGATGACCGTGCCGACCGCGTTCCTGATCATCTACATGGAGATGAAGATCATCGCCCTGATGAACCTGCGGATCGGTCCCGACCGGGTCGGTCCGGCCGGTTCGGCCCTGTCCGTCGTGCACGGGCTGAAGGTCCTCATGAAGGAGGACTTCACCCCGACCGGCGCGGACCCGCTCGTGTTCACCTGGGCGCCCGTCGTGGTCTACCTGGCCAGCGTCATGACCCTGCTGGTCATCCCGTTCGCGCCCGGGCTGTACGGCCAGGACTTCAACCTGGGCCTACTCTACTTCTTCGCCATCGGCGGGCTGTCCATCGTGGGCCTGATGATGGCCGGTTGGTCGAGCTACAACAAGTACTCGCTGCTGGGCGCGCTGCGCGCCGCGGCCCAGGCGGTCAGCTACGAGATCCCGCTGACGCTGTCGGTGGTCGGGTTGATCCTGCTGGCCGGCACCATGAGCCTCAACCAGATCGTCGAGAACCAGTCTGGCTGGTTCACCTCCTGGTACGTCTTCCAGCAGCCGCTCGGCGTGCTCATCTTCTTCATCGCCGCGACGGCCGAGGCGAACCGCACCCCGTTCGACCTGACCGAGGCCGACTCGGAGATCGTGGCCGGCTTCGCGACCGAGTACTCGGGCATGCGCTTCGGGTTCTTCTTCTTCGCCGAGTACGTGAACGTGTTCATCATCTCGGCCCTGACCGTGACCCTCTTCTTCGGCGGCTGGAACGCGCCGTTCCCGTGGCCCGCCGAGTGGAGCCTGGAGCTCGCCCTCGATCCGGGATCGCTGGGCCTCGGCCTGCTCTTCCTCATCGGCCTCGCGCCGCTCGTCCTGACCCTCGTCTTCGCCGTGCCGTTCTACGTCGCCAGCTCGCGGATCAAGGGCTGGCAGGCGCTCATCGCCGGCTTCCTCCTCGCCAACCTGTTCATCGGCGCGCTGGTGTTCGCGTGGGCCTACATCGGTCTCGACTGGGTGGCCGGCGTGCTGTGGTTCATGGGCAAGACCTACGCGTTCGTGTTCACCTTCGTGTGGATGCGCGGCACGCTGCCCCGGGTGCGCATCGACCAGCTGATGGACTTCGCCTGGAAGTGGCTGCTGCCGGTTGCACTGCTGAACCTGTTCGTCACCGCCGCGGCGATCGTCGTGGTCAAGAGTTGAGAAGATCGATCCGATGAGTTTCATCCCCGGACTCGGCATCGCCAAGGGCATGGCCCTGACCCTGCGCCGATTCTTCGAGCCCAAGGTCACGGTCATGTACCCCGAGGTGCGGGTCGACGTCCCGCACAAGTTCCGCGGTCGCCTGCAGCTGCTCTACGACGAGTGGGGCACGCTCAAGTGCGAGACCTGCTTCCAGTGCGCCCAGGCCTGCCCGATCGAGTGCATCGACATGGGCGGCATCGATACGCGCGGCCGCTACCACGTCCACTGGGGCGCCAGCGAGACCTACGGCGAGCGGCGCGAGGAGAGCGCCCTGCGACGGTCCGGGCGGCCGGTCCCCGATCCGGCCTACCGCCCGTTCGAGCCCGTGGACCTCGCCCTGGTGGACGGCATCCTCGAGGACTTCGACCACGACCCCGCGCGGATGCTCGGGATCCTGGAGGCGACCCAGGCGGCCTACGGCTACCTGCCCGTGGCCGCCCTCAAGCGGATCAGCCACGCGACCGGGGCGTGGTACGCGATGATCTACGGCACCGCCAGCTACTTCGCCCACCTGCGCTTCGAGCCCCCGGGGGCGAGCGCCCAGGCGGCCGCCGTGGACGCCCACCGCCCCGCCGAATCGACCTACCTCGCGGCCCTCGAGGCCGCCCTCGGCCGCGGATCCACGGCCGGTCCCCGGCGCGGTCGGGCATAGGCATGGTGGACCTGCTCAAGACGCCCAAGGCCTGGCCGACCATCCTGCTCGGACGGGCCGGTGCGAAGGATCCGCTCGACCTCGACGCGGCCGTCGAGGCCGGCGCGTTCGCCGGCCTCCGGACGGCGGTGCGCGGGCTCGGCTCGACGGCGACGGTCGCGACCATCGGCGCGTCCGGCCTGCGCGGCCGCGGCGGCGCCGGCTTCCCCGCCGCGGACAAGTGGCGGACCGCGGTCGATACCGACGCCCCGCGCCGGTACGTCGTGGCCAACGGGTACGGCGCCGACCCGGCGTCGCACACCGATCGCACGCTGCTGGCCCTCGACCCGTACGCGGTCATAGAGGGCACGGCCATCACCGCCTTCGCCATCGGCGCGACGCACGCCCTCATCGCGGTGCGGGCGGAGGACACGGCGCTCATCGCCGGGCTCGCGGCGGCCATCGGCAACGCCACCGACGCGGGCTTCCTGGGAGCCGACATCCTGGGCTCCGGGCACGACGTCTGGGTCGAGGTCCGGCCGGTCCAGGGCGCCTACCTGCTGGGCGAGGAGACGGTCCTGCTCAAGGCCCTCGACGGGAAGCGCGGCCAGCCCGAGCAGCGGCCGCCGCATCCCGCGGCGCGCGGCCTGCAGGGTATGCCGACCGTCGTCCACAACGTCCAGACCCTGGCCAGCGTCGCCTGGATCCTGGCCAACGGCGCCGAGGCGTTCGCGGCCACCGGCGCGCACGACGCCCCCGGCACCGTCCTCGTCCAGGTCCGGACGCCGGGAGGGCAGGGGGTCGCCGAGGTCCCGCTCGGCACGCCGCTGCGGGAGATCCTGGCCCTCGGCGCGGCGATGCCTGCCGGCCGGTCCCTCAAGGCGCTCCTCGTCGGCGGGCCGTCGGGCGGCCTGCTGCCCCCGGACCTGCTCGACACGCCGTACACCTTCCAGGCGTTGCGCGAGGCGGGCGCCCACCTCGGCTCGGGCTCGATCGTGGCCGTCGACGACACCACCGACCTGGTCGAACTGATCGGCGTGCTGACCCGCTTCTGCTCGACCGAGGCCTGCGGCAAGTCCATCCCGTGCCGGATCGGGACGAAGCGCCTGGCCGAGATCGTCGAGCGGCGCGAGCGCGGCCTGGTCCGTCCCAGCGACGACGCCCTCGCCGCCGACCTCGCCCACGACATCGTCGCGTCCGCCCTGTGCGACCACGAGCGGCTGGCGACCCTCCCTCTCACGAGCGGGATGCGATACTTCGAGTCCGACCTCCGCGACCCACGCCGTCCCGCGCCGGCCCCCATCGAGGCCTCCCGATGACACCCTCTGTGTCAACCTCAAGCCGCAACGACGACCATGGAGCTCGCGTCGGCAAGGCGCCGGGCCGCACCGTGACGGGCAGGGTCGTAGGCCACGCCGTCCTGCCAGCAGCGGAAGATC
>JBKHXL010000034.1:0-25848 GCA_046566045.1 Candidatus Limnocylindria bacterium
GAGTGGACCGTCGCCTCGTCCTGGTGCAGGTCGTCGGGCAGGCGCCGGATCGACGGAGCGTTCCAGATGACGATCGGCGCCCCGACGTCCGCGAGGGCGGTGGCCGCGAAGGACGGCGGCGCGGCCATGGTCGGCGCGAACACGACCGCGTCGAGGCGCTCGTCGCGCAGGAGCGCGGCGGCTGCGGCGGCATCCGCCTCGGACTCGATGAGCGGCGCTGCGACCACGTCGGCGAACGCGCGCAGGACCGCTGCGGAGCGGGCGGCGTGGGCCTGCATGCGGGCGGGGAAGTCGGGGCCCATCTGGGCATCGAAGAGGGTGAAGCGGACGGTCACCAGACCGATCCGCGGCCGCCACGCGCTGCCCATCCGGCTCCTTGCGACTGGGGTTCGAGTCCGTCCCGATACGGGTCTGATATCATTTCCAGACTCGTTTCCACCCGGCCGTCATCGTAGTCGTCGCCCGCTCACCGCGTCAACCGGATCCGCCCTCCGGCGGCACCTCGCGAAAGGAGTCGAGAACCCATGGCGAAGCTCCGTCTCGGCGTCATCGGAGCCGGCTCGTGGACGGTCAGTTCGCACCTCCCGAACCTGATGCAGCACGCCGATGAGGTCGAGTTCGTCATCGTCAACCGACGCAGCCCCGAGTTGCTCGGCAAGATCCAGACGAACTTCGGGTTCGCCAAGGCCTCGACCGACTGGCACGACGTCATCGCCGAGAAGCCGGACATCGTCGTGGTGGGCAGCCCGCCCGGCTACCACTGGGAGCAGACGAAGGCCGCGCTCGAGGCGGGCGCGCACGTCATGTGCGAGAAGCCGTTCACCATCGATCCGGCGCATGCCTGGGACCTCGACGAGACCGCGAAGCGGACGGGCAAGTCGCTGATCCTGAGCTACGGCTGGAACTACCGGCCGATGGTCATCCAGGCGCACCGGATGATGCACGAGGACGGCGGCGTCGGAGAGATCGAGCACGTCGCGCTCCACATGGACTCGGTCACGCGCGAGCTGCTGTCGGAGACCGGCGCCTATCCCCAGGCGGCCCCCGAGTACATCCCGCAGCCCGACACCTGGTCCCGCCCGGAGACGTCGGGCGGCGGCTACGGCCAGGCCCAGCTGACCCACCTGCTGGGCGGGTCGCTGTGGCTGACCGAGCTGCGCGGGCAGGACGTGTTCGCCCTGATGTCCGCGCCGCTCGATGCCAGGGTCGAGCTCCATGACGCGGTCGCCATCCGCTACACGAACGGCGCCATCGGGACGATGAGCGGCGCGTCGAGCCACCTCGGCGGCGCGAACAACCGGCACGCCGTCGAGGTCCGGGTCGTCGGCAGCACGGGCATGTTCCACCTCGACCTGCGCGAGAACCTGCTGTGGCGCTATCGCTCGCCCGAGGACGACGTGCGCGTCCCG
Organism: Candidatus Limnocylindria bacterium; assembly: GCA_046566045.1. Taxonomy (GTDB): domain Bacteria; phylum Chloroflexota; class Limnocylindria; order Limnocylindrales; family CSP1-4; genus SPCO01. Next base: position 1,410 of record JBKHXL010000034.1, read on the forward strand.
CTCGAGGCGGACGCCGGCCTGTACGACTGCACCGGCCCGATCGACGCGCTCGTCGCGGCGGGAGCCGGCCGCCCGTTCGACAACAACTCGCCCGCCGAGCTCGGTGCCCGGACGGTCGAGATCCTCGAAGCCGCCTACCGGAGCGCCGGCAGCGGCGCGCTGGAGCGGGTCAAGACCGTCTGATCGCGACGGACGCTGGGAGGCATCGGATGCTCGCTGAGGTCACCAGCCCGCTGAAGGGCGAATGGATGTCGCCGCGCCGGCGGTTCACGTCGGCGATGTACCGCGGCAGGGTGGACAAGATCCCGGCCTGCACGCTCAGCTCGGTCGTCACGGTCGAGATGATGGACCTGGTGGACGCCGCCTTCCCCGAGGCGCATCTCGACGCGGAGAAGATGGCCCGGCTGGCCGCCACGGCCCACGACGTGTTCGGGATGGACACGATCATGCCGGTGTTCCACTCGCAGCTCGAGTCGGATGCGCTCGGCGGCGACACCGAGTGGGCGGAGAAGGACAACTGGCCGTCGCCCTCGCGCTTCACCATCACGGAGCCCGAGCAGGTCAAGATGCCGGACGACTTCCTGGAGCGACCGACGATGGCCGCCGTGACCGGCGCCATCAAGCTGCTGCGCCATCGCTACCCGGACGTGGCCATCGTGGGCAAGGTCTACGGACCGTGGTCGGTCGGCTACCAGATGGTCGGCATCGAGGACTTCCTGATGGACGTCATGCTCGACCCGGACAAGATCAAGCGCTACCTCGACGCCTTCCTGCCGGCCTGCCTCGCCTCCGCCCGGGCGCAGTTCGAGGCCGGCGCCGACGCCGTCATGTGGGCCGATCACACGACCGGCGACCTTTGCCGGGCCGAGACCTATCGGGACTTCCTGCTCGAGATGCACCAGCACATCACGTCCGAGATGGGCGGCCCGGGCATCTTCCACTGCTGCGGCAAGACGATCGACCGGGTCCACCTCTTCGCTGCGGCCGGCTGGGATGTCTTCCACTTCGAATCGCAGGTCGATGCCCGCGAGGCGCGCGAGAACGCCGGCGAGCGGATGGCGCTGATGGGCAACCTGAACAACCCGAGCCTGCTCTGGCAGGGCACCCCCGAGGACGTCTACAAGGCGTGCTGGGACCTCATGGACGCCGGCGTCGACGGGCTCGCGCCCGAGGGGTCGGTGCCCCTGGTGACCCCCAAGGAGCCGCTCATGGCGATCAACCATGCGGCCCGCGACTGGTCGGCCAAGCACTGCGGCGACGACGGCATCATCCATCGCCCCGACCCGTCCACCAGTACCTACGAAGGCTATCCGGGCCCGGCCTGACGCCCACCCACCGACGGACAGGAGAACGACAGCACGATGGCGGACCTGAAGCGACTCCAGACGGCCGTGGAGGTCGGTGACCGCGAGACCGCGGTCGAGGTGACCGAGCAGGCGATCGCGGAGGAGATCCCTCCCAAGACCATCCTCGACGCCATGACCGACGCGATGGGCGTCGTCGGACAGCGCTTCCAGGACAACGAGATCTACGTGCCGGAGATGCTCATCAGCGCACGCGCCATGAAGGCCGCCGTCGCCCTGCTCGAGCCGCTCCTCGTCGGCAGCGGCTACAAGCCCGACAGCGTCGCGGTCATGGGCACCATCAAGGGCGACCTCCACGACATCGGCAAGAACCTCGTCGGGATGATGCTCAAGGGCGCCAACTTCGAGATCTTCGACCTGGGCACCAACGTGTCCGTCGACAAGTTCATGGCCGCTGCCCGCGAGCACAAGGCCGACATCATCGGCATCAGTGCCCTGCTGACCACGACCATGGGCGGCATGCGCACGGTCATCGAGGCCGTCCGCGCGGCTGACGACCTGCCCCACCTGCCGGTCATGGTCGGCGGCGCGGCCGTGACCAAGGAATTCGCCGAGACCATCGGCGCGGACGGCTGGGCCCCGGATGCTGGCTCCGCGGTCATCCTCGCCCGACGGCTCGTGGCCGAGGCCCGGGCCAAGCGTGCCGGCGAGCCGGTCCCGGCCGCGGTCGAGGTCGCCTGACCGTCGCCGACCGGTGCCTACCCCAGGCGCCCCGCCCGATACGCCTCGATGAACTCCACGCCGAAGGCGTCGGCGCCGGTCAGCAGGTCGGCCGCCAGACGATAGCCCTCGGCCTGGCGGTCCGGCGTGAGCGCCGCCACGATGTCCGCCGCGACCGGGTCCACGATCCCGCTGTCCTGCCCGGCCTGGACGCACAGGTCCAGGAACACGTCGCTGATGAGCCGCCGGGCGGGCATCCCGAACGACACGTTGGACACCCCGCCGGTGATGTGCAGTTCGGGACCGTAGCGCTCGCGCAGCTGGCGGACCGCCTCGAGGTAGTGCGACCCGGCATCGGCGTCGACGCCGATCGGGATGACCAGCGGGTCCACGTGCAGGTCGCCGAGCGCCAGCCCGTGGGCCTGCGCCAGCTCGATCATCTCGACCGCCCGGACCATGCGCTCCTCGGTCCCGGACGGCATCGTTTCGCCCGTGGACGACAGCACGACGGGGCAGCCGCGCGAGACGGCCAGGTCGAGCACGTCCTGGCGATCCGCCGCCGCGGAGTTCAGCAGCGGCCGGGCGCCGCCCGCCCAGGCCGGATCGATGGCGTCGAGACCGACCTCCATCACGGCGCTGTCCGATGAGTCGATCGACAGGGGCACGCTCGAGACGGGCCCGACGATCGGCACGAGCCAGGCCATGGCGGCCAGACGGCCGTCGACGTCGGGCGAGTACTCGTCCACGTTGAGGTCGAGGTAGGCGGCGCCGCCGGCGATCTGCCGGGCGGCCATCCAGCGCACGTACGTGGCGGCGAGCTCGGCGTCGGCACCACCGGTCACGCCCTCCATGACGGCGACCATGACGTGCTTGACCCGGCCGGCCGCGAACTCGCGCGTGTCGCGGATGGCCGGCTGCGCGGCGAGCAGGCCCTCACCGCCGTCGGGCAGCGGGACGCGCACCGCGGCCTCACCCGACGCGGTCGCCCCGACGCGCACGCCGTCGCGCCTGACCACGCGGCTGGTGTGGATGTTCTCGCCGATGACGATGAAGGGGGGCGGCGTGGTCGCAGGCAACAGGCGTTCCTTCCTTGCGCGGAGGGGGGGCCGCTCGGGTGACCCGGAGGCTCAGGCGGCGATCGGCACGAACCGGCAGCCGTCGACGAAGAGCTCGAAGAAGTCCTCCTCGGTCTCGAGCTCGACGTGCTCGATCCGGCCGATGAGCGAATCGAGGACGTCGCGACGGCCCTTCGACAGGAGCAGCCCGGCGGCACCGTGCAGGGCGGCGTTGCCGACCCGGACCACCCGCTCGACGGGGACCGGCGCGAGCAGCCCGATCTCGATGGCGTTGGCGACGTCCACGGCATTGGCGAAGCCGCCCGCGAGGTAGACCCGGTCCACCTGGTCGGCGGTCACGCCGAGCCGGCGCAGGAGGATGCGCTGGCCGCAGGCGTTGGCCGCCTTGGCCTGCGCCAGCAGGCTCGCGTCCGAGCGCGAGAACGTGATGCCCTGCTCGGGCGCGATGAGGAACTCGTCCAGGCCGTCCCGGAAGCGGCCCTCCTCGTTCATCCAGCGGGCCCGGCGCAGCTCGGCCAGGACGTCCACCAGGCCGGAGCCGCAGATCCCGACCGGCTCCACGCCGCCGATGGTCCCGACGGCGAAGCTGTCGCCCTCGAGGCGGACCGACTCGATGGCGCCATCGGCGCCGGGCATGCCGTAACGCAGCAGCCCGCCCTCGAACGCCGGACCGGCCGGGCACGACGCCGCCAGGAACCGCGTGCCGTCGGTGACCACGACCTCGGTGTTCGTCCCGATGTCGATGAGCATGCGGATGCCCTCGCCGCCGGCGAAGTCGACCGCGACGAGGTCGGCGGCGGTGTCGCCACCGACGTGGCTGGCGATGACCGGCGCCCCGACCACCCGGCCGTGCGGATTCATCAGGAGCCCGACCTCGTGGCCACGCCGGCGCAGCCAGGTCGAATCCGCGCGGCCGGCGAGCATCGCGACCTCGGTGCTCGACTTGTACGGGAACTCGCCGATCGGGGCGATGTCGATGCCGAAGTACAGGTCGCGCATCGTGCTGTTGGCCACGATGATCGCCTCGTACACCTCGTGCCGGTCGATGCCGAGCTCGCGGTACAGGTCGCGCAGCTCGTGATTGAGCGCCCGGCGCAGGGCGAGCCGCATCGCGCCGGGGACGTCCTTCTCGTACGAGATGCGGGTCATCACGTCGCTGCCGCCGAAGCGCTGCGGGTTCTCCAGGGCGCCGCCGGCCACCACCGTCCCGGTCAGCAGGTCGATGATCCGGAACACGACCGTGGTGGTCCCGATGTCGATGGCCAGGCCCAGCACGTGCGCCCGGCGCAGGTCGATCGGCTGCCCGTTGTAGCGAACGGCCAGCTCGTCGGCGGTGACGACCGGGTCGAGGCGGGTCGCCGGCGCCTCGGTCGACTCGAGGATGCGCAGCCGGCGCCGGATGATCGCGAACTCGACGTCCTCGACCGTGGTCTCGATGGCGGCCTGGCAGGCGAGTCGGAAGCCGCCCTTCAGGTACGCCTCCGGCGGCGTCCGCGGCGAGAGGGCGTCCATGCCCTGGCGGACCTCGACCACGCACTCCCGGCAGCGACCGGTCCGGCCGCACGACTGGGGCACCGCGCTCGACACGGCGTCGGCGTAGTCGAACAGCGTCCGGCCGACCTCGAGCGGATGGCGTTCGGTCCCCTGGATGACGTCAGGCACGCTGGCTCCCATGGCGGTCCGCCGGCCAGGGCGAGCCCGCGGCGGCAGGGGCCGCGCCGTCAGGCGAGTCGGGTCGCCGTCGCGCGGTGCGCGGATGGTCGCACGCTGGTAGCGGTTCTGCAATCGTTACCGCCGCCGCCGAGAGCGGTGCGGCGCCGGATCAGGACCCGGCGGGGACGGGACCCGTGCTGGGTCGCGCGGTGAAGGTCGTCGGCAGCAGCACGGTCCGCGGATCGGCGCCGCCGATGCGCTCGAGCAGCAACTCCGCGGCCGTGCGCCCCAGGAGCAGGGTGCCGCGGGCGATGGCCGAGATCGGCGGCGAGTGGAGTTCGGACAGGTCCACCTCGTCGCAGGTCACGAGCGAGATGTCGTCCGGGATCCGGATCCCGTGGCGCTGGATGGCGCGGATGCAGCCGGCCAGGACCTGGTTGCCGCCGGCGATGATGGCCGTCGGGCGCGGGTCCATGGCGAGGACCTGCTCGGTGCTGCGCTCGCCGTGCTCGGCCGACAGCGAGCCCACCAGGCTGATCGTCTCGTCCGGCACGCCGCGCGTCGCGACCGCCTCGGCCATGCCGGCGATGCGCTCGCGGACCGGCCACAGGTCGAGCCCGCCCGTGATCAGCGCGATACGTCGATGACCCAGGTCGAGGAGGTGCCCGACGCCCGCGCGCATCCCGGCGCGGTGGTCGTTGCGCACGATGCTCGCATCGAGGTCGGCGGCGACGTCGCGATCGACCATCACGACCGGCACGTCCACCTGCTGGAGGATGTCGAGGGTCGCCTGGTGGCGCTCGCTGGCCAGCGACAGGATCATGCCGTCCACCCGCCGCGCCTGGAAGAACCGGATGTGGGCGCTGTCCAGCTCGGCGTCGTTCTCCGAGTTCATCAGGAGCATCGAGTAGCCGCCCGATCGGAGGACCGATTCGGCGCCCGACGTGATCGACGAGATGAGCGGGTTGGAGATGTCGCCGACGACGTAGCCGACCGACAGCGTGGCGCCGCGACGCAGGCTCTGGGCCAGGAAGTCCGGCTCGTACTCGAGCTGGCGGACCGCGTCGAGCACCCGGTCGCGCATGTCCGCGCTGACGTCGGGGTGGCCCGACAGGACCCTCGAGACCGACGAGATGGCGACATCCGCCAGGTCGGCCACCTCGCGCATGCTCGCCCGCTTGCGTCGGACGTCCGACCGTCTCCGCTCGCTCATCCAGACCCTCCCAGGTGCCCCGACGACCGCCGGAACCGGTGTTCCAGTAACGGTTCCACGGACGGTAGCACACGTCCCTCCGTATCCTGTCGCGAGGGGGCCCGGCGGGTTGACGGTGGGCCGCCCGGATGCCACGATGTAAACGTAACTGGAAACGGTACCGCCCCGGATGCAGCCCGCTCGCAGGCCGGCCGTGCGGCCCGCAGGAGCAGACCGGAGGCAGCACCCCGATGTCCGACACCACGACGGCGCAGCCCGACCGGCTCGACTGGTACCAGACGATGGTCCGGATCCGGCTGTTCGAGGAGAAGGTCCAGGAACTGTTCATGACCGGACAGATCCAGGGCACGACCCACCTGTGCCAGGGCCAGGAAGCCGTGTCCGTCGGCGCCATCGCGGCGATGCGACCCGGCGACGTCCAGACCAACACGTACCGCGGCCATGGCGAGGCGCTGGCGCTCGGGATGGACCCCGAGGTCGCCTTCGCCGAGCTGATGGGTCGCTCGAAGGGCGGCTCGGGCGGGGTCGGCGGGTCGATGCACCTGATCGACTTCAGCAAGGGCAACATCGGCGCGAACGCCATCATCGGGGCCGGCCTGCCGATCGCCGTCGGTGCCGCGGTCGCCTTCCAGATGCAGCGCAAGCCGAACGTCGCGCTGACCTTCTTCGGTGACGGCGCCACCAACATCGGGACGTTCCACGAGGCGCTCAACATGGCCGCCGTGTGGTCCGCGCCGGTCGTGTTCATCATCGCCAACAACCTGTACGGCGAGTACAGCCCGCTGCGCACGACCACCCCGATCGACGATCTCGCCCGCCGCGCCGACCCGTTCGGGATGCCGGGCGTCATCGTGGACGGGCAGGACATCGACGCGGTCTACGCGGCCACCAGCGAGGCGGTCGAGCGGGCGCGCGCCGGCGGTGGCCCGAGCCTGCTCGAGATGAAGACCTACCGCTACCGCGGCCACAGCCGCTCGGACCCGGCCAAGTACCGGCCGGACGGCGAGCTCGACCGCTGGAAGGCGCGCGATCCGATCGAGCTGCTCGGCGCGAAGCTCGTCGCCGACGGCGTGATCGGGCCGAACGACCCGGCCGAGATCCGCAACGAGACCCAGGCCGCCATCGACGCCGCCGCGGAACGTGCCGCGACCTCCCCCTTCCCGACCCTCGAGGAGACGATCCCGTATGTCTACGCCGACTGAGGCCCCCGAGCGGTCGGCCGGGGCCGAGGCCCCGACCGAGCTGACCTATCGCGACGCGATCAACGCCGCGCTCCACGACGCCCTCGCCGCCGACGACACCGTCCTGCTCATGGGCGAGGACGTCAGCGCCGACGGCGGCGTGTTCAAGACGAACGCCGGCCTGGTCGAGGCGTTCGGCGCCGAGCGGGTCCGCACGACCCCGATCTGCGAGAACGGCTTCGTGAACGTGGCCCTGGGCATGAGCCTGGTGGGCCTCCGACCGATCGTCGAGATCATGTTCGCCGACTTCCTGCCGACGGCCGGGGATGCCATCGTCAACCAGCTGCCCAAGTACCGCTTCATGTCGGGCGGCCAGACCGCGGTCCCCGTGACCCTCCGCTCGATCAGCGGCGGGACCGGGCGCTTCGGGACCCAGCACAGCGCGACCGGCGAGAGCTGGTTCATGCACCTGCCCGGCCTGCGCATCGTGACCGCCAGCAGCCCGGGCTCCGCCTACAGCCTGCTGCGCGCTGCGGTCAACGACCCGAACCCGACCATCTTCTACGAGCACAAGGGCCTGTACGGGCGCAAGGGCCCGGTCCGTCGCGGCGAGGTCGCACCGCTCGGGCAGGCCGTGGTCGAGCGCGAGGGGAGCGACGTCACGATCGTGGCCACCCTGCTCATGGTGGAGCGGGCCCTGGCCGCGGCCGAGACGCTCGCCGCCGAGGGCATCAGCGCCGAGGTCGTCGACCTGCGCTGGCTCCGTCCGCTCGATCTGCCGACCGTCCGTGCCTCCGTGGACAAGACCCGCCGCCTGGTCATCGCCGAGGAGCAGGTCCACGCCGCGGGCTGGGGCGCGACCGTGGTCTCCGAGATGACCATCGGCGGGGTCGACTGGAGGAGCGCCCCGCGGCGGGTCAGCCTGCCCGACGATCTGCCGATCCCGTACACCCCGGTCCTCGAGGACCAGGTCATCCCGTCGGCCGAGCGGATCGCCGAGGCCGCCCGGGCGAGCGTCGGGGCCTGATGGCCGACGACGCGACCGACGGCTCGGGCAGCCTCGCCCTCGGGCGGCTCGACCGCGACTCGCTGCGCATCGAGCGCATCGAGACCATCGCCCTGCGCGCGCCGCTCGGGCGGCGCTTCTCCGGCAGCGCCTACAGCATGGACAACCGGTGCACGATCGTGACCCGGATGCGCACGGCCGACGGTGTCGTGTCGGAGGTCTACACGGGCGACACGGACGTCGAGCAGGCCATCATCGTCGGGATCATCCACGACGAGCTGGCCCCGCGACTGCTGGGCACCACCGCCAGCGATCCCGAGGGCGCGTGGCGGGTGATGGAACCCGCGACCAACGACATCCTGCGCGATCGAGGCCTGGCCCTGCAGGCGATCTCGTGCATGGACGAGGCCATCTGGGATGTCTTCGGCCGAGCCCTGGACCAGCCGCTCCACCGCATCTGGGGCAGCACCGCCGACCGCATCCCGATCAGCATCATCGGCGGCTACTACCACCTGTCCAACGACGAGGCCGGTGCGGTCATCCGCTCGTACGTCGAGGCCGGGTTCGCCGGGATGAAGTTCAAGGTCGGGGGCCGGACGCCGGCCGAGGACGCCGCCCGCGTTCGCGCCGCGCGCGAGGCGGCCGGCAAGGACTTCGTGCTGATGGTCGACGCCAACCAGGGCTACAGCCGGGCCCAGGCCGTCGAGTTCGCGCGCTACGTGTGGGACCTCGACATCCGCTGGTTCGAGGAGCCCGTGCGCTGGACGAACGACGCGCGCTGGATGCGCGACGTCCGCTACCAGACCGGCATCCCGGTCTGCGCCGGGCAGAGCGAGACGACCCTGACCGGCATCCGCGACCTGATGGTCGGCGGCGCCATCGACGTCTCGAACTTCGACGCATCGTGGGCAGGCGGACCGACGATCTGGCGCAAGGCCGCCGGCCTGGCCGCCGCGTTCGGCATCGAGCTCGGCCACCACGAGGAGCCGCAGATCAGCTCGCACCTGCTGGCGAGCGTGCCCGACCACACCTTCGTGGAGTGCTTCGACGAGGAGCGCGACCCGTTCTTCTGGCGGCTGTCGGACATGTCGTCGCGCATCGCCGACGGCTGCTACACGCTGCCCGATCGACCGGGCTTCGGGATCGAGCTCGACTGGGACTACGTCCGGGCGCACACCGTCTCGACCCGGGTAACCGACCGCTCGACGCTGGGCTGAGGAGACCGGATGGCATCGGTCACGGGGTTCTTCCACGGCGGCATCACCGTCTCGGACATGGAGCGCTCGCTCGTGTTCTACCGGGACGGCCTCGGCCTGGACGTCGCCTTCGATCGGATCCTTGACGGGCCGTACCTGCCGGTCGTGCTGGGGCTGTCGTTCACCCACATCCGGGCGGTCTACCTGCACATCCCCGGTGGCGGCTTCGTGGAGCTCCTCGAGTACGTCGGCATCGAGCGGATGTCGGCGGCGTCGCGTCCGTGCGACTACGGCGCCGGGCACCTGTGCCTGTACGTGGACGACGTCGAGGCGATGCATGCGAGGCTGGTCGAGCTCGGCTTCCACGCCAGGTCGCAGGCGGTCGTGGACATCACCGCGGGGCCCAACACCGGTGCCCGCAGCTGCTACATGGCCGATCCCGACGGCTACGCCGTCGAGCTGTTCCAGAAGCGACCCGGGGCCTGACCACAGGCCTCCAAGCCCGTCACCACAGGAGGTCCCGATGCGCCACCCGATCGTCACGCTGGCCGCCGGTCTCGGCCATCCGGAGGGTCCCGACATCCTGCCCGACGGCCGGATCGTCATGGTCGAGACGTACACGAGCAAGATCATCGCCTGGTCCGAGGAACGCGGGATCCACGACTACGCGGACTGCGGCGGTGGACCGAACGCGTGCATGCTCGGCTCGGATGGCGCGGTCTACATCACCCAGAACGGCGGCACCGTCGGGGCGTGGCGGGCGACCGTCATGGGCCGCCCGTCCATCCAGAAGGCGTGGCCCGACGGCCGCGTCGAGGAGGTCGTGACGGAGGTGGCCGGCATCCCGTTGCAGGCCCCCAACGACCTGTCGTTCGGGCCCGACGGCCGGCTGTACTTCACGGACCCGGCCGACTACCTGCCGGGTGACCGCAAGCCCGGACGCGTCTTCGTGCTCGAGCCGGACGGCACCGGCGAGCTGCTCGAGGAGCTGCCGGAGGCGTATCCCAACGGGATCGTCGCCGAGCCCGACGGGTCGATCGTGTGGGTCGAGTCGTACGAGCGCGGGGTCTACCGCAAGCCCCCGGGCCGGCCGTCCGAGCAGATCGCGATCCTGCCCGAGGGCCACATCCCCGACGGGCTCAAGATCGCGGCGAACGGCGACCTGTGGATCACCACCGTCCTCGGCGGGACGGTCGATGTCCTGTCCGCTGACGGCGCGCTGCTCGACTCGCTGGAGACCGGCGGCGCCCCGCTCAACTGCACCTTCCACGAGGGCGCCCTGATCATCACCGACTTCGGCGACATCACGGCCATCACCGGCGAGGCGCCGATGGATGGCCGCCTGTGGCGGGTCGACGTCGGCGTCGAGGGCATGCCCCTGTTCCGCGGGGCGATCGCGGCCCACGGGTAGCCCAGGACCGGCGCTCGCTGCCGCCCGGACCCGGGTGACCGCCACGCTCTCCGGGGGCTTCTCCGGGTGCGCTCGCTGGCCGGACATCCGAGCGGAGGAACCAGCGAACGCGGCCACGTTGCGACCCATCCACCGCCGTGGCGTCCGCGGCGCGGGCAGCCCGGCGGGGGACGGAGCGGGCCCGCTTGTTCCCCCGCCCGTACGTCCGCCGTGCGGACGCAGGCCGCTGCGAGGGGCGCGCAGCGCGAGCCTCGAGCGCTCTCGACGCGGCGCCTAGGTCGAGCGCAGCCAGTCGGGCCGCTCGCGCATGCCCAGGACCGTCCAGCCGCCATCGACCACGATGGTCTGGCCGGTGATGTAGGACGCGTCGTCCGAGGCGAGGAACAGCACGGTGCCGGCGATCTCGTCGGGCGTGGCCAGCCGGCCGAGCGGGATCTCCGCGTGCATCGCGTCGACCGAGATCGAGCCGTCGTCGATGCCCTGCTGGACGATGGCGGTCCGGGTCATGCCCGGTGCGACGGCGTTGACCCGGATGCCCAGCTCCGCCACTTCCACGGCCATCACCCGGGTCAGGGCCATCAGCGCGGCCTTTGCGGCCGAGTACGGCCCCCGCCCCGGCAGCGCGACCAGCCCCGCCACCGACGCGATCGAGACGATGCTGCCGCCGCCCCGCTGGCGCATCGAGCGGATGGCCAGCGAGCTGCAGTGGAAGCCGCCGAGGAGGTGCGTGTCGACGACCGCCTCGAACACCGCCGGGTCGAACGTCTCGGTCAGGCCGACCCGTTGGATGCCGGCGTTGTTGACGAGGATGTCGAGGCCGCCCTCCTCGGCCTCGATCGATGCGAACAGGGCCTCGACCGACGCGCGGTCGGCGACATCGCTTCGGACGTAGCGCACGCCGTCGATCGGGAGCTCCGGGTCGGCCACGTCGGCCACCACGCCGCGGGCACCCTCGGCGACGGCCCGGGCGACGATCGCCGCACCGATCCCGCGGGCGCCCCCGGTCACCAGGATCACCCGTCCGTCGAATCGTCCAGCCATCGTGGTGCGCCTCCATCCCGGAGCGTCACGGTCGCACTGGTCCTGTAGCATTGCAACCGTTTCCGGTGAGGATACCGGCCGGACCTCCGCGAGGGAAGGTCCGGACGGCGAGGTGGAGGGTCAGCATGGGTGCGGCAGGCAAGCGCGCGGTCGTCACGGGCGCGGCGAGCGGGATCGGACAGGCCGTCGCGATGCGGCTCATGCGCGAGGGTGCGACCGTCCTCGCCGCCGACATCAACGAGGCCGGGCTGGCCCCGGTCGTGGAGGCCGGGGCGACGTCGTTCGTCGGGAACCTGGCCGACGACGCCGATCGCGGCCGCCTCGTCGAGGCCGGCGCCGGCGCGGACTACCTGGTCAACGCCGCCGGCATCATCCGCCTCAAGCCCATCCTCGAGTTCACCGTCGCCGACATCCGGGAGATCTACGCCATCAACGTCGAGGCGACCTGGGATCTCGTCTCGCGCATCGGCCGGACGATGCCGTCGGGCGGCGCGATCGTGAACCTGTCGTCATCGTCGGCCAAGCTGGCGACCACCACGGAGGCCGCCGTCTACGCCTCGTCCAAGACGGCCGTGCTGTCGATCACCCGCTCGTTCGCCTACGCTTTCGCCGGCAGCGGCGTCCGGGTCAATGCCATCTGCCCGGGGATCATCGACACCCCCATGCAGGACAAGGTCCTGGCCGACGTGGCGGCCAGGCGCGGGACGACCGTCGAGGAACTGGCGGCGGCCCGCAACACGACCGTGCCGCTCGGCCGCGCGGCGTCGGCCGATGAGTGCGCGGGCGCCATCTGGTTCCTGCTCTCGGACGAGTCCGCGTACATGACCGGCCAGGCGATCAACTTCACCGGCGGCCTGGTGATGTGGTGAACGTCCGTCGGGGGCGCGGCCACGGATGCGAGGCATCCGCCGGGATCCGCCCGGCGACACCCTGGCGACCGTGCTGCTCCGCCCCTGCGTCGGCGGGCTCGCTCGCCCCCGGCCGGCGACCGCCGCCGACGGTGGCCACGTCCGGGCTGCCGCCGCGTGGCGCCGACGCAATCCTTTCCAGTAACGTTGACACCGTCCCGTACTGGAAACGATACTGACCCGGCCCGTCGAGGGACCGGGCTTGCCACCGACCGCTTGTCCCTGCCCGAGGAGGACACCCATGCGCATCCGCTCCCGAGGGGCCATCGCGCTCCTGACCGCGGCGACCCTCGTCGTCACGGCATGCAGTTCCACGCCGGCCACGAGCGCGCCGACCCAGGCGCCGGCCACGAGCGCGCCGACCGACGGCGCGTCGGCGGCCCCCGAGGGCTGGCCCTACACCGGCACGCTCAAGGACGGCTCGACCTTCACGCTCCACCCGCGCGTCGCGGACAAGCTGGCCAAGGGCGAGCCGATCAACTACGTCTTCTCCTACGGCTCCACGGCGATCCCGCTGTTCTCCCCGCAGTACGCAGCGGGCTACGAGCGCACCCTGCCGGAGGCCCAGAAGATCCTGCCGATGAACGGCCAGGCCATCGCGCCGGCCTCGGCGGTCCAGGACGTCAACGAGCAGATCGCCCAGTTCGACGCCCTGTTCAAGGCCGACCAGATCGACTGCCTGTCGATCCAGTCGACCGGCACCGACGCGTTCACCAAGATCGTCAACGACATCATGGCGACCGGCATCCCGGTCTTCACCGTGGGCGTCGAGTCGAACGGCAACGAGTTCTCAAACTTCACCCAGATCTCCAACAAGGAGGGCCGCCAGGCGGCCGGCATCATCGTCGACTACATGAAGGCGAACAACCTCGACTTCAAGGTCTTCGCGGTGTCCGGCGGCGACCCGACCCAGAACTGGGCGCAGGGCCGGATGCAGTGCTTCATCGACGGGATCAAGGAGGCCATCCCGGACGCCACCTTCGTGAACGACGCCAGCACCGCGCTGGTCACCACCTACGATCCGGCGAGCACCTATGACGCCTACAAGGCGTTCATCCAGGGCAACCCGGAGGTGCAGGTCATCGAGAACGTCGACATCGGCGCCGAGCATGCCGCTCGGGCCATCGCCGACTCGGGCAACACCGGCAAGATGTTCGCCTTCGGGTGGAACGTCAGCATCGGCCAGCTCGACGCCATCGAGGCCGGGACGCAGATCGTGGCCCTCGACCAGCAGTGGGGCGACCAGGCCGGCTTCGGCGCCCTCGCCTGCGCCGAGTTCCTCAAGAACGGCAAGATCCTGCCGAACACGAACGTCCTCAAGCCGATCACGACGGAGAACGTCGTCGAGGCCCGCGAGGAGTTCATGGCCATCGCCGGGGGCTGACCCCGTCCCGCGTAGGATCATCCGGACCGGTCGAGACTGCCTCGGCCGGTCCGGATCGCACCCGGTCGACGACATGACCCGACGAGGAGCGGCGAGCGCATGACCGACAGCACCGGCGGGGGCTCCGCGCCGCGAGCCACCACGACCACCCCGGGCGGCGACTGGTCCGGCCGTGCCCTGGCCGCCGGGATCCGCGTCGGGGGCCTGCTCATCGCGATCGTGATCGTGATCGTGATCTTCACCCTGTTGAGCAAGCCGAACACGTTCCTGACCTTCACCAACGCGCTCGGGATCATGCGCTCGATGAGCACGATCGCCATCGTGGCGCTCGGGCTGACCCTGGTCATCGTCGTCGGCGAGATCGACCTGTCGTTCGGCTACATGTACGGCCTGGCGTCGATCCTCATCGGCGTGGCCTGGATCGTCTGGGGCTGGCCGATCTACGCCGCCATCCCGCTGGCCTTCGTGGCGGCCGCGGGCCTCGGGTCGGTCAACGCCTTCCTGGTGACCATCCTCAAGATCCCATCATTCATCGTGACCCTCGGGACCGGGCAGCTCGTCTTCGGCACGACCCTGCTCGTCTCCAACACGGCCACGCTCAACCCGGCCTATCCGCCGGTCGGCAAGGTCGTGCCGGAGGGCGAGGTCGAGTGGTTCTTCGGCCTGTCGAACCAGGACCTCCCGCTCGACATCCCGATGCAGGCGATCTGGATGCTGGGCGTGGCCATCGTCATCGGCTTCCTGCTCAGCCGCTCGCTGTTCGGCTTCCGGCTCAAGGCCATCGGCGGCAACCCGGCCGCCGCCGAGCTGGCGCGGCTGCCCATCGTCAAGTACAAGTTCGCGGCGTTCATCATCAGCGCGTCCCTCGCCTCGCTCGCGGCGATGCTCGACTTCGCGTTCATCGGCTCGGTCCAGCCCAACGCCGGCGTGTCCCTCACCTTCCCGGTCTTCGCCGCGGTGATCATCGGCGGCGCCAGCCTGGCCGGCGGTCGCGGCACCGCCATCGGCACGCTCAGCGGCGCGCTGCTGCTGGCCATCATCGCCAACGGTCTGGCCCTGCTGTCGGCCGGCTCGTACCTGAGCAACTTCGTGTCGGGCGCCGTCACGATCGCCGCCGTCGTCCTCGACCGCTTCACCCAGAGTCTGCGCAAGTGAGCGAGGCGCCGGCCGACCGCGGGCTGCGGATCCGCGGCCTGCGCAAGTGGTACGGGGACACCCGGGCGCTGGACGGCCTCGACCTCGACGCGCGGCCGGGCGAGATCCTGGGCGTGGCCGGCCCCAACGGCGCCGGCAAGAGCACGCTGATCAAGATCCTCGCCGGTGAGACGACCGCCGACGGCGGGACGATCGAGCTGGACGGTGCGACCTGGGACACGGCCCACGACCGGGGTCGGGTGGCGGTGGTCCACCAGGAGCCGCAGCTCTTCCCCAACCTGACCGTGGCGGAGAACCTGATGGTCGGCCGCGAGGGCACGCGGGCCACCGTCCGCGACCTGGACGCGAACGAGCGGGCGCTCCTCTCCGACCTCGCCATCCTGGACGTCGCGGACCGGCCGCTCGAGCTCGTGCCCCTGGCCATCCAGCAGCGCGTCGAGATCGGGCGGGCGCTCGCCCGCGATGCCGGGGTCTTCCTGTTCGATGAGCCCAACTCGGCGCTGACCCAGGAGGAGTCGGTCGACCTCTTCCGGCGGATGCACCTGCTGGCCGACGCCGGCAACGTCGTCATCCTGGTCTCGCACCGCATCGCCGAGCTGGCCGAGCACACCGACCGGGTGGCCCTCATCCTCGACGGCCTGTGCACCAGCGTCCTCGAGGGCGACGCGCTGTCGCAGGAGGGGATCGCCGCCGGGCTCGTCACGGGCCAGGCGGTCCGCGAGCCGGAGGAACAGGTCGTCGTCCACCTCGGCGAGGATGCCGCGACGGCCCTCCAGCTGCGCGACTGGACGCATGCCGGCGGGCAGTTCCGGCGCATCGACCTGCACGTGCGGATCGGCGAGATCGTGGCCATCATCGGCGTCGAGGGCTCGGGCGCCCGCGAGCTCGTGCGATCCATCGCCGGGTTCGAGCGGGGCACCGGCCACATCGAGATCACCGGCCGCAGCGGCGGGTCGTCGGTCGCCGAACGGACCAGCCTGGTGTCAGCCGACCGGCAGGCCAGCCTGTTCTCCAACCTGAGCATCGGCCAGAACATGGTCTCGCGCCTGCACCGGGAGATCACCGTCGGGTTCGGGGCCCTGCGCTTCGGCCGGATGCTGGAGATCGCGCACGAGCTGCGCGAGCAGTTCCGGGTGAAGGCCTCGTCGGTCCACCTGCCGATCCGCTCGCTGTCGGGCGGCAACCAGCAGAAGGTCGCCATCGCCGCGGCCATCGTGAAACGACCCGAGGTCCTCGTCCTGGAGGAGCCGACGCGCGGCGTGGACATCGGGTCCAAGCGCGAGATCTACCGGCTCATGCGCGAGTACGCGAGCCAGGGACACGCGGTCATCATCTACTGCACGGAGGTGCCCGAGGTGTTCGAGGCGGCGGACCTCGCCTACGTCGTGTCCGAGGGCCGCCTGTCCGAGCCGCTCCTGGTCATGAACCACCGCGACGTCGAGGACCTGGCGCGAGCCGTCACCCGGCTCGAGCGCCACGGCAGCGGCGACGTCGCCCCGGGCGGAGCGCCGGCGACGGCCTAGCGATCGACCCGGTACCTCTCGATGAAGTCCTCGTCGAGGACCCACCCGAGCCCCGGGGCGTCGGGCAGCGGGAAGTGGCCGTCGATGAGCGCGGGCCGGTTGGCGATCATCTGCCAGAAGATCGGGTCACGGGCGGGGGAGAAGGCCTCCACGAACGTCCCGTGCGGCTGTGAGGCGAGCAGGTGCGACGCGACCTGGGCCTCCTCGTGGTGGCCGAGCTGGACGTCGAACGCGGAGGCCAGCGCGGCGATGCGCCGCCACTCGGTCGGGCCGCCGCCCCACGACGCGTCGTAGTTGCACACGTCGATGGCGCCGGCGGCCATCATCTCGCGCATCCCGACCCGGCTGATCTCGCTCTGGCCGGCCGCCACGTCGACATTGCCGCGCAGGCGCACGTCGCGCAGGCCGCGGAAGTCGGCGTGCCAGCGACTCGGCTCCTCGAACCAGCGGATGGCGATCCCCTCGGCGCGGACGGCGGCCACGAAATCGAGCGCCTCGGCGACCGTGTAGCCCTGGTTGGCGTCGACCACGAACAGGAAGTCGTCACCGGCGTGCCTGCGGGCCCGGGCCAGGCGCGCGGCGTCGACCGTCGGCGGCTCGGCGCCGATCTTGAACTTCATCCCGACCATCCCGTGGGTCTGCTGGAAGAAGTCGATCTCGTGCTCGATCTCCTGGCCCTTGGAGGTCTCGTCGTCGGGGATGTAGTAGCCGCCGATGCCGATCATCGGGATCCGGTCGCGGTAGCCGCCCCAGATCCGCCACAGCGGCTGCCCCATCGCCTTGCCGACGGCGTCCCAGACGGCGGTGTCGATGCAGGCCATCGCCTGCATCGCGTACCAGCGCGGTCGGAGCTGATCGAACGTGGCCGGCAGCATGGCCTCCCAGACCCGCTCCGTCCCGAACGCGTCGAGGCCGAGCACGGCCGGCACCAGCTCGTCGTGGATGATCGACCGGATCTCCGACTGCAGCGGCTCGTCCTCGTCGGCGTTGTAGGCCTCTCCGACGATGCCTTCGGACGTCCGGATGCGGGTGATGATCGTGCACCGGTTGCGCATCTTGTAGTAGCTGCCCTTGTAGGTGAAGGGCAGGGGCACCCGGATGGGGATCGTCTCGATGGACTCGATCGTGAGCGGCATCCGGACTACCTCGATGGGGCGTCGAAGCGAACGTCGACGCGGGTTGACGGCCCACCGACACGGGTGCGACCATCCGAGGCGCAATCGTAACTGGAAACGGTACCGCCGCGTCAACGTCCGGCGCGGTGAGACCCCCTTGCCGAGGCCCGATGACCCCGCCCGTCCCCCCCGCCCGGCCCGACGCCCCCGCTGCCCCGCGCGCCGCGCCGCTGGCCGGGGTCCGGATCATCGCCGTCGAGCAGTACGGCGCCGGGCCGTTCGGGACGCTGTACCTCGCCGACATGGGCGCCGACGTCATCAAGATCGAGGACCCGGGCTCGGGCGGCGACGTCTCGCGCTACATCCCGCCGGGGCGCTCGGGGACCGACAGCCTGTTCTTCGAGGCGTTCAACCGCAACAAGCGGAGCGTGGCCCTCGACCTGAAGTCCGCCGCGGGACGGGCCGTGTTCGAGCGCCTCGTGGCGAGCGCCGACGCCGTGTTCAGCAACCTCCGCGGCGACCAGCCGGACCGACTCGGCCTGACCTACGACGTGCTCGGCCGGATCAACCCGGCCATCGTGTGCGTGGCACTGACGGGCTATGGGCGGACCGGCGCCGGGGCGCGCCTGCCCGGGTACGACGCGCTCATCCAGGCCGAGTCCGGCTGGGCCTCGCTGACCGGCGCGCCGGACGGCCCGCCGACCAAGAGCGGCCTGTCGCTGGCCGACTACATCGCCGGCCTGACGGCCGTGCTCGGCCTGATGGTCGGCGTGTTCGACGCGCAGCGCACGGGCGTCGGGCGCGACGTGGACACCAACCTGTACGACTCGGCCCTGGCCATGCTCAGCTACCCGGCGACGTGGTTCCTGTCCAGCGGCTTCGTCACGGAGCGAAAGGAGATGTCGGGCCACCCGAGCGTCGTCCCCTTCCAGTTCTTCGCGACCGCCGACGGCCACATCGCGGTCGCGACGCCGAAGGAGAAGTTCTTCCGGACCCTGGTCGACGGGATGGGCCTGACCGAGCTCGCCACCGATCCGCGCTTCACCGACTTCGAGGCCCGGTCGCGGCACCGCGACGACCTGCTGGCCGCGCTCTCGGCGCGCTTCGCCGAGCGAACGACCGCCGAGTGGCTCGAGGCCCTGCGCGGCCGGATCCCGATCGCGCCGGTGCGATCGCTCGAGGAGGCGCTCGACGTGGAGGAGCTCAGCCGTCGGGCGATGCTGGCGGGGTACGAGCACCCGACCCTGGGGGACGTGCGTTCGGTC
This sequence comes from Candidatus Limnocylindria bacterium, assembly GCA_046566045.1. GTDB lineage: Bacteria > Chloroflexota > Limnocylindria > Limnocylindrales > CSP1-4 > SPCO01. The sequence goes on from JBKHXL010000034.1 coordinate 20,561, forward strand.
GGGTTGCCGCTCTCGCTCGGCGACCACACGCCGTCCTACCGGCCGGGGCCGAGTCTGGGCGGCGACACCGACGACGTGCTGGCCGGGGTCGGCTACAGCCCCGACGAGATCGGCCGCCTGCGCGAGGCCGGGGCGTTCGGCTCGGACGGGATCGACCCGGAGTCGGTGGACTCAGCCGCCGGGTGACGGCTCCCGGGGTCAGAGTCAGCGCGGAGCCTGGCCGACCAGCGTGATCCCCGTGATCCGCGTGTAGTTGCTCACGTACGTGTTCTTGTGGATCAGCGTCCCGCTCGCGTCAACGACGGTGCGCGTGACCGTGACCTGCTTGCCGTCCACGGGGTACTCGATGCGCTCGCGCACGCCGGGCGCCAGGGCCGAGGTGTACTCCACGGTGTCGGTGGCGCGCCGGACATTCTCGACGATCGGCTCGCTGAGCCGGACCGTGCGGCCGTTCGGGACGCTGTACAGCTCGAACTTCACGTACCCGGCGCTGCCTTCGGCCCAGCCGAGGCCGCGGATGAGGATCGGGTAGTCGGTGTCGTTGGTGAACGACATCGTCTGGGTGGCGCCGCTGGCGCTGATGAACACCGTGGCGTCAAGGCCGAGCGGGTAGCGGTCGATGTAGTAGTAGTGGTTGCGCCGAGCGCCCATCTCGTAACCGGCCCGCAGGGCGGCGTTGAACAGCGTGGTGGAGGTCGAGCAGATGCCGCCCGCCAGGGCCCCCTGCGGTTCGGTCTTGCCGTTGATGATCGCCCCGCCGTCCCGGTAACCCTTCTCGCGGGTGACCTCGCCGACGGCATCCCAGAAGTCGAACGTGGCGCCGGGGGCGACGACGTGACCGTTGATCTGCCGGGCCGGGATCCAGATGTTCGCGCCGAAGCCGTTCTTCTCGCTGACCGGGAAGTAGGTCGTCCACTCCGACACCTTGCGCATCTTCGACCGGGCGGCCTCGGCCTCAGCCGTGGTCAGGGCCGGCTCGACGGTGGCGAACGTCGGGGCGAACGACCCCTGCGAGCCGCCGGACGTCCGAGCGGCCAGCACACCGAGGACCTGGGCGACGCTGGCTTCGACGTCGAGGGTGCGCCCGTCCCGGCTCCTGGTCACGCCGGTGATCTTGCCGGCCTTCGTGGTGTACGAGGCGTTGACCGGCTCGCGATCGATGCGCTTGGCGTGGAACAGCATCAGGTCGGACAGCTTGGAGGTGTCCAGCGTCGCGGTATAGCCACCGTCCGGGGTCGTCTCGAAGGTCAGCCACCCACGCAGGCGGGCCGTCCCGATCGAGCGCTCCTCGTCCTCGTCGAGCTCGAACATGATCGGCGCGGTCAGGCGATTGGCCAGGCTCAGCGCGGTCCGGGCCTCCTCGGTGGTGACGGTCGGGGCTACGGTCTCGAGCGGCACGGCCAGTTCGACCCGCGACGGCGCGTCGACGGCCGAGATGGCCGCGAGGGCCTGGGCCAGCGGCTCATCGAGCCGGGCCACCTGTCCGCTGCTGGCGTAGCGCAGGCGGAACGAGGCGTCATCGAGGATGGTCACGCCCGCGTCGCGTGGCTCGACCGCGACGGCCTCGGCGAAGGCGGTCAGCTCGGCCGACAGCGCCTCGGCGTCGAAGGTGACGCGCGGCTCGACGACGACGCCGCGGATGGCCGTCCGCGCGTCGGCGATGACCCGCTCGACGGCGTTCCCGTCGCGCCCGATCGCCATGGCCTCGGCGACGAGCGCGTCCACGTCCGCGCGGCGGCCGATGGCGGCGTACGAGATCGTCCGCGTGGCCTCGCCGGCGGTCAGCACCAGCGACCCCTCGCCGATCGAGGTGTAGGCCGTCCGGATCCGCTCGGCTGCGGCCGCCGGCTCGAGTCCCGACACGTCCACGATGCCGACCCGCACGCCGGGCAGGACGCGCCCGGCGAACTGCTGCTCGTAGGCGAACAGGCCGCCCGCGCCGATCGCGAAGGTCGCGACCAGGCCGACGAGGAATGCCACGCCGAAGCGCAGGCGGAGTCGCCGGGCCGGGGTCGGGTCGGCCGGCAGGGCGATGGAATCGGGCGTGGTCGTGGTCATCAGAGCGACATCCTACCAGCGGTCCGTTGGGAGCCCCTTGCGGGGCGCGGGCCGATACGACGCGCCGTCCGCTGATCGCGTGACGCCCCCGTCCCTCGCATGCGCGGTCAGCCGCCTCGCGGCAGCAGGACCACGCGGCGATTCGGCTCCTCGCCGATGGACTGGGTCACGACGTCCGCGTGATCGCGCAGGGTGAGGTGGATCCAGCGACGCTCGAGGGCGGGCATCGGCTCCAGCTGGAGCATCTTGCCCGTCTCGGCGACGCGCGACGCCGCTCGCTCGGCGAGCTCGCGCAGCTGGCGCTCGCGCCGGCCGCGGTAATCCTCGACGTCGACGAGGACGCGCGTCCACGCCCCCATCTCCTTGGACAGCATCAGGTTGACCAGGTGCTGGAGCGCCGAGAGGCGCTCGCCCTTGCGTCCGATGAGCGCCCCGAGGGCCTCGCGATCGTCACCCTGGGCGACGACGTTGAGCCGGCTGGTCTCTCCCGCGGCGACCTCGACCCGGGCGTCGAAGCCCAGGTGGCCCATCAGCGTCTCGAGGATCCGCTGGCCCGCGGCGAGGGCCTCGGGCGAGGCCTCGGACGCCTCGATCTCGGCGCGTTCGGCGGCGACGGAGCCGCGCGCGGCGGCCACCTCGGCCGCCTCGGAAGCCGACAGGTCGGCCGGCGCGCCACGCCGGGGCCCGCGGTCGGGTCGGTCGTCGCGGCGGGGGCGGTCGGGTCGGTCGTCGCGGCGCGGGGGGCGGTCGGGTCGGTCGTCGCGGCGCGGGGGGCGGTCGGGGCCGGCGTCGGCGGCGCCGGGCTCGCGTCGGGGGCCGCGGTCGGGGCCGGCGTCGGCGGCGCCGGGCTCGCGTCGGGGGCCGCGGTCGGGTCGGTCGTCGCGTCGGGGGCCGCGGTCGGGCCGGTCGTCGCGGCGGGGCCCACGGTCGTCGCGGCGCGGGCCTCGGTCGGGCCGGTCGTCGCGGCGCGGGCCGCGATCCTCGCGGACCGGCGCGGGCATGGGCGCGGACGCGGCGGCCTCGCGCTTCGGCGCGGCGCCGCCGAGGGCGGTGCGCGGCGCGGCGACGATCCGGGCGGGCTCGGCACCCATCCCGAGCACGCCCCGGCTGCCGGGGGTGAGGATCTCGAAGTCGAGGTCGTTCAGCTCGACCCCGAAGTCCTCACGCGCCAGGCGGATGGCCTCCTCGACCGTCTTGCCCGTGAACTCCTTGTAGGCACTCATGTCAGCGTCGTCTCCCTCGTCGGCCCTGGCGGCCCCGCTCGCGATGGCGGATGGTCCGCTCGGCCGTCGTCTTCTTGTCGGCGTCGGCCAGGATGGCCGCACGCTTGGATGGCTCCGGTGGTGGTGGCATCTGGACGGGATAGCGCGGGGTGTGGTCGCGCGCGAACGCCGGCGTCCAGCCGAACAGCGGGAACATCGAGCCCCAGCCCACGATCAGGTACTGCTGGACGATCGAGAACACGGTCGCGACGATCCAGTACACGAACAGGCCGGCCGGCAGGAAGCCGCCGTAGATGATCGAGATGAGCGGCAGGAACAACATCGTCTGGCGCTGGATGCGCACGTTGGGATCGTCGTTGTCCGGGTCGGCCGCCGGCAGCATCATGCGCGACTGCACGAGCTGGAGCAGCGACGAGATGATGGCCAGCACGCTGACGCCGAGGCCGAAGACGCTGAACAGCACCTGCGGCTTGCTCACGTCGCCGAGGATCGGCACCTGCGCGTCGATACACGGACGGCTGGCATCGACGACCCCGTTGACCACGTTCTGGCAGTCGAGGTCCACGACCTGCACCCCGAAGACCGTCAGCATCGCCGTCGGGTCCTGGTTGGTCAGCCCGTTCTGGATGACCGAGTAGATGATGAACAGCAGCGGCAGCTGCAGGAGCAGGGGCAGGCAGCCGGCCAGCGGGTTGATGCCGCGCTCGCGGAACATCTCCTGCTGCGCCAGGCGGGCCTTCATCGAATCGCCCTTGTAGCGCTTCTGGATCTCGCGCAGCTCGGGCTGGATGAGCTGCATCCGGCGCTGCGAGACGAGCTGGCGCCGGTAGAGCGGGATGAGCACCGTGCGGACGACCAGGGTCAGGACGATGATCGCCCACAGGATGGCGGCCGGCACCGCCAGGTCTTCCAGGAACTGGTAGACCGCGATCAGGATGATGAACGAGACCTGGAAGATCGGGGTGAACAGCCAGGCGAACAGGTTGAACAGGTCCGTCGGCTGGGCCGGGGCCAGCGGCGGCTGGGGCGTCGGGCTGACGGGCAGGCCGTCGGAGCCGATCGGCGTCTCGCCGGGCACGCACGCGGTCATCACCACGGCCACGGCGATCAGGAGGAGCAGCGCCGGTCCGATGCGGCGCAGAGCGGGGGACAGGGTCACGAGCTGGGGGCCTCGTTAGCGGACGGGGTCATAGCCGCCCGGATTCCAGGGGTGGCAGCGTGCGATGCGCCTGGCGCCCATCCAGCTCCCCTTGACCAGGCCGTACTTCTGGATCGCCTGCTCGGCGTAGTGCGAGCAGGTCGGCTCGAATCGACACGATGGCGGCAGCCACGCGAACAGGATCCGGTAGGCCTTGATGCCCCAGATCCCGATCCGTCTCACTGCCTGGGTCCTCCGACGACGCCGCCCTTGGCGAGTGTCCGCTGCAACGCTCCGACCAGCGCGTCATGATCGGCCGCGACGATCGCCGGCCGGGCGATGATGAGGACGTCCCAGCCCGGCTGGAACGAGGGCGCCATCGCCCTGAGCACCTCGCGGATCCGGCGGCGGACCCGGTTCCGGACGACCGCGTTGCCGAGCCGGCGACCGGTCGACAGGCCGAACCGGGTGACCTCGAGATCGGTCCGCAGGATCCGGGCGGAAAGCAAGGGATGGGACACGTAGGCCCCGGCACCCTGGATCGCCGTGAAGTCCTGCGGTCGAGAGAGCATCACCAGTCGCGGCGCACTGCCGCGTCCGGGGATCAGGCCGTCAGCCGCTTCCGACCGCGAGCCCGCCTGGCGGCAAGCACACGGCGACCCGCTGTCGTCTTCATGCGGGCACGGAAGCCGTGTTCCTTGGCGCGATGGCGCTTCTTGGGCTGGTAGGTCCGTTTCATCGAGCGGTCCTGCGATCCTCTCCGTCCGGCCTCGGGGTCGGGTCAGTCCGTCATCCCCTAGAGGCACGCAAACGCGCCGGCACCCACACCGGGCGCATGGCGCGTCGTCGTCCGGGGGATGATATGGCTT
>JBKHXL010000035.1:0-9429 GCA_046566045.1 Candidatus Limnocylindria bacterium
GCGGAGAGCCGCTCCGCCTCCATCGCGCGCTCGATCCGGCGCTGGAGCTGGATCGGCTGGAGCCGTGCCCGGAACAGGCGCGCGGACGGGCGCTCCAGGAGTCGTTCGAAGAACCGCTCGATGGCGGCCAGCGGCGGCATGGTCGGTGGCGGAGTCTAGCAGAGGCCCGCGCCCGGGCCGCTCGACGTGGCCCCGGCCGCTGTCGGACCGGGACCATCCGCGGCGCGCCACGGTACCCCCGGTCGGCGGAGGCGTCATGGGGCTGCGGTATACTCTCGTGCCTGTCCGGGGCGGTGCGCCGTCACGGCCTGTCCAGCGCATCATCCGAGGGCAGCATGCCCGAGATCCTGACCGAATCCTTCTGCGAACGGTGCGGCACACGCTACACGTTCGAATCGGCCGCGCCACGGGCGTCCCGCCTCAAGGGCGTCAAGGTGCTGTCGCGCGGCCTCAAGAACTTCGTCCTGTCGGACGACTCGACGCTCGACGAGGCGATGGCGGCGGCCCGCAGCGACACCGATCGCGAGCTGACGGCCCAGCAGCTCGACGCCTTCCACCAGACCTTCAACTTCTGCATGACGTGCCGCCAGTACACCTGCCCGAACTGCTGGAACGAGGTCGAAGGCCGCTGCCTCAGCTGTGCGCCGAACCTGGGGCACGAGATCATGCCGGCGCCGTTCCCCGACCTCGATGTCGCCGCAGCCCTGGAGGCGGCGGCGGCCAACGGCAACGGGCACGGGCACGACCACGCGCCGGCCAGCCAGGCCATGCAGTGGCCGACGATGGACATGCCCGCGGACGCGATGGGCGAGACGAGCCCTCCCGAGCCGCCCATCGAGCCGACCATCGAGCCGACCGAGCCCCTGGCCGCCGAGGCGGACCAGCCCGACGCCGACCCGCTCGATGTCATCGCGCGACCGGCCGCGCTGGGCGGCGACGCGGCCCCGGACGTCGAGGCGCCGGCCGCTCCCGATGCCGTCATCGCGGCCGCCGAGCCGACCGCGGCACCCGGCGTGGACGTCGCGCCCGAGTCGCCCGCGGCCCTGACCGACATCGACATCCGCGCCGCCGCGGCGGCCGCGGCCACGGCCCGCCTGCTCCGGGCCTTCCGTCCGGGCGAGAGTCTCGACGACGCGCTCGAGGCGTACGAACACGACCTCGAGACGGCCGCGCGGACCGCGCCCGAGGTCGCCCCACCGGCCGAGGCCGAGGCGACGGACGCCGAGGCCACGCCCGAGATCGCCGCGACCGCCGACGTCGAGCCAGGCGTCGCGCCCGAGCCGCAGGCCGCGCCCGAGTCGCAGGCCGCTCCCGAACCGGCGCCGCGCGGCGATCGGGTGGCGCAGCCGACGTGGCAGATCGTCGCCCCCGATGGCGAGCCGTCCGATGCCCCCGCCGCCCCGCCGATCGCGGCCAGCGCCGAACCGAGCTGGCCCGCACGACCCGAGTGGCCGGCGCGTCAGCAGAGCGGGGGCCTGCCGTTCCTCGGGCGGCCCGCCGCGCCGACCGGCGGCATCGAAGCCCTGTGGGCCGAGTCGGCCCGCGAGGTGTCCACGGTCCCGTCGGGCGGCCCGGCCGTCGAGCGACCCGGCGCGGCACCCACGGCCACGATCGCCCCGTGCGTCAGCTGCGGCCTGTCGCTGTCGGCCAACGCCCGGTTCTGCCGCCGCTGCGGCACCCGCCAGGGCTGATCAATCGAGCCCGCGCCGGCGCCGGTCGGCGACGCGCACCCAGGCCGCCCCGAGCAGGAGCGCCTGGAACGTCAACGACAGCCAGGCCAGGGCGATGAACACGGTGGCCAGCGGTCCCAGGATGTCCGCGATCCCGACGACCCGCGGCGCGATGAACGCGAACAGCTGGCTGAGCAGCGCGATGACGAGCCCGGCGCCCACGGCCGGCACGGCGAGATCCCGCCAGGTGGGCGTCCGGGCCGGCACCAGCCGGTAGATCGCCCCGACCGCCAGCACCGACGCCACGATCAGGGCCGGCCAGGAGGTCATGACCGCCATCGCGCCCGACGCGAATGACGAGCGGCTCGGCAGGAGCGTCCCGGCGGCGGCCAGGAGTGTGCCCGCCACCACCGCGCCGAGGATGAGCGCGACGATGATCGCGACCCACACGAACCCGCGCACCGTGCGCCGCACGACGTGCCGCTCGTCCGCCCCGGTGAAGATCCGGGTGAACGCGACGTCGAGCGTCACGTACAGCTGGCTCACCGTCCATACCAGGCTGAGGACGCCGACGGTGGAGGTGATCGGTGCCTCGTCGCGGAGGGCCTCGAGCGACGCGTCGATGACGTTGGAGAGCGGCGGGAAGGCCGAGGCGAGCGCGTCCGCCAGCTCCGCCTGGACCTCCGGGTCGTCGACCAGCAGGCCGACGAGGCCGAGGGCGACCAGCATCGTCGGGATGCTCGCGAACAGGGCGGTGAAGGCAAGGCCGTTGGCCAGCAGTCCGCCGGGCGCCCGACCGTAGGTCTCGACGACGTCCCGGATGTAGGCGATGCGCGGCCGCTCGAGGAACCGCTGGATGGCGGCGAGCGGATCCGGTCGCACGGGCTAGTCCCGCCAGTCCTCGAACAGGGCGGGCTGGACCGCCTCGGCCGGCACGGCGCGAGGCGCCGAGATCAACGCGCGGACCTGGCCGCGCCGGACGTAGCGCCGACCGCCGAGCTTGATGCTCTGGAGGCGCCCGGCCCGGGCCCACCCGCCGATGGTCGCCGGCATGAAGTGGACGTTGGCGGCCGCCAGCAGCTCGCTCGCCTCGACCAGGGTGATCCAGTCGGCCGCCGAGGGCATCGTGGTCAGTCGCTGCCCGCGCCGGCGGCGGCCGGGGTCCCGCTCGAGACGGCGGCGGTGTCCGTGCCGCTCGTGGTCGCGCTGGCCCCGTCGGACCCGTTCGAGCCCTGGCTTCCCGCCCCGCCCGACGACCCGGACGGTTCGGCCGACCCGGCGGTCGCGGCCGTGGCCGCGCCCGGCGTCGATGTCACGCGCCGATCGCGCTTGGCCCAGCCGGAGCCCTTGAAGTGGACGGCCGGAGCCACGAACGCCTTGCGCACCCGGTCGCTGTGGCAGGCCGGGCACGCGGACGGCCCGTCCGCATGGACGCCGTGGATGGCCTCGAACCGATGGCCGCACGCCGCGCAGAGATAGTCGTAGATGGGCATCGTGCGTCGTCTCAGCCGCGCAACAGGCGCATGCCGCACTTGGGGCAGTAGAACGCTCGCTCGTGGCCGGACGCGAACCCGCAGTGGGCGCACACCAGGCCGCCCCGACCCGCCGCCGGGATCGGCCGCTCGACCGCGGTCAGGCCCATGGCGAACTGGTTGGCCAGGATGTTGCTGAGGATGCCGCCCAGGAGCTTGGTGCCGATGCGATCCGTGTCGCCGCGCACGCCCTTGCCGCCCCAGCCGACGACCGCGCGGCAGATCATGTCGCCGGTCGCCTCGTCCCAGTGGGCCGCCGCGCCCCCGATGACCGCGTTGTACTCGGGGTAGCCGCTCGTGTCGACCTCGCCGTCGAGCAGCGTGCACGCGAACGTGTCGAACGCGAGATCGACCGCGTCGATCGACTCGAGGACGACCAGGGCGTGCCGGGTGATCGGCGAGTGAACGTGGTGGGCGTTGAGCCACTGCATCGCCTCGGACGGACGGGCGATCGTCGGCGTGGCCTGGCTGAACTCGATCGGGAGCGGCTCGACCACCTCGATCTCCGTCCGGGCCAGCCCGACGAGCATCGCCGGCAGCTCCGCCATGGCGCCCGTGCCCGCCTGCATGCGCACGCCCTCGCTGGTCTTGCCCGCGTAGTACAGCTTGAGCTGGAGGTCCTGGGCGACGACCTCCTCGGGCATGAGCACGGGGCCGCGCGTGGACGCCTGCGACGGCGCGGGTTCGGCGGCGGCCTCGTTGCCGGATCGGCGCTTCAGGAAATCGAGCGGCACGCGGTGGACTCCCCGGGTGGCGTGGATGGGCACGTCATGGTAGCAGGCGCCCGCCCTTCACCGGCCCCGCGTCAGGACCACGCCCTCGACCGCCCGCAGCGACAGCCGACGCTCCGCGCCGGCCGGCGGCCGTGCGTCACGGTGGGTGCCGGCCGCGACGACCCACCGCCCACCGGCGCGTGGCGGCGGGAGCCGGACCTCGGCGCCGTCGGACCCGAAGGTCGCCACGACGAGGGCCTCGTCCTGGGGCCCGGTACGCCGGTAGGCCAGGACGTCCTCGGGCATCCCCCGGACGAGCGAGAGCGCCCCGTCCTGCAGCGCCCGGATCGCCCGCCGAGCGGCGAGGAGGCGGCGGTAACAGGCCAGGACCGAATCGGGATCGGCCGCCTGGGCGGCGACGTTGCGCCACTGGTGGTCGGGACCGAGGCGCAGCCACGGGCGGGCCGCGCTGGTGAACCCGGCACCCGGTCCGCCCGTCCACGGCATCGGCGTGCGTGCCTGCGACCGATCCCACCACGCGAAGTCCGGCGCGACGTGCGCCGCGGGGGCGTCGATGCTCTCGTCCGCCGGGACATCGACGTCGCCCATCCCGATCTCCTCGCCGTAGTACAGGAACGGCGTGCCGCGCTGGGTGAGCAGGATCAGCGCGGCGGCCTTCGCGACGGCGTCCTGGTCGAGCGTCCGACCGGGCAGCGACGTGGCCAGGCGCGACGCATGGCGCGGCTGGTCGTGGTTGGACAGGACGGCGGTCGGCCAGCGCTCGGGCCCGAATGCCCGCTCGCGGCGGCGGATGGCCGCCCGGAACCCGGACGCCAGCCAGCGCTGCCCGATGAGCTCCCAGTCGAAGACGAGGTGACGCTCCTCGGTCAGGGCGGCCGCGCCCTCGGTGGTGCCCACGAACAGCTCGCCCACGGACATCGTGCCCGGGACGGCATCGACGATCGCCCGGAAGCGCGCCAGCAGCGCCGGCAGGTCCGGCTGGTCGAGGTCGTGCAGGTGGTGCTGGCGGTCCCATGCCGTGCGCCCCCGCCGGACCGGATTCGCCAGCATCTCGGCGTGCTTCAGGAACACGTTGAACGTGTCGAGCCGGAAGCCGTCCACGCCACGCGCCAGCCAGCCGCGGACCATCGACCACTGGGCGGCCTCGACCGCCGGGACGCGCCAGTCCACCTCGGGCTGCGCGGCCAGGAAGGTGTGGTGATAGAACTGGCCGCGGACGGGGTCGAACGTCCAGGCCGGCCCACCGAACCACGACACCCAGTCGTTGGGCGGGAGCGGCCGACCACGCCGGTCGGTGCCGCGCGGGTCGCGCCAGATATACCAGTCGGTGTACGGCTCCTCGCGCCGGCGCGACGCCTGGAACCACGGGTGCTCGTCGCTGGTGTGGTTCATGACCAGGTCGAGGATCACCCGCAGGCCGCGCCGATGTGCCTCGTCCACCAGCAGATCGAAGTCCGCCTCGGACCCGAAGCGCGGGTCGATGGCGCTGTGGTCGCTGACGTCGTAGCCGATGTCGCGCCCCGGCGACGGGTAGATCGGCGACAGCCAGATGGCGTCCACGTCGAGACCGCCCGGACCCAGGTGATCGAGGTGCTGGACGATCCCGCGCAGGTCGCCGGTCCCGTCGCCGTCGCTGTCGGCGAAGGAGCGCGGGTAGATCTGGTAGACGATCCCGCGCCGCCACCAGTCGTCGCCCAGGCGCGCGCCCGTGACGCTCCTCCCCGCACCGCGCGCTCGATGGTCGCCGGTCATCGGCTGGTCGTGCCTCCGGTCTGGGATCTGGGAGTCCTCGATGCTCGCGGCAAGGGAACGGCCTTGACAATATCGGTCCGACGCGTCATTGATACGCGTTACTGACACGCGTTAGTCGACCACGTCGACGGCCCGTCGTCAAGGAGGAGGAGCGTCGACGGACATGTCGAAGCGACCGACCAGCGCGGATGTCGCGACGGAAGCGGGAGTCTCGCGGACCACCGTCTCGTTCGTGCTGAACGATCGGACCGACGTGAAGATCCCCGCGGCGACGCGGCGACGTGTCACCGAGGCGGCCGAGCGTCTCGGCTACCACCCCAATGCGTCAGCCCGGCGCCTGGCCGCCGGCCGCAGCCGCATGCTGGCCCTGGTCATGCGCCAGACGCCCGAGCAGATCGCCGGTGACGCGGTCCTGGCCGAGACGCTGCGCGGGATCGCCACGGCCGCCCGGGTGGACGGCTACCGGGTCATGGTCGAGCCACTCGAGGCCGACGGCTCGCACTCGTACAGCGGCCTGCTGCGCGCGCAGCACGCCGACGGCCTGATCATCAGTGGGCCGCGGCTCGACGATCCCCAGCTGGCGGCGCTGGTGCACGAAGGCTTCCCGGTGGTCCTGCAGGGCAGCCTGCCTGGACTCCCCGTACCCAGCGTCGACGTGGACAACGTGGCGGGCGCCCAGCGGGCGGTCGAGCACCTGCTGTCGCTGGGCCATCGCAGGATCGCCTGCATCACGAACGCCCCGCTGGTCTACACCTCGGCCGTGACTCGGCTGGAGGGGTACCGCCGGGCGCTTGGCGCGGCCGGGATCGCGGAAGACCCGGACCTCATCGAGGAAGCCGCGTTCGACGCGCCGAGCGGCAACGCCGCGATGCTCCGCCTCATCGAGCGTGCCACGTGCGACGCGGTCTTCGTCGCCAGCGACGTGGTCGCGCTCGGGGCCATCGGGGCCCTGCGCGAGACCGGACGGCGCGTGCCCGCCGACATCAGCGTCATCGGCTTCGACGACATCCCCCTGGCTCCCTATGTGGACCCTCCCCTCACGACGGTCCGGCTGCCCGCATTCGAGCTCGGACAGGCCGCCGGACGGGCCCTGCTCGCCCGGATCGCCGATCCGGACGCCAGCGGGAGAACGTTGTTGCCGACCGAGCTCATCGTCCGCGCGTCGACGGCTCCGCCGCGACGCGACTGATCCAGCCCAAGGTACGCCCGGAGCCTTCCGGGTCGACGGGAAAGGAGTGCATCGATGGAGGAGCGCAATCGACACTGGAGGACAGGTGTCGCCTCACTGGCGGTCACCGCCCTGATCGTGGCCGCCTGCGGCGGGGGCAGCGGCACCGCCGCCCCGACCGCCAGTGGCGACGGCACGGCCCCCCCGGCGACCAGTAGTGAGCCGGCGTCGCCGGATCCGGGCGGCCAGATCGGCGGGTCCGTCAGTGTGATCGGCACGTGGGGAGGCGCCGAGCAGGACGCCTTCCTCGCGATGGTCAAGCCGTTCGAGGATTCGACCGGCATCAAGGTGGAATACACGGGCACCCGCGACCTCAACGCGGTCCTCACGACCGGCGTCGCATCCGGCATCCTGCCCGACCTGGCCGGGCTTCCGGGACCGGGCCAGCTGGTGGAGTTCGCCCAGCGCGGCGCCCTCCAGCCACTGGACGGGGTCCTGGACATCGAGACCTACAAGTCGGAGACGTCGCCGGGGTTCGTGGACCTGGGCACGGTCGATGGGCAGGTCTACGGCGTCTTCATCAAGGCCGCGGTCAAGGGCCTGATCTGGTACAACCCCAAGGTCTACACGGGTGGCGTGCCCACGTCGTGGGACGACCTCAAGAGCAAGGCCTCGGCCGCTGCCAGTGGCGACACCAGCGAGTGGTGCGTCGGGCTCGAGAGCGGTGCGGCGTCCGGCTGGCCGGGCACCGACTGGATCGAGGACTTCGTCATCCGCCAGTCCGGACCGGACGTCTACGATGCCTGGGTCGCCGGGACCCAGAAGTGGACGTCGCCCGAGATCAAGTCCGCGTTCGAAGCGTTCGGCGAGGTCCTTGATGCCTCGCATGGTGGCTCCGGCTACGTCCTGAACACCAACTTCGGCTCCGCGGCGAACCCGATGTTCGCGGACCCACCCGGCTGCCTGTTCCACCACCAGGCGTCGTTCATCACCTCGTTCTTCCAGGACGAGGGCGGCGCGGTGGAAGGCGACTACGACTTCTTCCCGATGCCGGACATCAACCCCGCCTATGCGGGGGCCACGACCGGCGCCGGTGACCTGTTCGGGATGTTCAACGACACCCCCCAGGCCCGCGCCCTGATGGCCTACCTGGTCACCGCCGAAGCCCAGTCCATCTGGGTCGGCATCGGCGGCGCCCTGTCCGGCAACAAGAACGTCACCAACTATCCGGACGACGTCTCCGCTCGTTCCGCCGAGATCCTCGCCAACGCGACGGTCTTCCGGTTCGACGGCGGCGATCTCATGCCCGCCGCCTTGCAGGCTGCGTTCTTCAGCGCCATGGTCGACTTCGCCCAGGATCAGTCGAGGCTCGACTCGATCCTGGCCGGCCTCGACGAGGTCCAGTCGACGGCCTACTCCCAGTAGGCGTCGCCTGATCGGCGAGCGGTGCCACGACGGCACCGCTCGCCGCCACAACGACACGGAGGAGGGACATGGACGAACGCCTGTTCACGGCCGCGATCGTCATCGTCGGGGTCCCGGCGGCGCTCGTCGGGTACGTGTTGCTCGTCGAGACCATCCTGAAGTTCGTGCCGGGCCGGATCGCCCCCAAGCTGCGGCCGATGCTGTGGCTCCTGCCTGCCCTGACCTTCCTCGGCGTGTTCCTCGTCTACCCGACGATCGACACGATCCGGCGGAGCCTCATGGACCGCTTCTCGGACGAGTTCGTCGGGCTCGCCAACTACGAGTACGTGTTCGGCAGCGCCGAGACGCTCGGCGCGCTGGCCAACAACCTCCTGTGGATCGTCCTGCTCACGGCCGGATCGGTCGGCCTCGGGCTGCTCATCGCGGTCCTCGTCGACCGTGTGCGCTATGAGGCCTGGGTCAAGGCGATCATCTTCCTGCCGCTGGCGATCAGCTTCACGGCGGCGGGCGTGATCTGGCGCTTCATGTACGACTTCCGGCCCGAATCCGGGACGCTCAACGCCGTCGTGGTCGCGCTCGGCGGGCAACCCGTCGGCTGGCTCAACGACTGGCCGCTCAACACCATCCTGCTCATCGTCGTCGGCATCTGGATGCAGGTCGGGTTCGCCATGGTCATCCTGTCGGCCGGCCTCAAGGGCATCAGCACGGAGCTGCTGGAGGCCTCCCGGGTGGACGGCGCCAATGAATGGCAGGTCTTCCGGAGCATCACCTTCCCGCTCCTCCTGCCCACCATCGCGGTCATCAGCACCACCGTCATCATCGTGGCGCTGAAGGCCTTCGACATCGTCTACATCATGACCAACGGCAACTTCGGGACCGAGGTCCTGGCGAACCGGATGTACAAGGAGCTCTTCCAGTTCAGCCAGTTCGGCCGGGGCAGCGCCGTGGCCGTCGTCCTGTTCCTGGCGATCGTCCCGGTGATGATCCTGAACATCAAGCGGTTCCGCGAGCAGGAGGCCATCCGATGACACCCTCTGTGTCAACCTCAAGCCGCAACGACGACCATGGAGCTCGCGTCGGCAAGGCGCCGGGCCGCACCGTGACGGGCAGGGTCGTAGGCCACGCCGTCCTGCCAGCAGCGGAAGATC
>JBKHXL010000036.1:0-12567 GCA_046566045.1 Candidatus Limnocylindria bacterium
CCTCGCCCAGGGCCGTGCACACCGGCCCGCCCCAGACCGTGGGGTCGCCCGCGAGGTGGTCCTTCAGCTGGACGAGCAGCGTGTGCGGCGCCAGGGCGCGGGTGCCGTCGGCCATGTCGTCGCCGACCCGGATGAGGTTGACGTTGTCGAGCGTGACGCCCATGACGTCGGGCCGATCGACACGCTCGAACAGGGCCAGGATGTCGGCGACGCGCAGGTCGCCGTGGTTCTCCAGGGCGAGGCGGACCCCGCGCTCCCCCGCGTAGTCGGCGGCACGGCGCATCGGCGCGACGAGCCGCCGGACCAGGGTCTCGGCCGATTCGTCGCCGCGCGACGCGGGGCTGCCGGCGGTGATGCGCAGGACGTCCTGGCCGTGGGACGCCGCCGCGTCGATCCAGCGACGGAGATCCACCTCGGCGCCCGGCGAGCGCCCGCCATCGAGGCCGTGGAACGCGCCGTCCGGCCACGGATGGCCCCAGGAGAAGCCGACCCGGATGCCCCGCTCGGTGGCCGGCGCCAGCATCGCCGCGTCGATCGCCTCCGGCGCCGGCAGGTAGCAGGTCTCGAGGAAGACCGCATCGGCCCCGACGTCGGCCGCGTGGCGCAGGACCGGACCCGGCTCGAAGGGCCACGGCTCGCGGGCGCTCGGGGCCTCGCCGGCCCGGCTCTCGCCGTAGCGGCGGTGGTACGAGTAGCTGTCGATCCCGACCTGCAATGCAAGCGCTCCCGTGCGGACCCGTCCGGGGTATCCTAGCCGAGCGCTGGAAACGTCACCAGACGAACGAGCACACGCGGCGTCGTCGCCACAACGGAGGTTCCGGATGATCAAGGTCGAAGGGCTCGACGGTCGGGTGGCCGTGGTCACGGGGGCGGGCCGCGGCATCGGCCAGCGCATCGCCGAGGTCCTCGCCGGCAACGGCGCGAAGGTCGCCGCGCTCGACCTCGAGGCACCGGCCCACGAGGGGATCCTGGGCATCGCCACCGACGTCAGCGACGAGGCCGCCATCGAGGCCGCGTTCACGAAGGTCGAAGCCGAGCTCGGCACCGTCAGCGTGCTCGTCCTCAATGCCGGCATCTACCCGATCGTCCCGTTCGAGGAGACCACGCGCGAGCTGTGGGACCGGACCATGGCGATCAACCTGACCGGCGCATTCCTGTGCGCGCGGCGCGCGCTGCCCGGGATGCGCGAGCAGGGCTACGGTCGGATCGTCGGCATCGGCTCGAGCGCGGGCAAGGCCGGCGGCAAGCGCTCCGTCGCCGCCTACGCGGCCAGCAAGGCCGGCGTGATGACGCTGATGAAGTCGATCGCCAACGAGTACGCCAAGCATGGGATCACGGCCAACGCCCTGGCCCCGGCCCTCATCGACACGCCGATGATCGCGAACACGCGCGATCTCGTGAACCTCATCCCGGTCGGGCGCTTCGGGACCGTCGAGGAGGTCGCCTCGCTGGTCGCGTTCCTCGCCTCCGAGCATGCCGGCTACATCACCGGCGAGGTCACCGACATCAACGGCGGGTTCCTGATCGACTAGGAGCGCGTGGCGATGTCCGACATCGACGAGGTCCGCCTCGAGCGCCTTCGCCCGGCCGGGCTGGAGGCCGCGCTCGCGCGCGGGCCGATCGCCTGGATCCCGCTCGGCGCCATCGAGTTCCACGCGCCACACCTGCCGTTCGGGACGGACGGCTTCACCGGTCACGGCCTGCTGGAGCGCGCAGCCCGGCGGGCCGGCGGGGTGGTGCTGCCGTGGAGCTACCTGACCATCGGCACCCTCCACTTCCCGTGGACGTTCCGCTACGACCCGGCCGTCGTCGCGGCCAGCGTGCTGGCGACCGTCCGCCAGGCGGCCGACTTCGGGGCGCGCGTGGCCGTCGTCCACACCGGGCATGCCCCGCTCGACCTCGTCCACCTGCTGAAGCGGACGTGCGCCGAGGCCGAGGCCGAGATCGGCGCGGGGTTCCGGGCCTACGGCCTGACCTACCTCGAACTGAACGCGGCCCTCGGGGCCGGCCTGGGCACGGACTGGCCGGTCGCCGTGGACCACGGCTCGATCCTGGAGACATCGTGGATGCTCGCGCTGGAGCCCGACCTCGTGGACCTCGCGGCGCTGCCCGGCACCGACCAGCCGGCCGCGGTGGGCATCTACGGGCCGGACCCGCGCGCCGGCGCGTCGGCGGAGCGGGGACGCGCTCCACTCGAGGCCGCCGCCGACCTGCTGGCCGAGCGGGCCCGGGCCCTGCTCGACGGTGCCGCGTTCGACCCGCTGGCCGACCTCCGCGTCTTCGTCGAGCGCTACTGGCCGGAGGCCATGGAGGTCGGAGTCGGGTCGGGGACGGACGGAGAGGCGGTCTTGACGCTGGCCCATCCGGGCCCCGTCTCACGCTACCTGACGGCTCTCGGGCTCGACCTCGACGGGCGGCCCGTCGCCCCGGACTCGCTGACCCTCCACAACCCGACGCCCGGCGAGCCGCCGCGACCCGTGCCGGCCTCGACGCTCGGCCCGGAGTCGGGGTTCTACGTGCGCCGCGCCCAGACCGCCCGGCTGCACCTGGCCGACGGGCTGCCGGCGGGCCGCCACCGTGTCCGCCTCCGGCTCGGCCTGGCCGGTGTCACCTCGACCGACATCGACGCGACCGTGGACGTCCCCGCCCGATGAGCGACGGGCCCGTCGCGATGACCGTGACCGGACCGGTCGATCCGGCGACCCTCGGCGTCACGCTCATGCACGAGCACGTGTGGATGGACACGACGCCCGTCCTCGCCGTGCACGGCTACCCGGCCGACGCCGACGGCCCGTTCGACGCGGAGCGGGCGGCGGAGGCGCGCTGGAACCCGGGCTCGCACCCGGACAACTACCGGCTGACCGACGAGGACACGGCCGTGGCCGAACTGGCGCACGTCGCGGCCGCCGGTGGCGCCACGGTCGTGGACGTCACGCCGATCGGCCTCGGCCGCGACCCGCGGGCGCTCGCGGCGATCGCCCGACGGACCGGGCTGCGGATCGTGATGGGCGGCGGCTACTACCTGGGGCCGGTCCACCCGCCTGGGCTCGCCGACCGCTCCGAAGCCGCCATCGCCGACGCGATGATCGAGGAGGCGTGGTCCGGCGTGGACGGCAGCGGCATCCGGCCGGGCATCATCGGCGAGCTCGGCACGTCGGACCCGCCGCGCCCCGAGGAGCTGCGCGTCCTGCGCGCGGCGGCCGTGGCGAGCCGGGCGACCGGCCTGGCGCTGTCGGTCCATCTCCACCCGTGGGGCCGCACCGGCGAGCTCGTCGCGGACACGCTGCTGGAGGCCGGCGCCGACCCGGCGAGGGTCATCCTCGGCCACCTGACGACGGCCCACGACGACGCACCGTACCTGCGCCGCCTCGCGTCGCGCGGCACGACCCTGGCATTCGACCTGTTCGGCTTCGACCACTCGCTGCTCGGTCCCGGGCGCTACCCGCCGAGCGACGCGGACGTCGCGGCCACCGTCGTCCGGCTGGTGCGCGAGGAGGGGCTCGGCGACCGGATCCTCCTGTCGCAGGACGTCGGGGTCCGGACCCGCCTGCGGCGCTACGGCGGCTGGGGCTACGACCACCTGCTGCGGCACGTCGTCCCGCTCCTCCACTCGGGCGGGCTCGACGGGCCGGCGGTCACCCGGCTCCTGGTGGACGGTCCACGTCGCCTGCTGACCATCGCGGAGGCGGCGGCCGCATGACCACCACCACCCCGGCCTTCGAGCGCCTGCCCGGCCGGTCCGTGCGGCCGGCGCGCGCCGGTGCGACCATCGAGTCGGGCGCGGAGGCAAGCCTCCCCTTCACCCTCGAGCTCCCGGCCGACGCGCCCCCCGGGCGACACGTGATCACGGCCGACATCACGCTCGGGGACCGGCGCTGGGGCCAGCTGGCCGAGGCCTGGGTGGACGTCATCGCGCAGGAGGTCACGTGAACGCGGATCTGCTCCTCACCGGCGGCACGGTCATCGACCCGGCCTCCGGCCTCCACGACCGGCGCGACGTCGCCATCGCCGGCGGGCGCATCGTCGCCATCGAGCCGGCCATCGCGAGCGTCGGCGCCAGCGAGGTCGTGGACGCGACCGACGCCTTCGTCGTGCCCGGCCTGATCGACCTCCACGTGCACGTCTACCCGGGCGTGGCGGACCTGTCCGTGGAGCCCGACCCGACCTGCCTGGGCCGCGGCGTGACCACCGTCGTCGATGCCGGATCGTCCGGCGCCAATACGTTCGCGGGCTTCCGGCGCTACGTCATCGAGCCCAGCCGCGGGCGGATCCTCGCCTATCTCAACATCAGCCTGCTCGGGCAGGTGGACACCATGCTCGGCGAGCTGCACGACCTGCGCTTCGCCGACCCGGAACGGGCGGCCCGCGTCGCCCTCGCCGATCCGGATCTGATCGTCGGCTTCAAGGTCCGCCTGTCGGAGATGCTGGCGGGCTCCAACGGCCTCGAGGGCCTGCGCCTGGCGATCGAGGCCGGGGAGGCGGCGAAGCTGCCGGTGATGGCCCACATCGGGGGGACGCGCTTCGACATCGAGGAGGCCCTCGCCCTGTTCCGGCCGGGCGACGTGGTGACCCACACGTTCACGGGCTGGCAGCCGGGGGCCCTCGTCGACGACGCCGGGCGTGTCGTCGCTGCCGCACGCGAGGCGCGCGCCCGCGGCGTGCACTTCGACGTCGGTCACGGCCAGGGCAGCTTCACGTGGTCCGTGGCGGAGGCGGCGATGGCCGACGGGTTCCGACCGGACACGATCAGCACGGACCTCCATCGCTTCGACATCGCCTCGCCGGTCGGCGACCTGCCCACCACCATGTCGAAGTTCCTGCTCCTCGGCTGCTCGCTCGACGAGGTCGTGACGATGACCACGACGGCCGCGGCAGGGGCGCTCGGACCGCTCGGGCGGACGCTCGGGCGGCTGACCGTGGGCGGCGTCGCCGACGTGACGGTGCTCCGCCTCGAGGAGGGCCGCGTCTCGCTCATGGACGCCCGCGGCGATGTCCGCGAGGGACGGCAGCGGCTCGTGCCGCTGGCCGTGGTCCGTGACGGTCGGCGGGTCGCGATCGAGCCGCTCGTGAGCGAGCCGCCGGACGGGGCCAGCCCGCCGCCGGGTGCCGGGCGATGATCCGCCCGATCCTGGAGGTCGAGGGCCCCCCGGGTGACATCACCGACCCGAACGCGCTGATCGGCCTCGTCGTGATCCTGCTGGCCGGGTTCGCGCTCCTGGCTCTGGCGACGTGGTACTCGGCCCGGCGGCGCGGCCGCTGAGGGTCTCGGCCCGTTCGGTTCAGGCCGGGCCGATCGACACGATCCGGCCGCTCCCGGCGCTCCGGTACATCCCGTCGAGGATCTCGACCACCTTGGCGCCGAGCGTCGCCGGCGACGGGTTGTCGCTCGTCGTCCCGAGCGCCAGGTCCACGATCCGATCGGTCACCCGCTCGAACGCCCAGCGCACGTCCTCGTCCGACAGGTCGGCCGCGACATCCTCCCCGCCCATCGAGCGGATCACGCGTCCACCGGCCATGTCGAGCATGACCTGACCGCGCTGCCCGGTGACCCGGACGATCAGCTGGTGGCGGTTGCCGAACGTGTCCTGCGGCAGCGACGCCCCGCCGATCGAGCCGATGGCGCCGCCCTCGAAGCGGACGGCCAGCGCGTCGTGCAGCTCGACCCAGGCACCGGGGCCATGGGTGAATGCCGCCACCTCGGCCGCGCGCAGCCCGGGCACGAGATGCAGCACGAGCCCCAGGGCGTGGGTCAGCTGGCCCTGGCCGTACCCGCCACCGGACACGGCCGGATCGGACCACGTCTCGCCGCGCGGCAGCGGCACGTCGGCGTCGCCGAGGTAGGTCCGGCCGGCGGTCAGCAGGTCGCGCACCACGGTCGCCATCTCGACCGAGACGTGCTCCACCTCGCCGATGCCGTCCGCGCCCTCGATGAGCTGGCGGGCGGCGCGCACGATGCCCATCTCGTTCCAGGCGTAGCACAGCACCACGTGGCGGTCGCGTTCGCGCGCGAGCCGCTCGATGGCCCACGCGTCGGCCGGGTCGATCGTGAACGGCTTCTCGGCCAGGACGTGGATGCCGGCCTCGAGCGCGGCCAGCGCCTGCTCTCCGCGCCGGGCGCCGGGGCCGGTCAGGGCGACGATGTCGGGCCCCGCCGCGATGACCTCGCGCCAGTCGGTGGTGGCGTGCTCGAAGCCGAAGCGCGCCTGGAGGTCGGCCAACTGGGCCGGATCGCGCCGGTTGACGATGAGCGGCGCCACCTCCGGCCGGCGCAGGAACCCCGGGATGTGGGCGAACGCGGCCCAGGCGCCCGCGCCGATGACGCCGAGCCGGAGCCGCCGCGTGTCGGTCATGTCATCACCCACCCACCATTGACGTCGATGGTCGCGCCGTTGACGAAGCTCGCCCGGTCCGACGCCAGGAAGTCGACGACGTGGGCGACCTCGATCGGATCGGCGAATCGACCGAGCGGCACGAGCCTGGTGAAGGCCTCGCGCTCGGCCGCGCTCATGTGGTCGGTCATGAAGCCGTCCACGGCGCCCGGCGCGACGGCATTGGCCGTGATCCCGTGTGGTCCGTAGTTGCGCGCGAAGTTCTTCATCAGGGCGATGACCCCCGACTTCGTCGCCGCGTAGATCGCCGAGTTGGACAGGCCGCCGGTCCGGGCGCCGACGCTGGAGATCGCGATGATCCGGCCCCAGCCGGTGGGCCGCATGGCCTCGGCGGCGGCCTGCGACAGGAAGAAGACCGCGCGCAGGTTGACGCCGGTCTGGAGCTCGTAGTCCTCGAGCGTCACCTCGGCGATCGGGTGCTGGTGGACCAGCACGGCCGCGTTGTGGACGAGCACGTCGAGGCGGCCCTCACCGGCGAGGATGTCGGCGACGACCTGGCCGGGGACCGCCGGGTCCAGCAGGTCGGCGGCGACGACCCGCTCCAGCGGCCCGCGCTCCTGCTCCAGGCGGTCCAGGCCGACGACCCGGTGCCCGGATGCCACGAGCAGCTCGGCCATCGCCCGGCCCATGCCGCGGGCGCTGCCGGTGACGAGGGCGACGCGTCGGTCGGGCATGGCGGGGTCTCCTCCGGGAAACGACTCGGCCCCGCCTGTGGGGGACAGACGGGGCCGAGGGGTCATCGGGCGATGCCGCGGGCGATCAGCAGGGGGGCGTGTCCGGGAAGAGCGTCCGGACGTTGTCCTTGGTGACCGTCTCGTGCTTGGTGAACAGGTTCTCCGGGATGTCCTTGCCGTTGAGCAGGTCCATCACGGCCGGCACGAGGATGGTGCCGTAGCGATCCGGGAAGTAGGCCGTATCGGCGATCCAGTACGGATTGCAGGCGATCTCCTTCCACGAGGTCGGGTCGGCGCCCTGGCCGGCCAGCCGGAGCTCCGACTCGCGGCCCGCCGTGCGCGCGGCGGCGAACGCACCGAGCGACATGTCGTCGTTGAGGCTGAGGACCGCGATGATCCCGCCCGGGGTGATGGCCGACAGCTGGTTGCCGAACTTCTCCAGGGCGAGGTCGGTCGTGCCGCCGACGTCGATGCTCTTGAACTTGGCCGGATCGATCGGACCGCACGCCTCCTCGAAGCCGGCGATCATGCCCTCCATGCGGGCGAGGGTGGTCGCCCCGGCGCCCTTGGTGTCGAGCGTCACGACGGCGCTGTAGTCGCAGTCGTTCTCGGCCTTGAGCGCGTCGCCGACGGCCCGGCCGGCGATCGTCCCGGCCATCGTGTTGTCGGCGCCCATGAAGGCGACCTGGCAGGGCTCCTGGACGATGTCGATGGCGATGGTCGGCAGGTTGCCGTACGCCTCGCAGACCTCGGCCGAGCTCGCCTCGAACAGCTGGAAGTTGAGGACGGCCTGGACCTGCTGGACCTTGAGGTTCTGGCCGCAGGCGAGGGCCTTGGCCGCGTCGATCTCGGAGTCGCACACGACGACCTCGAGCCCGACCTTCTCGGCCTCGTCGAGGATGCTGTTGGTCACGAGGCTGACGAACGGGATCGACTCGCCCAGCGAGATGTAGCCGACCTTGAACGACGTCGGCGTCGCGGAGGCAGGCGTCTCGGTCGGGGCGGTCGTGGCGGGAGCGTCGCTCGCGGGCGGCGCGGACGAGGCGGCCGGGTTGCTGCACGCGCCGACGATCAGCGCGAGGCCGAGCGCGGTCGCGAGGGAGGAACGGATTCTCACGGGTCGACTCCTGGTGCTCGGGGTGGGTCGGAGGCTGGTCGCGGTCAGATCCGGTACAGGCGCTCGGCGTTCCGGTAGAGCATCCCTTCCTGCTCCGCCCGGCTGAAGCCGGCCTCGGCGATGATCAGTCGATAGGCGTCCGTCTGCTCGAGGTAGGTCGCGTACAGGATGTCGACCGGCCAGTTCGTCCCGAACATGATCCGCTCCGGCCCGAAGGCCTCGATCATGTGCAGGACCCACGGCCGGATCGAGTCGATCGTCCAGCGGTTGTCGGCCATGCCGAAGCCGGACACCTTGGCGCTGACGTGCTCGACCTGGGCGAGCTCGCTGATCTCCGACTTCCACAGCTGGAAGTAGTCGTCGTCGCGCTGGACCGGGAAGCCGGCGTGACCGAGGATCACCTGGGTGTCCGGGTAGGCAGCGGCCACGTCGCGGCCGGACAGCAGCACGCCGGGCGAGGCGTTCAGCTCGTACGACAGGCCGCGCTTGCCGAGGGCCTGGTAGCCGGTCTTGAAGGCGGCCCCGCCGCCGTCCTGCGGGTGGGCCCGGATGCGCACGCCGCGGACGCGCTCGGACGCGGCGAGGTGCTGGTCGAGCTTGGCCTCGGCGCCGTCGGCCTCGATGTCGCAGAACACGACGAGGGCGTGCGGGAAGCCGTACTCCTTGCCGACCTCCTCCAGCCAGACCGTCTCCTCGAGGGCGTCCGGGCCGGCATAGGCCGCCTCGACGTGGACGCTCTTGATGACGTTCGCGCCGTAGAACTCCTTGAAGAAGCGCCACGGCAGGCCGATGTCGGTGCGGATCATCTTGTAGTCGCCGAGCAGGGCGTTGTGCCCCTCCCAGCCCGGATCGGTCAGCCAGTCGTAGTGGAACCGAGCCCGGTCCCACAGATGGTGGTGGGTCTCGATGAACGGGATGCTGCGGTCGACCTCGGTCACGGGCGTCCTCCTGCCTCAGCTTGGCCGGCCAGCGAAGCCGGCCTCACGCATCGCATGGGTTCCTTGGTGGGATCCGGGTGGCCTAGACGTCCGCACGCGTCAGCCGGACCCGGAGCCGGTCGACGGTCACCGCGCCCAGGAGCAGGACGCCGTTGGCGACCTCGATCCAGAACGACGGGACGGCGAGCTGGATGAGGCCGTTGGCCAGCACGCCCACGATGAGCACGGCCAGGACCGTCCCGCCGATGCCGCCGCGGCCGCCGGACAGGCTGGCGCCGCCGAGGACGACGGCGGTGATGACCGACAGCTCGATCCCGAGGCCGCTGTTGACCGATGCCCCGGCCACCTGCGACAGGCGGATGAGGCCGGCCAGGCCGACGCACAGGGCGGACAGCAGGAAGGCGATGAAGATGACCTGCTTGGTCCGGATGCCGGCCAGGCGTGCCGCACTGGGCGACGCGCCGATGGCGTACAGGGAGCGACCGTAGACGGTGTAGCGCAGGACCAGCCAGAAGGCGATGACGCAGGCGATGAAGATGTAGACGGGGAGCGGGATACCCGCGATGCGCAGGACGCCGAGCTCACCGAAGTTCTCGATCCGGATCGTCTGGCCGTCGCCCAGGACCTTGGTCAGGCCGCGGAAGATGGCCAGCGTCCCGAGCGTGGTGATCAGCGCGTTGATGCCGACGACCGTCACCGCGAACGCGTTGATGAAGCCGATCAGCAGCGTGCCCAGGATCGCCACCAGGAACGCCGAGGAGACCTGCAGGTTCATGGCCAGCGGCAGATCCACGCCGCCGGTGCCCGGCGTCAACGCAGCCACCGCCATGAGCATCCCGGCGAAGCCGACGCCCGACCCGACCGACAGGTCGAACTGGCCGGAGATCAGGAGCAGTGTGGCCGGGCAGGCGATGATGCCCACGACCGCGACGTTCTGCAGGATGTTGATCAGGTTCTCGCTGTTGAGGAAGAACGGCGAGGTGATCGAGAAGAAGATGAACAGGGCCACGAGGACGACGAGCAGTGCGCCCGACTCGGGCACGGACAGGCCTCGACCGCGCGGCAGCGCCGCCACGGCCGGCGTCGTCGGGGCCGCGGGTCCCGGAGCCGCTCCGGGGTCCTGTGTGGTCACGTCAGTCACCCTCCTGCTGCGGCCAGCAGCCGCGTGGTCGTGATCTCGTCGCCCTCGAGCTTGGCGACGACGTTCCCCTTGGCCATCACGTAGACCCGATCGGCGACCTGCACGGCCTCCTCGTAGTCCGACGTGCTGATGAGCACCGCGACGCCCTCGCCGGCGAGATCGCGCAGCGCCTCGTAGATGTCCTGCCGGGCGCCGACGTCCACGCCGCGGGTCGGTTCGATGAGGACCAGCACCTTGCTGCTGCGCTCGAGCCAGCGGCCCAGGAGCACCTTCTGCTGGTTGCCGCCGGACAGCGTGCCCATCGGCTGGCGCGGGTCGTTGCGCGAGCGGATGGACAGCTTGTCGTGCCAGCGCCGGTAGGCCTTCGCCTCGGACCGCCGGCTGATGAACTGGCCCAGGCGGGCGAGCCGTCCCCACGATGCGACGGCGACGTTCTCGGCGACGGGCCGGACCATGAAGCCGCCGCCGGACTTGCGATCGGCCGGCAGGAACCCGACGCCGGCGGCCACGCCCTGGACCGGCCCGCCGATGGTCCGCACCCGGCCATCGATCTCGAGGGTGCCGGCCGTGACGGGGCGCAGCCCGTAGGCGGTCTCGCCGACCTCGGCCGCGCCGGACCCGAGCTTGCCGTAGATCGCGACGATCTCGCCCTGGTGGACCTCGAGGGAGACGTCTTGGAAGCTGTCCCCCGACGCCGCGCTCGTCCAGCGCACGGCGGCCTGCTCGGTCGCGGCGCGCGACTGCGACGGCGGGCGCGAGATCTCGGTCACGTGCCGGCCGACCATCGCCTCGATCATCGCGTTGCGGTCGGTTTCGGCCACCGGCGCGAGGAGCGCCACGTTGCCGTCGCGCAGGACCTGCACGCGGTCGGCGATGGTCGTGACCTCGTCGAGGCGGTGGGTGATGTAGATCACGGCCACGCCCTGGTCGCGCAGGCGCCTGACGAAGGTGAACAGCGTCTCGGTCTCGTGCTGGGACAGCGCCGCGGTGGGCTCGTCGAGGATGAGCAGCCTGGCCGAGCGCGACAGCGCGCGCGCGATCTCGATGATCTGGCGCTCGCCGACGCGCAGCGTGGACACCCGCCGGGCGGGGTCGATGTCGACCTCCAGCTCGTCGAGGATCGCCCTGGCGCGCCGGTCGACGGCCTTCCAGTCGACGATGCCGAACCGATTGGGGATGCGCCCGAGCGAGATGTTCTCGGCGACCGTCAGGGTCGGGGCGTCCTGGAACTCCTGGAAGATGATCGCCACGCCCAGGTCGCGCGCGGTGATCGGGGTGAGCGACGGATGGCTGACGCCGTCCACGATGATCTGGCCGGCGTCGGCCGTGTAGTCCCCCGCGATGATCTTGACGAGGGTGGACTTGCCGGCGCCGTTCTCACCGAGCAGCGCCAGTACGGAGCCGCCGACGGCGTCGAGGTCCACACCATGGAGGACCTCGACGCCACCGAACGATTTCCGGATGCCTTCCGCCTTGAGGGCGAAGGTCATCGCGAACTCCGGGTTGCGACGGACCGCATCAGCAGGCCGGGGTTTCCGGATAGATGCTGCGGATGTTGTCCCGGTTGATCACTTCGTGCTGGGTGAAGATCTCCGTCGGGATGGTCTCGCCCTGCAGCGCCTTGACCATGTTCGGGATGAGCAGGTCGCCGTAGCGCTCCGGGTAGTAGGCCACCGAGGCGATGTAGTTCGGGTTGCAGGCCACGTCCTTCCAGATGGAGGGATCGGTGCCCTGGCCGCCGTAGTACAGGTCGGTCTGGCGACCGAGCGCGTTGGCCGCGCCGATGGCGCCGAGGATTCCGTCCTCGTTGATGGCCACGACGACGATGCGGTTGCCGGGCAGGGCGCTCAGCAGGTTGGTCATCTGCTCGAGGGCCGGGTCGGTCCGGTCGGCGCCGTCAAGGATGCGCTCCTTGGCCGGGTCGAGGGGGCAGAACTCCTGGAAGCCGTCGCGCCAGCCGCCCATGCGGTCGGTGTTGGCGGCGCCGGCCGCGGTCGACTCGAGCGAGACATACGCCGTGTAGTCGCAGTCCCACTCGTTCTTGGCGTACTCGCCGATCTTGGCCCCGCCAAGGCGTCCCGCCTCGCGGTTGTTGGCGCCCATGAAGGCGATCTGGCAGGGCGGCTGGATGATGTCGATGGCGATCGTCGGCACGTCGCCATAGGCGGCGCAGATCTCCGGCGAGCTGTCCTGGAAGACCTGGAAGTTCAGCACGCCCTGGGCGCCCTGGACCTTCAGGTTCTGGGCGCACGCGAGTGCCTTGGCCGCGTCGATCTCGGAGTCGCAGAACAGCAGCTCCTGGCCGGCC
>JBKHXL010000037.1:0-40376 GCA_046566045.1 Candidatus Limnocylindria bacterium
TGGCGCGCCCGACAGGATTCGAACCTGCGACCTTCGGCTCCGGAGGCCGACGCTCTATCCACTGAGCTACAGGCGCGCGGTCGCCAAGGATACCCCGGACCGCCCGCCGGGATGGGACACTGGGCGGCATGCGCAGGATCGGTCTCCCGCCGGGCGCCGCGATGCTGGTCGCGTACGAGCGGCCGTGGCTTCGCGCCGACGTCCTGGCCGGGGTGACCGTCGCCGCATATCTCGTCCCGCAGGTCATGGCCTACGCCCAGCTTGCCGGTCTCGATCCGGTCGTCGGCCTGTGGGCCGCCATCCTGCCGGCCCTCGTGTACGGCCTGCTCACGACCTCGCGGCACATCTCGATCGGGCCCGAGTCGACCACCGCGGTCATGGTCATCGCCTCGGTCGGGCCGCTGGCGGCCGGCGATCCGGCCCGGTTCGCGACCCTCGCGGCCGCGCTGGCCATCATGGTCGGGCTGGTGTCGCTCATCGCTGGCCTGCTCCGCCTCGGGTTCCTGGGCGACCTCCTGTCGAAGCCGATCCTCGTCGGCTACATGGCCGGCGTCGCGCTGATCATGGTCATCTCGCAGCTCGGGCGCCTGACGGGCATCGACATCCGGGCCGAGGGCATGGCCGCGATCGTCGGCGAGGCGGCCGGCCGGCTCGACGAGGCCCACCTGCCCACGCTCGTCCTGGGCCTCGGGGTCGTGGCCTTCCTGGTGATCGCCCGCTGGCGCCTGCGACCCCTGCCGGGACCGCTCGTCGCGGTCGTCGGCGCGACGGCGATCGTCGCCCTGCTCGGCCTCGAGGGTCAGGGCGTGACGGTCGTCGGCGACATCCCGTCCGGGCTGCCGCCGATCGGGTTGCCCCTGATCGAGCTCGGCGACGTGCCGCGCCTCGCCGCGTCGGCGGTCGGCGTCGCCGTCGTCGCCTACACCGACGTGATCCTCACCGGCCGCTCGTTCGCCCAGCGGCGCGGCTATGCCATCGATGCCGATGCCGAGCTGATGGCGCTCGGCGGAGCGAACGTCGCGGCCGGCCTGACGGGCGGCATGCCGGTCAGCAGCTCCGGCTCGCGAACGGCCATCGGTGACAGCGTCGGCGGCCGGACGCAGCTCGTGGGCATGGTCGCCGGCGGCTCGGTCGTCGTCGTGCTCCTGGCCCTGGGCGACCTCCTGGCCGGCTTCCCGACCGCCGCGCTCGGCGGCCTGGTCGTGTTCGCCGGCCTGCGCCTCATCGACGTCGCGGGCCTGCGGCGCCTGGCACGTTTCCGGCCGAGCGAGCTGGCGCTGGCCCTGTCCGCGACCGCGGGCGTGCTGGTGGCCGGGGTGCTGGTCGGCATCCTCATCGCGATCGCCCTGTCCGTGATGGACCTGTTCGCCCGGGTGGCCCGGCCGTCCGCCGCGATCCTCGGCCGCGCGCCCGGCGTGGCCGGCCTGCACGACATCACCGACTACCCGGACGCCGTGACCATCCCCGGCCTCGTCGTGTTCCGCTACGACGCCCCGCTGTGCTTCGCCAACGCGAGTGACTTCAAGGCCCGCGCCCTGGCCGCGGCGCTCCACCAGCCGACGCCGGTCGAGTGGCTCCTGCTCAACGCCGAGGCCAACGTCGAGGTCGACCTGACCGCCGCCGACGCCCTGGGCGAGTTGCACGACGAGCTCGAGCGGCGCGGCATCGTCCTCGCCCTGGCCCGGGTCAAGCACGACCTGCGCGAGCAGCTCGAGCGGATCGGCCTCATCACCCACATCGGCCCGGAGCGCATCTACGCCACGCTGCCGGTCGCGCTCGAGGCGTTCGCGGCGCGTCACGGGACGCCTGCCGCGCCGACCGAGCCGGTCGCGCCGAGCGATGGCGGGCCGTCGGCGCCGGCGCGCTGAACGAGGGCCGAACAGCCCACGACGACGGGCCGGATGGGGCTCCGGCACGGAGCACGGCGGGCGATACGGTGAGACCCGCATCACCACCGATCGGAGGGTCGCCGTCCATGCCTGGAACGATGGCTCGTCTCGCGCTGTCGGCTGTGTCGCTGCTCGTCGTCGCCGCGTGCTCCGGGGGGGCCGCCAGCCCATCGTCGCCGGTCATCGCCGACGCCTGGGTCCGCCCCCCGATGGCCGCCGACCGCCCGGCCGCCGGCTACCTGGTCATCACCAATCCCGCGGACCGGGCCGACGCGCTGGTCGGCGCCGCCAGCCCGGTCGCGGCCAGGATCGAGATCCACGAGACCGCCGCCGACGCGTCCGGGATGATGGCGATGCATCCGGTCGAGCGCCTCGAGATCGGTGCCGGGGCGACCGTGCACCTGGAGCCGGGGGGCTACCACCTGATGCTCATGGAGGTGGGCGACCTGCCGCCCGTCGGCGAGACGATCCACCTGACCCTCACCTTCGAGCGGGCGGGCCCCATCGTCATCGAGGCCGAGGTCCGCGCCGGCTGACATGGCCGAGCGACCGCCGGCGGCCGGGACCGCGAACGACACCACGGCCATCTTCGACGGCCCGTTCCGCCTCGTCGTCGTCCTGGCCGCGATCCTCGTCGTCCTGACCGTCGTGCGCCTCGTCGCGGACGCCGGGGCGGGCCCCGGGCTCGCAGGCGACCCGGTCGGTGGCCACGGTGCGGCCAGCCCGACCGTGACGGTACCGCTCGACGCCGGTGCGTACCTGCTGCCCGCGCCGCGGCCGGCGCCGCCGCTCGACCTCAGCGGGCCGAGCGGTGCGACCGTGTCCCTTGCCCCGATGCGCGGCGCCCCGGTGCTCGTGTTCTTCGGGTACACGCACTGCCCCGACGTCTGCCCGGCCACGATCGGGACCGTCGGCCTCGCCATCGACGCGTTCGGCGGCGGCGCTCGGGCGATCTTCGTCAGCGTCGATCCGGAGCGCGACACACCGGCGTGGCTGTCCGAATTCGTGCGCTTCATGCCGGCCGGGTTCACGGCGGCCACCGGGACGCCGGACGAGGTCCGCACCGTGGCCGACGCGTGGGGCGTCCGCTACGCCCGGGTGGACGAGGGCGACCCCGATGCCTACACCATGTCGCACACGGCCGACGTGTTCCTGGTCGACGCCGCGGGTCGGCTCCGGGCGAGCTTCCCGTTCGGGACGGACGCGCCGACCATGACCGCCGTGCTGCGCGCCGTCGCCGACGATCCACGGAGCGCCCCTCCCACGCCCACGCCGCCCACGCCCACGCCCACGCCACCCCCGTCGGCAACGGCCACGGCCAGCGCCGAGCCGATCGCCATCGACCTGTGGCCGCGGGTCGTGTCGAGCTCCATCTGGGCCGGCGGGGCGAGCCCGGTCATCCTGTCCCTCCACGAGGCGGCCGGCGACCGCCTCGACGACACGAGACTGCGCGTCACCGCCAGGCTGCTCGGACCGGACCGGGCGGGGGCGGGCCCGGCCGTGGATGCCGTCGCGGTCCAGCCGCGCGGGCTCGCCGAGGTGTCGTTCGTCGCCACGCTCGACATCCCCACCCCGGGGCGCTGGATGGTCGAGGTCGAGGCGGTCGCCGCGGACGGCGTCGTGCGCCGCGGGGTCGTGGCGGTCACCGCGCTCGATCCGGGCGGGACGGCGGCCCTCGGTCGACCGGCCCCCACCATCCGGACGCCGACCGCCGCGGACGTCGGCGGAGACCTCCGCCGGGTGACGACCGACCCGCTGCCCGATCCCCGGCTGTCGGCCACGTCCACGGCCGACGCTCTGGCCGCCCACCGGCCGTTCGTGCTCGTCGTCGATTCGGTCCGGTTCCGGGTCACGCCCGCGTGCGGGCAGGCGGTCGTCCTCGCCAGGCGCCTGGTGGATCGCTGGGACGCCGTCCCGTTCATCCATCACGAGCCGTACCGCTACACGGTCGTGACCAGCGAGCCCGTGCTGGAGGGCACGCTGGAGGCTCCCCGGCTGACGGCCGTGGCCGAGGCGTGGGGGGTCGGCGCCGAGCCGTGGGGCGTCGCCTCGATGCCGTGGATCTTCATCGTGGACGGCGACGGCGTGGTTCGCGCCACGTACCAGGGCGTGATCGGCAGTGCCGATGTGGACGTGCTGCTGACGATGCTGACCTCGGGCGACTGACGTCCGACCCGGCCGGGCCGTGGCGGTGCGCTTCGGCCCGGTCAGATGGGGCCACTGGTCACATGACGGTCCGCGGAGCCCGTTCCTATGGTTCGGCCATGGACACCACCACCACCCCCGATCCGCCGCTGTCATCTCCCGTCGTCGACTCGTCCCTGACGCGCCGCGGATTCCTGCGCGGCGCGGCGCTGGCCGGCGGCGGCCTCATCGCGGCCGGCCTCGCGGCCTGCACCCCGGCGGCGGGCGCCGCCGGCTGGACGTTCGGACCCGGCCTGGCGTCGGGCGACCCGGCGCCGTCCGGACCGGCACCCACGCCCGCCCCGAGCGACGGCCACTCGATGGCGCCGACCGCGGCCCCCTCCGCCGCCCCGTCCGCTCCGACCGGGCTGCCGGCCGGCTGGTCCAGCCACGACGACAACGCCCGACGCGTGGTCCGGCGCTACCTCGGCAACCTTGTCACCGCCCTGCCCTCGATCTACCCGGAGCCGGTGGTGACGAAGCTGGCGGGCATCCTGGGGGTGGAGGACGACTACCCGGAGCTCGGCCTCAAGCCGGCCTTCGCCCAGGTCCCGAATCTGGTCCTGAGCGACGCGGTGTCGCCCCTGACTCCGACCCTGGACGGCGACGTGAAGGTCTTCAACCTGACCGTCGACGAGATGGAGTGGCGCATCGACGAGCTGCTGCCGCCGGTCGCCGCGCTCGGCTACAACGCCCAGTGGCCCGGCCCGACGATCCGGGTCAACCAGGGCGACCGGGTGCGCGCCATCTTCCGCAATCACCTCAAGGAGACGACCAGCGTCCATTTCCACGGGGTGGAATTCGACGACTTCTTCCAGGACGGCGTCCCGTTCGTGACCCAGCGGCCGATCATCCCCGGCGAGGACTACGCCTACGAGTTCACCGCGGTGAACGCGGGATCGCACATGTACCACTCGCACCACAACGCCACGGACCAGGTCGGTCGCGGACTGCTCGGGGCGTTCATCGTGGACCCGCCGACGCCGCAGGCCGAGTACGACCGCGAGTACGTCTGGATCTCGAACGACACCCTCGGTGGCTTCACCATCAACGGCCACGGGTTCCCGGCCGTCGTGCCGGTCGTGGCGGCGCTGGGCGAGAAGGTCCTCGTCCGGTTCATGAACGAGGGGATCATGATGCACCCGTGGCACAGCCACGGCTTCGCCATGGACGTCGTCGCCCGGGACGGCATCCCCCTCGGCAGTGCCGGCTTCCGCGCCGACACGTTCGGGGTCAACCCGGGCGAGCGCTGGGACGCGGTCATCAGCGCCGATCGCCTCGGGGTGTGGGCGTTCCACTGCCACATCCTGCCGCACGTCGAGGGGCCCGACGGGATGTTCGGCATGGTGACCACGCTCATCGTGGTGCCGGAGAAGGCCCACGTGGACGCGATCATCGAGGCCGTCCTGGCCTGAGTCCCGGGCACGGACGCAAAAACGAGGCGGCTCCCGAAGGAGCCGCCTCGTTGCTGTCCCGGTGAAGGAGTCCGCCGGAGCGGACGCTTCTGCCACGCGCCAAGAGCATCTATCACGTCGGCTGCACCGACTACCCTGACCCTACCTACCCATGACCTTGACGCTGGGGCAGCTTGGCTGACTGAGCAGCAGCGATATCCTACCCCGGCGTGGGCCGTTTTCCAAGGGTTTTGACACGCTCGTGGGTGTAAATTCCTTAACGTTCGTTGCGGGCGGGCACGGGCCGCCCCCGCGCGGTCAGTCCCGGTGGATGGTCACCGCGGTCATGGCCACCGGCTCATCGGGCAGATCGCGCTGGTCGCGGGGCGCCGACACGATCCGATCGACGACGTCGAGCCCCTTGGTCACCAGCCCGAACAGCGTGTAGTTCTTGGGCAGCTTGCCGGTCAGGTCGTCGGTGCAGATGAAGAACTGGCTGCCGTTGGTGTTCGGCCCGGCGTTGGCCATGGCCAACGCGCCGCGAACGTAGTCGCCCTGGACCGGCTCGTCCTCGAACTTGTAGCCGGGTCCGCCGGTGCCGACGCGGTCGCGCCGCAGCGCGCTCTTCCTGCCGTGCTCGCCGTCCCCACCCTGGATGACGAAGCCCGGGATCACGCGATGGAAGATGACGTCGTCGTAGAAGCCCTGCTCGGCGAGCTTGATGAAATTGGCGCTGGCCTTGGGGGCCGACTCGTCGTAGAGGTCGATCTCGATGTCACCGATCTCGGTGGCGATGGTGGCGCGGGTCATGGGCGGTCTCCCGTTACGGGGTGCTGATGCTGACGTCGGTCATGACCACCGGGTCCGAGGGCAGCTCGCCGTCGGCGGCCGCGTGGATCGCGTCCGCCGTCTCCATGCCGCCGCTGACCGAGCCGATGATCTGGTAGGTGTTGTACGACGCGAGCACGTCCGCGGCCGCGTCGTCGAGGACGATGAAGAACTGCGAGCCGACGCTGTTCGGCTGACTGGTGCGGGCCATCGCCACCGTGCCGCGGGCGTACGCGGTCGTGACCGGTTCGTCGGTGATGGTGTAACCCGGACCGCCGCTGCCCGTGCCGGTCGGGTCGCCGCCCTGGATGACGAACGGCGTGCCGTCCTGGAGGGTGGCGGCGCGATGGAACACGACGCCGTCGTAGTAGCCGCACTCGGCGAGCGCGACCACGTTGCCCACGGCGATCGGCGACAGGTCGGCGACGAGGTCCACGGTCATCGTGCCGAGATCGGTCGTGATTGTCATCGTCCGCGTCTCACCCGCGGCGAGGGCCGCTGGCTCGGACGTAGGGCAGGCGCCGCCCTGCACGGGCGCCTGGCTCGGCGACCCGGCGACCGCGCTGCAGGCGCCGACCACGAGGGCGACGCCCACGAGGACACCGACCACATGGGCGACGGTCCCGCGGGCCACGACGGCCGGGCGGCGACGGAGCGAGCGACTGGGGGTCATGCGGCGGCCTCCACGGCAGCGGGCAGATCGATGGCGCCGGACAGGATGGCCTCACCGAGGATGACCCCGCGCGCACCGGTGTCACGCAGCCGGCGCAGGCCATCCAGGTCACGGACGCCGCCGGCGACGAGCACCTCGGCAGGATACGACCGAACGAGCGAACGCACCCGCTCGAGGTCCGGCTCGGCGCCGCCGTGGGACAGGACGAGGCGCGCCACCCCGGCCCCCACGAGCTCCCCGACCAGCTGCTCGACGGTCGGTGGGGCGGATCGCCGCCAGGGGAACGCGGCAAGGCGCTCGGGCCGCGGATCGAGCCCGACCGCCAGCCAGTCGCCCGCGACGTCGAGGCAGGCGCGCAGGTCGGCGGGCCGGTCCGCGATCGCCGTCGTCAGCACGACCCGCGTGGCGCCGGCGGCGAAGGCCAGGCGGATCCCGTCGGCGCTGTCCACGCCGCCGACCAGCTGGATGGGGACGGCCGAGCGGGACGCCACGGCACCGACGGCGTCGAGATTGGCCGGCACGCCCGACACCGCGCCGTCGAAGTCCACCAGCTGGATGAGCGTCGCGCCGCCCTCCACGAGGCGGGTCACGATCCGCTCCGGGCGATCGGTCGGGGCACCCACCCCGGTCGCCGCGCCTGGCCAGTAGACGATGCGCGAGCGGCCGCCCGCGAGGTCGATCGACGGGATGACCAGCACGCCTCAGCGGCCTCCGCCGTCGCCGGTCAGCAGCCGTCGATGGAAGCTGATCGGCAGCGAACCATTGCGCAGCAGCGTGTCGTGGAAGTCGCGCAGCGAGAAGGCGTCGCCGAGCCGTCGCTGCTCGTCCTCGCGCAGCCCGAGCAGGAGCGTCCGGCCGAGCAGGTACGACAGGGGGTAGGTCGGGCGGTACGTGTACCAGCCGACCTCGGCGGCGGCGTTGGCCCGCTCGAATCCGGTGTGCTCGACGAGGAAGTCGGTGGCCTCGCCGATCGACAGCTCACCCCGATGCATCCGCACGTCGAGGATCATCCGGCAGGCTCGCCAGATGGCGTCGGTGTGGACCATCAGCCGGAAGGCCGGATCGTCGTCGAAGCCGTGTTCGCGCATCAGCAGCTCGCTGTACATGCCCCAGCCCTCGACGAACTCGGGTGCGTCGGTGAACAGGCGGGTCAGCGACGGGTGGCGTCGCGCGACGTCGAGCTGGAGGTGATGGCCCGGGTAGGCCTCGTGGATGCTGGTGTTGCTGATCGAGGCGAGGTTATGCTCGCGCATCGCGTTGGGGTCGTGCCCGACGGCCGGCGTGACGACGTAGATGCCCTGCGGCGAGCGATCGAGCGGCGGCGGCGAGAAGTACGCGGCGAACGGGATGACCCGGCGCAGGTACTCCGGGGTCTCGACGACGTCCACCCGCTCGTCGTCGGGCACGGTCACGAGGTCGCGCTCGATGAGGAAGGCCCGGGCTCGATCCATCGTGTCGCGGTAGGCATCGATGGCGGCCGCGAAGTCGGCCGGCTGGACGTCCTTGATCCGGGCCACGACCTCGGCCTCGGTGGCGTCCGGGTCGATCTCGCGCGCGACCGCCACGCGCGCGGCCTTCTCCGTCGCGAGGTGCTCCCAGCCGAGCTCCAGGATCGCAGCGGCGTCGAGCCCGTCGAACGCCCGGTGGGCCACGATCGTGTCGTGCAGCTCGCGCCCGACCGGCCAGTCGTTGGTGCCGTCGGGCAGGCGGTCCCCGAGGTTGGTCGCGTACAGCTCGATCGCGACCTTGGCGGCCCGCGCCGAGCGCTCGAGGCGGCGTCGCTCCGCCGGACCGAACGTCGCCGTGGCGGCGTCGGGCAGATCGGCCGCCGCGAGGATCTCGTCGATGAACGCCGGCATCTCCGCGGCCGCCTCGATCTCGAGCGCCTGCCAGACCCGGACCTGGGGCACCGTCGCGCGGGTCCCGGCCTGCTCCAGGTAGTCCGGCACGGCCGCCAGCCGGCCGGCGATGGTGGCGAGCCGGTCCCCCAGCGGGGCGTACTGCCGGACGAACGACAGGAACAGGCCGTCGCCGATGGTGTCGATGGCGAGCGAGCGCCGCTCCCACAGGCGGACCGCGTCCACGGCGAGGATGGCGGCGCGCAGGTTGTGGAGCTCGAGCTCGCGCTCGATCCGGACGGCGGCGGACAGCCCGCCCGGGTCCATCGCCTCGACCAGCGCAAGGTGGGCGCGGTCGGCGTCCAGCTCGGCCAGGAGCGCCTCGCGCCCGCCGTCGCCGAGCGAATCGTCGGCCTCGTGGATGCCGATGTGCGTGGCGAGGATCGGGTCGGCGGCGATCATCCGGCGGACGCGACCCTCGACGAGGTCGTAGAACGCGTCATCGAGCGGGCCGCGGTCCGGTGCGGGTGCGGGGCGCGGCAGCGGCGGCGAGGGGCGCGGATCGGTCACGGGGGTCGGTGCTCCTTGGCGGCGACCAGCCCGGTCGGCGAGACCGGGGCGGCTGGGCCGCCGGTCTAGGCGGGGATGGTGGCCGGGTCGCCGGCGTTCCGTCGAAGGTGGCGGGTCTCGTCCAGCGTGGCGCGGGTCGCTCCGATGACGGCGTCGATGTCCGCCGCGCGGAGCGGATGATGGGTCACCGCACGGACCTGACCATGGGCATACTCGACCATCAGCACGTTTCGCGCGCGGAGCGCTGCCAGGAACGGGGCGCGCTCGCGATCCACCCGGAAGAGCACGAAGTTCGTGGCGACCCGGGCCGGGTCCAGGCGGCCGGGCGTCGGCTGGGCGATGCCCCCCGCGCTGCCGATGCCGTCGAGCTCGGCCAGGCCCTCGGCCAGTCGCCGGGCGTTGGCGTGGTCCTCGGCCAGGCGGTCGATCATGCCGGCGTCGCCGTCGGCCAGCGCCACCAGGCCGGCCGCGGCCAGGACGCCCGCCTGGCGCATCCCGCCACCGACCATCTTGCGAGCTCGCCGCGCCCGGGCGATGAACGCGC
Source organism: Candidatus Limnocylindria bacterium (assembly GCA_046566045.1). Lineage (GTDB taxonomy): Bacteria > Chloroflexota > Limnocylindria > Limnocylindrales > CSP1-4 > SPCO01. The sequence goes on from JBKHXL010000037.1 coordinate 9,921, forward strand.
GCGAGCCGACCACCACCGAGCCGACCGGGCAGCCGAGGCCCTTGCTCAGGCAGAACGTCACCGAGTCGGCCGGGCCGGCCAGGTCCTGCGCGGTCACGCCCGCTGGGCGCTGGGCGACGACCGCGTTCCAGAAGCGGGCGCCGTCCACGTGGAACGCCACGCCGCCCTCGCGCGCGACCGCCGCCACCGCCCGCGTGTACTCGGGGGTGAGCGCCTGGCCCATCGAGTGCGCGTGCGTGTTCTCCACGGTGATCAGGCCGCTCAACGGCTCGTGGACATCGGTCGGGTCGCGGAAGGCGGCGCGCAGCTCGTCCAGGTCGAGCGTTCCGTCAGGCCGGTCGGTCAGGGTCCTTGCGCTGGCGCCGACGATCACCGCGTGCCCGGCCGCCTCGTCGATGACGAGGTGGTGCTCGCGGCCGGCGATCAGCTCCTGGCCGCGGGCCAGGTGGGCCATCTGCGCGACGAGGTTGCCCATCGTCCCGCTGGCCACGAACAGCCCGGCCTCCTTGCCCAGCAGCTCGGCCGCGCGTTCCTCGAGGGAGATGACCGTCGGGTCGTAGCCGAACACGTCGTCGCCGACCTCGGCACCGGCCATCGCCCGGCGCATCGCGTCGGTCGGTCGGGTGACGGTGTCGGAGCGGAGGTCCAGCAGGTCGGCGGTCATGTCGGTGGTCATGTGTCCCGGAGTATGGCGGACGACGGGCCGAGGGCGGACAAGCCCGCGAGCCTCTGCTATAGTCCGGCCTCGCCGCAACTGGACCCGTGGTGTAGCGGCCCAACATGCCAGCCTGTCACGCTGGAGATCGCCGGTTCGAATCCGGTCGGGTCCGCCATCTCCCCCCGCTTTTCCCGACGCCCCGTCCGCCCGCCCGGACGGGGCGTCATCTCATCTCTGGCACACTCCGGTCCGTGAAGCGCGCTCCGGCTGCCGTCGTCCTGGGCCTCCTGGCCATCGCCGTCGCCCTGCCCATGGCGGGTGGCGAGCTCGGGTTCGGCCCGGGAGCGAGCGGATCCCCCGGCCCCCGGCCGAGCGATGCGGCCGTCGCCCCGTCCGCCTCCGCCGAGTCGAGCCCGCGGCCGAGCGCCGCACCGACCCCCGTCGTCACGCCGGCCCCGACGGCCACGCCCGTGGTCATGCGCGAGGTCCTCGTCGTCCCGGTGACCGCCTTCCGCTCGACCGCCACGCGTACGAACCGGGACGAGGTCGCGGCCGTGCTGGGCGGCACGAGCTCGCGCTACGATGTCCTGGAGCTCGTCGCGGCGGACGCGGATGCGATCCTCGAGGCGCTCGGCCAGACGCGGCCGTCGGATCCGGAGCGCCTGATCCTGGCCACCGACGCCGCGACCCTCGCGGCCGACCTGGCCCAGGACCGCAGGCGCCTCGCGTTCCTGCGCGCCGACGAGGTCACGCCGGCGGTGCGTGCCCTGGCCTGGGGCGACCGCTCCCTGTTCGGCGTGGATCGGGTGACGGCCGCCGACGAGTGGACCCTGCGCGCGTCCATGCCGGCCGGGGCGACGGACGCGGCGTTCGATCCGGGCGCGACCTGGACGCTCTTCGCGGGCGGCGACATCCTGCTCGACCGCGGCGTCCACCAGACCCTCGTGGTCAAGGGCAAGGGCGCCGACTTCATGTTCGACGGCGGCACCGCGGAGATCACCAGCCGGTACTGCTGCTCGAGCTTCGGCTGGGAGCTGCCACGGGCGAGCCGGACCGGCAACGAGGGCGCGATGCGTCGCCTCATCGAGCGCGCCGACCTGGCCATCGCCAACTTCGAGAACCCGGCCCCGGACCGTCCGCGCTGGCACACCAGCGGGACCGTCTTCCACGCCGACCCCGACCTCATCGACGGCCTCGTCGATGCCGGCATCGACTACGTCTCGCTCGCCAACAATCACATCGGCGACGCGGGCAACGCGGGCGTGCTCCAGACGATCGCCAACCTGGAGGCGCGCGGCCTGGCCTACTCGGGCGCCGGCGAGGACCTCGACGCCGCGCGCCGGCCGGCCATGCTGGAGGCCAACGGCGTCACCGTGGCGGTCCTCGGCTACGACGCCATCGCCCGGGCGTACTTCGCCGGCGAGGACGAGCCCGGCAGCGCCCAGCTGTCGCTGACGCGCATCCGCAACGACATCAAGTGGGCCCGTCGAGACGGCGCGGACGTGGTCATCGTCTTCCCGCACTGGGGCGCCGAGTACCAGGCGAAGCCGTTCGCGGCCCAGCAGCGCATCGCCCGCGACATCATCGAGGCCGGGGCCGACATGATCATCGGCAACCACGCGCACTGGGCCGCGGCGATGGAGATCCACGACGGCCGGCCGATCTGGTACGCCCTCGGCAACTTCGTGTTCGACCAGACGTGGTCCGAGCCGACGATGGAGGGCATCACCCTGGAGCTCACGTTCGAGGGAGCGCGCCTGGCCCAGGTCCGGATGCGGCCGCACATCATCCTGGACAAGGCCCAGCCCAACTTCCTCGACCCGGCCGGCGATGGCAAGGTCGTGATGAACCAGGTGTTCGGCGCCTCGAAGGGGCTGCTGCCGTGGTGACCCGGCTCGGCGCCGCCGCAGCGACCCGGCGGCCTGCCTAGACCAGACCCGCGAACAGGTCGTCCTCGGGCACCGTCGTCGAGACGCTCGACTCGCGCAGGATGAAGGCCTCCCTCGACCAGTCGCGCTGCCAGCCCTCGAGCCCCATCAGCATGAACGGGGAATCCGCCGCGATCTGCGTCGCGTGTTCCTGGATGGCCCGCCACTTGCGCTCGTTCGGCTCGCCCGAGACGTCGATCCAGGTGGACACGGTGTCGTCGGGCACGAGCATCTTCGCCATGTACGCCTCGAACTCGGCCAGCTGCTCCGGCGTCGCGTCGGCGGGCGGCGACCAGAAGCTGTCGATGCCGAGCTCCGCCTGGCGGGCCCGCATCGCGTCGCGGACCGATGCCGGGATGGCCTGCTCGTAGAGCTTGGACGGGGTCCACGGTGCCAGCCCGCCCTCCGCGACCGACGGCCCGCTGCCACCGTGCTCGGGGGCGAGCTGCTCCGGGTACCAGCCTGGATCGCCGGCGCGCGGGAAGGCCCGGACGGTCACGTCGTGGACGCGGATGTGATCGGGGTGGCCGTAGCCGCCGAAGCTGTTGTAGGTCGTCACGACGTCCGGCTGGTAGCGCCGGATGAGCCACACCAGGCGACCGGCGGCCTCGTCGAGGTCCGCCTTCCAGAAGCTGCGCGGGTCGTGGTTGCCGGGACGACCCATCATGTCCGAGTCGTGGTAGCCGAGGTTCTCCCACTCGGTCACGTCGAGGATCCCCATCGCACGCTCGAGCTCGCCCGCCCGGATCTCGCCCAGCCGGCGGTGGTTGTCCGGGGTATCCATGTCGGGAACGACGATCTCGCCCATCTCGCCGCGGGTGCAGGTCACGAGGACGACCCGGTGGCCGGCCGCGACGGCACGGGCCATGGTCCCGCCGGTCCCGATCGTCTCGTCGTCGGGGTGGGCGTGGACGGTCATGAGGGTGGGGCGGTGGGTGGTCGGCTCGGCGGCGTCGCTCATGCCCCGTAGCGTATCGGGATGCCGTGGGCCGGGTAGCGCGCGGCCGGCACCGTCATCGGCCCGTCATCGGGCACCGCCTACCATCCCACGGATGCCGTCCATGACCGCGCGCCTCCTCCTGCCGCTCGCGCTCGTCGCGTCCCTGGCCGCCTGCTCGGCCGGCCGGTCCGACCCGGGTGGCGAGCCCCCCGCGACGTCGACGTTCACGCCCCCACCGGCCGCCAGCGCCGGCGACCCGACGGTCGCGCCGACCGCGCCGCCGTCCGGCGATCCGGCACCCGCGCCGACCGACGCGCCGACCGACGCGCCGACTCCTGGCGTCACCCTCGACCAGGCCTGGGCCACCGCCGAGCTGACCGACGTCGCGACGGGCGAGACCTTCCGCATCGCCGACTTTGCCGGCCGCCCGATCATCCTCGAGACGATGGCGATCTGGTGCTCGTCGTGCCTCGCCCAGCAGGGGACGGTCCACGAGGTCCTGGCCGAGCGTCCGGCCGGCGCCGTCGAGTACGTCCTGGTCGATATCGACCCGAACGAATCCGCGGCCGACCTGGCGGCCTACCGCGAGCGCCACGGGTTCACCGGCCGCTACGTGGTCGCCTCGAGCGAGCTTGCCCGGGCCATCGTGGCCGACTTCGGCGACCGCATGCTGAGCGCCCCGTCCACACCGATCGTGCTGATCGGGAGCGACGGGACCGTGACCCTCACCCCGTTCGGCATGAAGTCCGCCCTCGACCTGCGTACCCTGCTCGACCAGCACGGCGGCTGAGCAACCCGTGGACGGGTTGTGGCTGGCCTTCGCCCTGGGCGTCGGCAGCGCGGCGAGTCCCTGCCTGCTGCCGCTCTACCCGAGCTTCCTCGCCTACCTGTCCACCAACGTCGGCTCGCTCGAGGGGCGGCGCGCCTCCGGGCTGCTCGGCCTGATCATCCTGGCCGGCGTCCTGACGACGATGCTCATCGTGGCGTTCGTGCTGGTCGCCGTGTCCGTCCCGATCGGTGCCCTGCTCGGCGTGGTCATCCCGCTGGTGGATGCCCTGCTCATCACCCTCGGCGTCCTGCTCCTGCTCGGGCGCAACCCGTTCGAGCGGCTGCCGGGCATGCGGGTCCCGCTGGTGTCCAACGCGTTCGCCCAGGCCTACGTGTACGGGCTGGTGCTCGGGCCGCTGGCGCTGCCCTGCGCGGGCGCGTTCGCCCTGTCGCTCATCGCCTTCTCGGTCGGGCTCGAGGAGACGCTGCCCAGGATCCTCACCTTCGTCGTGTACGGCCTCGGGTTCGGGCTGCCGCTGGTCCTCCTCTCGCTCCTCGCCGGCGCGCGTCGGCAGGCGGTCGTCCGCTTCATCACCAGCCACCACCGGGCGATCGAGGTCGTCGGTGGGGTGCTGCTCGTCGGCGCGGGCGTGTGGGACCTGGCCATCAACTGGGACGCCATCACGAGCACGATCGGCGCCTGACCCGGGACCTTCGGGCCATGGGCGCTGTGGGCTGTGCGCCGGCGCACCGGTGCGGCCGGACACCTGGCGTCCGCGGTCGGTACCTGTGGCCTATCGCTTTGCGCCCGTCGCGACCGCACCATGACGCCCATGAAGCCGAGCCTCCGTCGTCGCCTCCGCGTCGCCTTCGGTCGGACCGATGCCGACGACCTCGCCCTGTCGGAGGGATCGTCCGACCCGTCCGACGCCGAGTCGATGGCCATCGACTTCGTCGCCTACGGCGAGGACTGCCTGCTGTCCGGCCGCGTCCGGCTCGACGCCGATCGGCTGACGGACATGCTCAACCACCACGACGAGTACCAGCTGGTGGACGTCCTGGTCCAGCGGCTCGACGGCGCGGGCGGGGCGGAGGTCACCGAGGTGATCGTCCCGCGCGACGAGGTGCTGCTCGTCCACGCCACCGGGCCGCGCGGCAGCCAGTCCCGTCGCACGCGCACCCGGCAGCATCCGGTGGCGCTGCAGGTCGGCCCGTACCTCGTGCGCGGCCAGCTGCACGCCCAGCCCGGCTCCGATCCGATCGCCAGCCTGCGCCGCCGCCCCGTGATGGTGCCGCTGACCGACAGCTCGGTCGAGTACCGGATCGACGGGACGCTGCACCGCCGCCCGACCGACACCCTGCTGGTCAACCGCGAGCGCATCGACTGGGTCGTCCCGGCGCCCGACTCCGAGGTCGTCCCGCCTGCGCTGCCGGTCCCCGCCAAGCAGGGCATCCTGCTCAAGGACTTCACGGGCGCCATCGTCGGCGACACCCTCGCCCGGACCGGGGTCTAGCTCGCCCGTCGCTCGCCACCCACCCGGGCGCACTACCCTGTGCGCCATGGCAGGTGCGTCGCCCACGGGTCCACTGGCGGGCCTGCGCGTGGTGGACGGCTCGACCGTCCTCGCCGGCCCGTACGCCACGATGGTCCTGGCCGACCTCGGGGCGGACGTCATCAAGGTCGAGCCGCCGGACGGGGACGCCACGCGCGGCTGGGGACCGCCGTGGCTCGGCGATGCGGACGCCGGCACGCGGACGGCGGCGTACTTCCTGGCCGTCAACCGCAACAAGCGCTCCATCCGCCTCGACCTCAAGACGCCCGAGGGCGCGGCCGTCCTCCGGGCTCTCCTCGCCCGCGCCGACGTCCTCGTCGAGAACCACCGCCCGGGCGCCTTGGACCGCCTCGGCTTCGACGACGCGACCCTGCGCCGCCTGCGCCCCGACCTGGTCCACCTCGGCATCACTGGCTACGGCCGGGACGGCCCGGCCGCCGACCGACCCGGCTACGACTTCGTGATCCAGGCCGTGTCGGGGTTGATGTCCATCACCGGCGACGCGCCGGCGGACGGTGGCCGGGCGACGAAGGTCGGCGTCGCCATCAGCGACGTCGTGACGGGCCTGTACGGGGTGGTGGGCATCCTGGCCGCGCTCCTGGCTCGCGACGGGTTCCGCGGCGGCCGGCCGGCCGGGGGCCAGCGGGTGGACGCGTCGCTGCTCGCCTCGACGCTGGCCGTGCTGGTGAACCAGGCCCAGAACGCGTTCGTCGGCGGGAGCGCGCCCGGCCGGCTCGGCAACGCCCACCCGAACATCGTGCCGTACGAGACATTCGCGACGGCCGACGGTGAGATCGCCGTCGCGGTCGGGTCCGAGCGCCAGTGGCCGCGCTTCTGCGCCGCGATCGGGCTGCCGGCGCTGGCCGACGATCCTCGTTTCGCGACGAACGGCGACCGCGTGGAGCGGCGCGCCGAGCTGCGCCCGATCGTGGCCGAGCGGCTGCTCGGCCGGCCGTCGGCCGCGTGGGTCGAGGCCCTCGAGGCCGCCGAGGTCCCGGTCGGGCCCATCCGCGACGTGGCCCAGGCGTTCGCCTCCGCCGAGGCGCGCGCGCTCGACATGACGGCCGAGGTCGAGCATCCGGCCCTGGGCGTGATCCGCCAGGCCGGCATCGCGCTCCGATTCGAGGCCACGCCGGGCTCGATCCGCACGGCACCCCCGCTGCTCGGCGAGCACACCGACGAGATCCTGGGCGAACTCGGCTACGAGCCGGCGGCGATCGCGTCGCTGCGCGCCCGCGGCGTGGTCTGACCCGTTCGGCTCGCCACCGCGTGCCGGCGGAGTGCCCCCGAGGTGAGGCGTGAAGGTGTACGGCTGCACGCGACCTGCGGACCACCGGCGGGCCGCTGCTAGACTCGCCCGACGGCACCCGACTCCGCCATCGACCGTTCGCATCCACCCTGGAGGCCACCCCCGATGACCGACGACCGCGAGCGCTGGGCCCTCATCCTCGGAGCGTCGTCCGGGATGGGCGAGGCGACCGCCCTGACCCTCGCGAAGGCCGGCTACAACATCTTCGGCGTGCACCTCGACTTCCGGGCGGCGCTGGCCCACGTCGCGGAGGTCACGGCCGGCATCGAGGCCACCGGCGCCGAGGCGATCTACATCAACATGAACGCCGCCGACGACGAGAAGCGCGCCGCGGCCCTGGCCACCTTCGCCGAGCGCTTCGAGCGCTCGCGGGCGGCCGGCCGCGAACCGTACATCCGCGTCGTGATGCACTCCCTGGCGTTCGGATCACTGGTGCCCTTCCTGTCCGAGGACCCGAGGGGCGGGGTCGATCGCAAGAAGATGGAGATGACCCAGGACGTCATGGCCAACAGCCTCGTCTACTGGGTCCAGGACCTGTGGCGCGGCGGCTTCCTGGGCCGGGGTTCGAAGATCTACGCCATGACCTCGGAGGGCTCGAGCCGGGTCGTCCCGTCGTACGGCGTCGTGTCATCGGCCAAGGCCGCCCTCGAATCGCACATCCGCCAGCTGGCCATGGAACTCGCCCGGCTGGGCACCGGGGCGACGGCCAACAGCATCCGGGCCGGGGTGACCGTCACGCCCGCGCTGCTCAAGATCCCCGAGTCGCAGACGATGATCGACATCACGATGAAGCGGAACCCGACGGGCCGGATGACCACCCCGCAGGACGTCGCCGACGCGATCCTCGCCCTGTCCGGCGACGGCACCGGGTTCATCAACGGCGACATCATCAGCGTGGACGGCGGCGAGTTCATCACCGGGTCGTGAACCGCTCGGGCGCGCCGGGTCGCGTCATCGTCGTCGGCTCCGTCAACATCGACCTGGTGGTGGCCGTCGCCCACCTGCCGGCGGCGGGCGAGACGGTCATCGGCGGGCGGTTCAGCCGGCACCACGGCGGCAAGGGCGGCAACCAGGCGGTCGCCGCCGCCCGACTGGGTGCCAACGTCGCGTTCGTGGGCGCGGTGGGGGACGACGCCTTCGGACGGGAGGCGCACGCCGCGCTCCAGGCGGAGGGAGTGGACACGACCGAGCTCCTGACGCTCACTGACACGACGACTGGCGTGGCGTTGATCCTCGTGGACACGAAGGGCGAGAACAGCATCGCGGTGGCCAGTGGCGCCAACGCAGCTCTCACGTCCGACCGTGTCCGCGCGGCGCTCGACCGCCTCCGCCCCACCGCCGGCGACGTCGTCCTCGTCGGCCACGAGATCCCGACCGCCACCGCGGGTGCAGCGCTCCAGGCCGGGCGGGACGCAGGCGCGATCACGGTCCTCAACCCGGCACCCGCCGCCGGGCTGGATGCTGCCACGGTGGCGTTCGCCGACATCATCACCCCGAACAAGGGGGAGCTCGCCGAGCTGCGTCGTGCCGCCGTGGCGGGCCCCGTCGCGCTGGTCACCCTGGGGGCGGATGGGGCCCGACTCGATACCCCGGATGGTCCGATGGCGATCCCGGCGCTTCCCGTGTTGGCCGTCGATACCGTCGGGGCGGGCGACACGCTCAACGGCGCGCTCGCGGCGGGGCTGGCCGCCGGGATGGCGCTGCCAGATGCGTCGCGCCGGGCCGTCGCGGCGGCGTCGCTCGCCGTCACGCGGGCCGGGGCTCGCGAGGGGATGCCGACCAGGGCCGAGCTCGACCAGGCGACGCGAACCTAACCTAGAGCCTAGGCCTTGCCGGGGACCGGGTCGCCGACTCGCGTCGGCGGGCCAGCCAGCCCGAGCGCGGCCGGACGACGAGGACGCCCAGGAAGATGGCCGTCTGGACGAGCACGATCGTCGCTCCGCTGGCCACGTCCAGCCAGTACGAGAGATACAGGCCGGTCACGGATGCCCCGACCGCGAGGAGCACCGCCGTCCCCATCATCCGACCGAACCGGACGGTCAGCAGCTGGGCCGTCGCGGCGGGGGTGACGAGCATGGCGACGACGAGGATGATCCCGATCGCCTGGAGACTGATCACGATGGCCAGGGCGACGAGCGCCAGGAACAGCATCTCCAGCCACTCGACGCGCAGGCCGGAGGCGGCCGCCCCCAGCGGGTCGAAGGTGGCGTACAGGAGCTCCTTCCAGAGGACCGCCACCGTCGCCAGGACCACGCCGCCCAACACGCCGAGCGAGACGAGGTCGGTCACGCTGGTGCTCAGGAGCTGGCCGAACAGGAAACTGAACAGGTCCGCGACGTAGCCATCGATGGTGCTGTACAGGAAGACTCCCAGGGCGAACGTCCCTGCGAACAGGACGCCGATCGCGGTATCCGTCCGGATGCGCGCACGCCGGGTGACGACGCCGATGGCCAGCGACGTCCCGACGGCCGCGATGCCCGCGCCGAGATAGTAGGGGGCGCCAAGGATGAACGCGGCGACGACGCCCGGGAAGGCGGCGTGCGAGATGGCGTCACCGATGAAGGCGATCCCCTTGAGCACCACGAACGTTCCGACCACCGCACCGACCGTGCCCACGAGCGCGGCCGCCAGCAGGGCCCGGACGAAGAACGCCGAGGCCAGGGGCTCCAGCAGGGCGTCCATCACCGGTCCCCGTCGTGGAAGTGGCGCTCGTCACCGGCCGGCTGGTCGTGGTGATGCGCGTCGTCAAGGATGACCGTCCGCCCGCCGAGGACCAGCAGGTGCCCGCCATACGTCCGCGCCAGGACATCCGGGTCCAGGACCAGCGACGACGGGCCGTGCGCCACCATCCGGCCGTTCACGGCGGCGACCTTCTGGAACCGCTGCGCCGCGCAGGCCAGATCGTGGGTCGTGGCGATGACGGTCTTGCCGGCCCGTGCCTCTGCCTCCAGGATGTCCATCAGATCCTCCTGGGTCGTGGCGTCCACACCGGTGACCGGCTCGTCCAGGAGGTAGACCTCCGGGTCCGCGGCGAGCGCCCGCGCCAGGAACACGCGCCGCCGCTGCCCACCGGAGAGTCGGCCGATCTGGGTCCGCTCGTGGCCGTCCATCCCGACCAGGTGCAGCGCATCCGTGACAGCTCGGCGGTCCGCGGCGCCTGGTCGGCGCCACGGACCAAGGCCCGGATAGCGGCCCATCATCACGACATCGGCCGCGGTCACCGGAAAGGCCCAGTCCACGAGCTCCGCCTGCGGGACGTACGCGATCCGACGCGCCTGGCGACCGGGCACGTCGCCGAGCACCTCCATGCGGCCGCTCCAGGCTGGGTGGAGGCCGGCCATCAGTTTGAGGAGCGTGCTCTTGCCCGCGCCATTGGGCCCGACGACGGCGAGCAGCGTCCCGGGCTCCACGGCGAGGTCGATGTCGTCGAGCGCCACCTGTCCGTCGTAGCCGGTGCGCACGCCAGACAGCCACACAGAAGCGTGATGGCGCCCGTGCTCGGGGTGCGCGACAGCCTCCGGCTCCAGCGACGGCAGGCGTCGCTCGGCCGGGTGATCGTGCGGGTGATCGTGCGGGTCGAAGGTCATGGCAGCATCCCCTGCGATCGTACGCGCCGCGACTCAGCCACCCAGGGCCTCCACGACGCGGTCCGCGTCCCAGCGGATCAGGCCTTCATAAGTATCCACGGGCGGGTCGCCCAGTGAGTCGTTATACAGGCCGGTCTCGACCACCACGCCAGCCTCCTGGGCCACGGTCTGCACCAGGTCCGGGCTGAACTGCGCCTCCCCGAAGACCGCGCGTGCGCCGGAGGCCTTGATCGCATCGACCAGCGCCGCGATCTCGCCGGCACTCGGATCCTGACCCGGCGCGTCCACGATGGTCCCGACGATCGTGAGTCCGTACGCCGCGGCGAAGTACGGAAAGGCTTCGTGAAAGGAGACGATCAGCCGGTTGCTGGCCGGGATCTTCAGGATCCGATCGCGGGTCTCCGTGTCGAGCGTGGCCAGTCGTTGCAGGTAGGTGGCTCCGGAGGCTCGATAGGTGTCGGCATTGACCGGATCGGCTGCGGCCAGGGCGTCGATGATCCGTTCGACGTACTTCATCGCGTACCGGACGTCCAGCCACAGATGTGGATTCTCCGGCTCATCCGCCCCCTCGCCGGCCTGGTAGATGACGCCATCGAGGTTCTCCGCCAGCACGACGATCGGTGCGGCCGAACCGCTGTCCTGGAGGACCGGGGCCAGCCAATCGTCCAGGCCGAGCCCATTCATGACGATCAGGTCGGCGTCGTTGACGGCGCGCAGATCGGACGGTGTCGGATCGAATGTCTCGACGGCGCCTCCGGCCGGGACGAGGCTCGACACCGTGACCATTTCGCCCCCGACCTGGCGGACGAGGTCGGCGAAGACGGTCGTTGTCGCGACCACCCGGAGGCGGCCATCGGGTGCCGATGGGTTCGCGGTTCCGCTGCACGCGGTGGCGAGGAGTGTCACCGCCAACGTCGAGGTCACGAGCGACCTGCTGATACCGAGTCTCAGTCGGGGGGGTGGAAGGTCCATGTCTGCTACGGGCTCCTTCGGGCGGGTGGTTGGTCAGGCGGCCTGGCAGTCCGGGCACAGCCCGAACAGCTCAAGGCGGTGTTCATCGACGCGGAAGCCGGTCCGTCGCGCGACATCACGGACGACCGCGCGCAACCCCGCATCGTCCACGTCCTGGCTGCGACCACACCGGGAACAGACCACGTGGTGGTGATGGCTGGGCTCGCAGGCCACGTAGGCGTGCTCGCCGGACGGCAGGTCGATGCGTTCGACGAGGTCGAGCTCGCCGAGGATGTCCAGCGTCCGGAAGATCGTGGCGCGTCCCACGCCCAGGCGGCGCGCCCGGGCGGACGCGACGAGATCCGCGGCGGAGAAGTGGCCATCCTGGTCGGCCACGAGCTGCGCCACGGCGCGCCGCGGCGCGGTCATCCGATATGCGCTGCGGTCGAGGGAGTCAAGGAACGGGCCGGCATCCACCATGCGCGAAAGCCTACCCGCCTCCGGGTCTGTTGTCGAGACTGAGTCTCAGATGGCCGGTGGCGGGCCCCACCACGAGCGACCCGGGACCGCTTCGCCATGACCTCCATCGGCAGGCGATCGGGCCCCACGTGGCTCAGAATCCGATGGTGGGGCCATCATCGGCCGTATACGGTCGTCTGATCGCGACATCGGCTGCTCGGGCGGCGATCGCCACCGCGGCGCCGAGTGAGCCGGCGACGGCCACGCCACCGATGGTCATCAGCACCGGGTTGCCCGTCGCCCAGCCCGCCCACAGTGCGGCCACGCCGCCGTTGAGGGCCACCAGTCGGGGCGTCGCCGCCGTGCCGAGGACCGCGCGCTGGCGGGCGTGGGCGGCGGGATCGCCCGGGCCGATGGCCGGCAGCAGGTGGCTCCACGACCCGATCAGCACCTGGAGGACCCACCCGACCGCGAGTGGCGCCGCGACGAGGTTGATGGACCAACCCGCAGGATCGGCGCCGAGCCAGACCACGCGACCGGTGCCGACGAGCATGGCCGCGGCGAACCAGCCACCCGCCGCGCGCAGGCTCCAGGTCGTGAAGCGATGCCATCCCGGATCCGTCGTCCACCGCCCCTGTTCGCGGGCCACGGCGCGGGCGTGGACGGGCACGACCAGCGCTCCCACGAGGACCATGACGGCCCCGGCGCGCGCGACGAGGTCGATCGCCAGCGCATAGCCAAGAGCGATGAGCGGTACGCCGATGACCAGGCCCGCGATGGCGACCGACGCCGTTCGGCGCGGTCGGATGCGGGTCCCTTCCACGGTCGGCACGAGGTGGATCAGGGTGGCCACGATGACGAGGGACAGAAACCCGACGACGTTGAGCCAGGCGTGCGCCGGCTTGAGCCACGCCCAGCGCTCGACGACGGGCATCCACCCGGACAGGAACGCTGTCGCGATCGTGGCGCTGACCCCGACCTGGAGCAGGGCGGCCCCGTAGGCGATCTCGACTCGTCGCCGGCGAGGCCCCATCGCTCCACGGAGCGGCCGGAACGCAACCAGCGCGACCGCCACGATCCCGGCGATGTAGATGGATCCGCCGACGTGGCCCAGGAAGGCGTCACCTGCGGCCACGGTCCAGCTGACCATCGCCGCCCCGCCAGCGACCAGACCGATCGCCGCGATCCGCGCCAGCGGGCGGGCCGGTGCGGCGACGGCGAGGGCCGCGACGAAGACCGGCAGAACCGTGGCGATGGCGGTCCCGGCCGCCCCGGCGAGCGCCAGGTGGAGCGCCAGCCAGGACGATCCCCCGCCCGAGGCCGCGGCCGCTCCTGCGACGATCGCCGCGACGACGAACGCGCCGGCCACGAGCAAGCCGCTGAAGGTGATCCGCCGGTCGGCGTCACGGTCGATGCGGCGGGGCGTGACCACGACGGGACGGGTCGACCCGATGGCCTCCTCGCCGGCCAGCACTGGCGGCGACGCCGTACCGGCCGCCAGGGCCGCCGCCTCGGCGCCCGCACAGGCGCCGCAGCAGGCCCCCTCGCCCGTGTGGGCCGGCAGATGGCGGACGGGCACGGCGCGTTCGGTCGTGGCGCTGGACCTAGTTCGCCGGGTCGCCGTCGCCGGCCTGGATGAGGCCGAGCGCGCCGCGTCCGACGAAGTTGAAGGCGTGGGTTACGACCGGGTAGAGGCCATCCTCCGCGGTCGTGAACTCGACGATCGCACCTTGGGCGGGTGACAGGTCAACGGCCTGGGCGCCCCAGTTCCCCGTGTTGCCCTTGGCCAGAGTCACGCCTTCCTTGATCACGGTGTTGAAGATCGTCCCGACGACATGGAAGGAGCTGTCGATGCTGGGGCCGGCGTTCAGGACGAACACCCGGACTGTCTCGCCGGTTTTCACGGTCAGGGGCGTGTCCACGTACTGGCTGGCGACACCGTTGAACACGACGAAGTCGGGTGCCGGCGCGGCGGCCATCGCCTTGGTCAGGTCCGTCGGCTGGCCCTGTGGACCCAGGTACCACTCGCTCTGGACCAGCGCGAACTCGGCGTCGACCGGCGGAAGCCCTTCCTCCGGCTCCACGATGACCATGCCGTACATGCCGTTGGCGATGTGGTGCAGCGCGGGCGACGTGCCGCAGTGGTACATCCACACGCCGGCATAGTCGGCGCTCCACTCGTAGACGAGTTCCTCGCCGGGCAGGATGGACCGCATCTCGTCGTTCCAGGCGACCTGGCTGGAGTGGAAGTCGATGGAATGGGGGAGCTCGTTCTCGATCGGGTTCTTGAGGGTCAGCCGGATGGTGTCGCCGACCTTGACCCGGATCACCGGTCCGGGCACGGTCCCGCTGAACGTCCAGACCTTCTGGACGAACCCCGTGGCGACGGTCATCGTCTGCTCGGTCATGACCAGTTCGATGTCGTGGACCTTACCCGCGAGACGCCTCGGCGCGGTGGCGTCGTGGGTGATGGCTGGCGGGGCGTTCGGGTCCGCGACGACCTCCGTCGCGGGCGCCGGACCACCATGGTCGTCCGGAGCGGGGCTGGCCGCGACCTGGCCGGCAACGGTGATGGACCCGGTCATCCCGGCCTGCTCGTGCCCGGGGATGGAGCAGATGAAGCTGAGGCCCCCGGCGGGGATGTCGACCTCAACCGTCGCGGTCTGGCCGGAGTTGGCGTCGGCCATCTCGCCGCCAGGGAATTTGATGTCGTGCGGGATGCTGCCCGTGTTGCGCATCTCGATCGTGTAGCGGCCGGCGGCCGGGACCTCGAGGGCGGCCGGCGTGAAGCCGAGGTCGAAGGCCTCGATGGTCAGCGTGCCGAGGCTGGGCCCAGGGTCCCCGGACGGCACAGCCGCGGCGTCGGCGGAGGGCGCGGCGACGCCGGTGGCGGATGGCGGGTACGTCCAGCTCGGCGTCGAGCCGGCGCAGCCGGCCAGGAGGGCGATGGACGCGAGGATGGCGAAGGGGGCGGTCGAGCGGCGCATCGGTCGGTCCTCGGAACGTGACGGGCGGGATAAATACATACCAGGGCGGTACGTGAATATCCTCCGCCGCCGGCCGGGCCCGGGCAACGGGCCGGATGGCCCGTGCCAGCGGGCCGGATGGCCCGGTCTGGCTCAGCCGGTCGCGTCCCGGTGCCCGGCCGCGAGCGTGTCGAGCGTCGCGGCAGCGAGCCGGTCCCGGAGCGCGGCGCGGGCCGCCTCGAACGAGTGGTGGACGATGCACACGCCGTCCAGCCCGCACGGGATGCCGCGCAGGACGCACTGCCGCGCGTCGTCGTCGGGGTCGGCCGCGCTGATGACGTCCATCAGCGAGATCTCCGCCGCGGGCCGGGCCAGGCGGTAGCCGCCGGACCGTCCGGTCCGCGCGTCGACGAGTCCCGCCGCGGCAAGGTCGCGCATGATCCGCGGCAGGAATGCGGCCGGGATGCGCATCGCCTCGCTGATCCGCGGCGCGCTGATCCACGCGCCAACGTCGTCACCCGCCAGCACGAGCATGGCACGCACCGCGTAGTCGCCCCGACGTCCCAGCTCCAGTCGCATGCCGTCGAGCATAGCGAGGTACGGCCCGCAGCCGGTCCGGTCAGCGGCTCGCCACGCCCGCCGGCGCATACCCGGTCAACTCCACGTACGCCCGCCCGCCCAGCGACCGACCGTCGCGCTCGGCCGTGACTCGCTGCGAGCCCTCCCAGTAGATGACGCCCGTGGTCGCGCGGGTGTCGAGCTCCTGCGCCGCGACCGTCGGCACGAGGTCGATCGTCAATGACTCGCCCGGGAGCCGGATGGTCCAGCCCGCGGGGTAGGTCGCTCCCGTCGCCGGACTCGACCACTCGCCGGTGACCTCCACCGTGAACGCGTCGCGCTCGAGGTGGCGCGTCGTCCCATCGGCCTCCACCAGCGTCCCGTAGATGAGCGGATAGCTCCCGTCCGCGTCGCGCACCAGCGAGATCGTCAGGTCGGTGCCGTCGTCGAGGTTGACCGCGAACCAGTCCCATCCGCCGCCGCCCACGCTGATGAAGTCGCCCCACTGGTGATCGAACCAGGCCTGGCCGGTGACGGCCGACGTCACCCCGTCGAGCACGACCGTGCCGCTCGCGTCCATCGCCGTGCGCGAGTAGTAGTACGACCCACCGGCCGGCCCGAAGTCGATCCAGCCGTCCCGATCGTGCAGCGCCGGCGGCTTGGTCGCGCGCAGGTCGAGCGCCAGGCTCATGCCGCCCGGCACGCCGGCCGCCGCCGCCTCGCCCGGCGCGAGCACGGCCGCGAGCCGGTCCCTGCCGTTCGAGCCGGCCATCGTCCATGGCGGGTTCGCGAAGGTCGTCGGGTCGGTCGGGTCGATCCCGGACAGGGCCAGGTCGAAGCCGGTCGGCGTCCCGCCGGCGTCGCGCGGCGAGCGGTCGACCTGCGGACCGACGTCCAGGCGCTGGGCGTAGTGGAACGCGTCGCCGGTCTCGTCCGTGATGGCCAGGTGCGAGGCCCACGTCGTCGGGAAGGCGCCTCGCTCGGCGCGGAAGATCACGTACTCGAAGCCTAGTCGCCGGCCCTCGGCCGTCGCGAGATGGCCGGTGTAGTACCACCACTCGGTCAGGCGGTCGTGCGGGCCGTCGTCGCGGGGCAGGACGATCGGTTGCGGGTCGGCGACCGCCACCGGCGGCGGGGTACGCGGCGCGATCGACGGGCGCGGGTCGGTCGGGTTGGCCAGCATGGGGCCGCCGGTCGGGGCGCACGCCGCGAGCGCCAGGGCCACGGCGCCGAGCAGGGCGACGGCACGCTGCAGCCTCATGGTGCACCCCTCGCGGTGTCCGCGGCGGCGGTCTCGATGTGGGCCTCGGACGCCGGCAGGCGGCTTCCCACGGCGCGCTCGAGCCAGGCCGGCATCCACCAGTTCCAGTGGCCGAGCAGGCGCATCGTCGCCGGCACCAGGAGCGCCCGGACGACGGTCGCGTCGAGGGCGACCGCGATGGCGACGCCGAGCCCGAGCGCCTTGATCAGCACGATGTCGGCGAACGCGAACGAGCCGGCCACGACGACCACGATGAGCGCCGCGCTGGTCACGATCCGGCCGCTGCGCTCCAGGCCGCGCGCGACGGCCTCGGTGTTGTCGCCGGTCCGGTCCCACGCCTCCTTCATGCGCGACAGCAGGAAGACCTCGTAATCCATCGACAGGCCGAACAGGACGCAGAACAGGATGACCGGCAGGGTCGTCTCCACGAAGCCGAGCGGCTGGAACCCGAGCAGCGCCGACAGGTTCCCGTCCTGGAAGATCCAGACCAGCGCGCCGAAGCTCGCCGTGAGCGACAGCGTGTTCATGACCAGCGCCTTGGCCGGCAGGATGATCGAGCGCAGGAGCACGAACAGGACGAGGTACGTGGTCACGACGATGAACAGCGCGGTGCGCGGGAAGTCCGCGGCCACCCGGTCGACCACGTCGGTCACGTCCGCCGCGCCCCCGCCGACCAGCACCTGCATCCCCGTCGGTGGGGCGAGCGGACCGGTCGGATCGCGCAGGTCGGCGACGAGCGATCGGCCCTCCTCGCGGTTCGGGCCGTACGGCGTGGTGAGGGTGAACGCGGTCAGATCGCCGCGGGTCGTGGCGGCCAGGCCGGTCGCCACGAAGCGGTCGCGCGGGCCGTTCGGGTCGCCGTACAGCAGCTGGTACTGCTCGAGCGTCAGCCGCGGGTCCACGTCCACGAGCCCCTCGACCCGGGCCACCCGCGGATCGGCCGCCAGCCGCCGCGAGTAGTCGACCAGGAGGGCCAGGTTGTCGGGCGTGGTCGCCGGGCCGGTCGTCCGGATGGCCAGGCTGATCGGCGCGAACTCGCCCTCGCCGAACTCGCGCTCGAGGCGGTCGAACGCGACGCGCGAGGGCACGTCGGGCGGCAGGACGCTCGAATCGGGGGCGTTGAAGCGGACGTGCAGGAAGGGGGAGCCGAGGACGAGCAGGAAGGCGAGGGTCGGGACGAGGACCGCCAGCGGGCGACGCATGACCCGGCGGGCGAGGCGGGCCCACGGGCCGTCGGGCCCGGTCCCGGCGGCGACGCGCCGCACGGCGAAGCGGTCGAGGTTCCGGCCGAGGAGGACGAGGACGGCCGGCAGCAGGGTCAGGGCCGCGAGCACGGCCAGGGCGACCACGACGGCCCCGGCGATGCCGACCGAGCGCAGGATCATGAACTCGAACAGGACGAGCCCGAGCAGCCCGAGCAGGACCGTCAGGCCGCTGAAGAACACCGCCCGCCCGGCCGTCATCACCGTGATCCGGACCGCCTCGGCGACCGCGTCCGGGTCGGACCGGTCGCGCCTCGCCAGCTCCTCGCGGAAGCGACTGGTCATGAGCAGCGAGTAGTCCACGCCGAGGCCGAGCCCGAGCAGGGTGGCGAGATTCAGCACGAAGATGCTGAGCGGGGTGAGGCCGGCGACGAGGGTGATGGCCGCCAGGGCGACGAGCACCGACGCGCCCCCGACCACGAGCGGGACCCCCGCCGCCACGAGCGACCCGAACACCAGCACCAGGGCCAGCGCAGCCAGCGGCAGGGAGATGAGCTCGCTGCGCTGGAGGTCCTCCTCGCTCACGGTCTGGATGTCGCCGTAGAAGGCCGGCCCGCCGGCGAGCCCCACCTCGAGCCCCGGTGCGTCACGCAGCCGTTCGCGCAGGACGGGCAGGGCCTTCGGCGAGTCGTCCGGGGGCAGGTCCAGGAAGACGACGTCGTAGGCGGTGTGCCGGTCGGCCGAGATCTGGCGCGGCGAGAGCCGGTGCGAGACGACGCCGGCCACGTACGGCGCGTCCGCGATGTCGCGCATCGCCTCGGCCGCGGCCAGTTCGAAGGCGGGCGTGCCGGCCTCCAGGTCGTCGCTCGAGAAGACCACCACCACGGCCGAGGGCGGAACGCCGAGCTCCTCCTCGAGGAGCGCCTTCGCCCGCGCCGATTCGAGGTCGTCGAGGATGAAGCCGCCGGCCGACAGGGCGCCCGGGGCCTGCGGGGCGAGTGGCAGGGCCAGCACCAGCAGCAGCGCCCAGGCGCCGAGCACGGCCCGGGCCCGGCGCACGACGAAGCGGCCGAGTCGATCGAACGGGGTCACGTCAGAGGTTCGGGGTTCCGTGCGTGGTGGATGGGGCGACGCCCCTCATCGTCGATGGTAGTCCACGACCTTCCACAGCGACCGCGACGCCCCATCCATCTGCTAGCATCGCCGGGACCACCCTGGCGACGTTCCGGAGAGCCTCACCCGTGGATCTGCTGCTGGCCCCATTCAGCAAACTGCCCGAGTCGCTGATCGCGTTCGGTATCGCCATCGGGATCACGACCGTGATGATCGCGATCATCCTGCGCTCGACCTTGTCGTCCGAGGGCGGAAGCCGCTGGGTCAGGGCGATCACCAACCCGAATGCCAAGATCCTGTTCACCGTGCTGTTCATCGGTTGGGCCGTGTTCTTCGGGATCGTGCTCCAGCTCGTGCCGCACGTGGGGGCCAGCTCGCCGTACGGGTCGCTCGGGCTGATCGCCCTGTTCACGGGCTTCTTCATCATGATGGGCCTGCTCTGGGCCGTGATCGGGGAGTAGCCCCGGCCGGGGCGGCCGACACGCCTGCGCCGACACGCCTCCGCCGACCGCGCCGCATCGTGCGGACGCGCCGCATCGTGCGGACGCGCCACGAACTCCCACCCCGGCGCTGGACCGCGCGGGCCGGTCGGGCTATCATCCGCCCACTTGCAGAGTGCATAGATCCTATGCACCCGTAGCGGCCGGAGGCAGCATCGCGTGGACGCCCAGGAGATCAAGGACGCGGTCGCGCACCAGGAGGCGAAGCGCGCCGTGACCGAGGCGCCGTTCGTCAATCTCGCCGACCCCGCCCGCGCCCTCGGCCCGGACGGCCGGCCCGCCGTGAGCCGTCGTGCGCCGATCTACGAGGATGTGCCCGACGAGCAGTGGAACGACTGGCGCTGGCAGCTCAGCCACCGGGTCAACGACCTCGCGGAGATCGGGCAGATCCTGCACCTGACCGACGAGGAGCGGGCCGGCCTGAGCGCCCCGGACAAGTTCCGGGTGGACATCACGCCGTACTTCGTCAGCCTCATCGACCCGGACGACCCGGACGACCCGATCCGCCGCCAGGTCATCCCGACCGGGTCCGAGCACGAGGCCTTCACGGCGATGATGGAGGACTCGCTGGCCGAGGACCGCCACTCGCCGGTGCCCGGGCTCGTCCACCGCTACCCGGACCGCGTGCTCATGCTCGTGACCACGCAGTGCGCGAGCTACTGCCGCTACTGCACGCGGTCGCGCATCGTGGGCGACCCGACCCAGAACTTCAACAGCCGCGACCACGAGGCCCAGCTGGAGTACCTGCGCCGGACCCCGCAGGTCCGCGACGTCCTCATCTCCGGCGGGGACGGCCTCACCCTCGCGCCCAAGCTGTTCGAGAAGATCCTGCGCGGCCTGCGCGAGATCCCGCACATCGAGATCATCCGCATCGGCTCGCGGGTGCCGGTCTTCCTGCCCCAGCGCATCGACGACGAGCTGTGCGAGATGCTGGCGAGGTACCACCCGCTCTGGATCAACCTGCACTTCAACCACCCGAACGAGATCACGCCGGAGGTCTCTCGCGCGGTCGACAGGCTGACCCGGGCCGGGCTGCCGGTCGGCAACCAGAGCGTGCTCCTGGCCGGCGTCAACGACTGCGTGCACATCCAGCGGGCGCTGGTCCACAAGCTGGTGGCCAACCGGGTCCGCCCGTACTACCTGTACCAGTGCGACCTGGTCGAGGGCTCCGGGCACTTCCGGACGCCGGTCGGCAAGGGCCTCGAGATCATCGAGGGCCTGCGCGGACACACCTCGGGCTACGCCGTCCCGACCTACGTCATCGATGCGCCCGGTGGCGGCGGCAAGATCCCGGTCATGCCCAACTACCTCATCTCGTACTCCGACCACAAGGTCGTGCTGCGCAACTACGAGGGCTACATCACGACCTACGAGGAGCCCGAGCAGTACCGCAGGCACGACCAGCGGGCGTGCGCCTACTGCCGGCACGAGCGACCGGAGCCCGGCCAGTCCGGCGTGCTGGGCCTGCTCGAGGGCGAGCGGATGTGGATCGAGCCCAAGGGCTTCGAGGAGGTCCACACCCGTGGCAACACCCAGGCGCACCGTCTGCAGGATCCCGGCAAGTGGGTGCCGTTCGGGGTCGGCGCGCTCGAGGGCACGGCCGGTGCTCCCCTGCAGGTGCTCGAGTCGGGCGCCACGGAGCGCGTCGAGCCCGCCGAGTTCGGGCCCGGCGAGGAACCCCGGCCGCGCGAGGGCGAGCCGACGGCGTCGGCGCACGGGGAGCTCCTCTAGCGGCCTTGTCGCGCGGGTGTGCTACGGTGGCACGACGTCACACCTCGTGACGGCGCTCCGCGTGGTCGATTGCTCCCCTCTCGAACAGACCGTGCGATCTGCGACTCCTGTTCGGGAAGGGTTGGAGGTCATCATGGCCACCGGTACCGTCAAGAAGGTCATCGCCGACAAGGGCTTCGGCTTCATCGCCGCCGAGGATGAGAAGGAATACTTCTTCCATCGCAGCTCGGTGGACAGCTCGCTCGACTTCGACCGCCTCATCGGCGGCGAGCGCGTCGAGTTCGAAGTGGAGCAGAACCCCAAGGGTCCGCGCGCCGCTCGCGTGCGCTCCGCCTAGGCGACCGCACCTCGATCGACCGAACGGCCCGTCCGCTGGACGGGCCGTTCCGATTCCCGGCTAGTCCTGGGCGATCGCCTCCGTGGCGACGAGCTCGAGGGCCCGGGCGAGCTGGGGATCGGCGAGCGCGTCGACCTGGGTCGGCGTGAACGAGCGGACGTCGTCCGGCAGGAGCGGGACGACGTCCTCGGGCCGGGTCACCTCGACGTCAGGCGCGATCCCCTCGTGCCAGATCCGGCGGCCCGACGGGGTCAGCCACTCGACGGTCCCCACCCGCAGCGCGGACCCGTCGCGCAGGGCGAACTCGCTCAGCACGGTCCCCGTGCCGTAGGTGGTCTCGCCGACGATGGTCGCGCGGTCGGCGTCCTGGAGCGCCCCCGCGACGATCTCGGCCGAGCTGGCCGTCGAGCCGTCGACGAGGACGACGAGCGGCAGATCGAGGGCCACGCCGCCGGCGGTCACCGCGTGGGGCGTCTCCGTGCCCTGGGCGTCGCGGTCGACGTAGACCACGCCCTCGCGCAGGAACTGGCTGGCGATGCCGACCGCCTCGTTGACGTAGCCGCCCGGATTGCCACGCAGGTCGAGGACGACCCGATCGGCGCCGGCCTCGCGCGCCGCCCGCAGGGTGGCGACCATCTCGTCGGCCGCCCCGGACGAGAACTGGTCGAGGCGGATGAGCGCGATGCGAGTGCCCGGGACCACGGTCCACGAGACCGGGTCGACGGGCACGTCGGCCCGGGTGATGGACAGCGTCCGCTCGGCGCCGGCCGCGTCGCGGAGCGTGACCCGCACGACGGTACCGGCCTCACCGCGAACCCAGCCGGCGACGGTGTCGAGCGTCTCGCCGGCGGTCGGCCGGTCGTCGACGGCGACGATCGTCTCGCCCGCCTGGAGGCCGGCGGCCTCGGCCGGGCTGCCGGGGAAGACGCCGACGACGGTCGGCAGCCCGGCGTCGTCGGTGTCGATCCGGACGCCGATCCCGACGTACGAGCCGGCCAGCGCATCGTTCCGGGCGGCCCGCTCCTCGGGCGTCATGAAGTCCGTGTGGCCCGTGTCGCCGACGGCCTCGGTCATGCCCCGGATCGCGCCGTAGATGAGGGCGCGGTCGTCGAGCTCGGAGCGGCCCACGTACTGCTCGTGGAGGACGTCCCAGGCGTCGCGGATCAGGGCGAAGTCGGTGGGGACCGTGCCGGACGGGCCGGGACCGGACGCAGGGCTCGGGACCGGCCCGGACGCATTCCCCGTTGGGGCTGCCATCCGGCCGATCCCGATCCCGGCGCTGAACGTCGCGACCAGCACGAGCACGACCCCGAGGCCGATGGCTGCCGTCCGGCGTCCACGGCCGGCCGCCGGTGACATCGGAGCCTGGGAGGGACCGGGCGTGAGGGAGGTCACGCTCGGCGGCTCGTCGTCGGTGGTCGGTTCGGTCGGGATCCGGTCGGTGTCCATCGGTGGCATCGGCTCATGTGGCGGCGACGGCCGATCCGCGCGGCGGCCGCACGGAGGGCGCCGGATCCACGATCCGGCTGCGCAAGGATGGCGCATGTCGGTTCAGGACGCGGCAGGGGAGCGGTGAAGGTTCGTTACGGCGCATCCCGAGCGCCTGCGCTAGACTCGGGGCCAATCCCCACTGGATCAGTCGGAGATCGCCGCCCCCGTGTCCACGACCACCCACGCGCCTGCGACGACCGGCCACGGCGTCGGGACCCTGCGCCAGGCGCCGGCCGGCATGCCCGACCCGGCCATCGCCCCGCCCGTCGTCGCCGAGGCGGGCGACCCGTTCACGGCCCTGCGCGTCGTCGATCTCGTGGCGCGTCTCGAGCGCGGACGGCCCATCCGCCTCGACGCGATCGCCGGGCGCCTCGATGCCGAGCACCTCGACTGGCTGTTCCCGACCCGCGTCGTGGCCGACGTCCTGCTCCAGCTCCATGCCAACTGGATGGCCGACTACCGCAACGGCGACGGGTTCGAGCTCGCCGACGGCCCGTCCGGTCCGGTCCTGACCATCGAGGACAGCGCCAGGGTCGATCCGTGGATCGTGCGCCAGGCCGTGCGCACCGCGGCCGAGTGTACCGAGCGGCTCGCCGAGTTCAGCCGGCGCGACCGGCCGACCGGCGACTGACGCCGCCGACCCCGCTCTCCTCGCCCACCCCGCCGCCCACGCACAGGAGACACCGACCATGTCGCACCAGACCGCTCTCGTCGACGCTGCCTGGGCCCAGGCCCACCTGACCGATCCGAACGTCCGCTTCGTCGAGGTCGATGTCGACACGACCGCCTACGACCAGAGCCACATCCCCGGCGCCGTCGCCTGGGATTGGACCAGCCAGCTCGCCGACGGGATCCGGCGCGACATCGCCAGCCGCGAGGACTTCAGCGCGCTGCTCCGGCGCAGCGGCATCGGCCCCGACACGACCATCGTCCTGTACGGCGACAACAACAACTGGTTCGCCGCGTGGGCCTACTGGCAGCTCAAGCTGTACGGCCACCACGACGTGCGGATCCTCGACGGCGGGCGCAAGTACTGGCTCGACCAGGGCCTGCCGATCACGACCGACGCGCCGACGCACGACGAGACCGACTACGAGCTGCCGGAGCCGGACTTCAGCCTGCGCGCCTTCCGCGACGACATCCTGCCGCGCCTCGGCGACCCGGGCCTGGCACTCGTGGATGTCCGTTCGCCGGCCGAGTACAACGGCGAGGTCATCGCGCCGCCCGGCATGACCGAGACCGCCCAGCGGGCGGGACACATCCCGGGCGCGGCGTCCATCCCGTGGGCGCAGACCGTGCGCGAGGACGGGCGCTTCAAGCCGGTCGAGGAGCTCGCCGCGCTGTACGCGGGCAAGGGCATCACGCCGGACAAGGACGTCATCGCCTACTGCCGGATCGGCGAGCGCTCGAGCCACAGCTGGTTCGTGCTGCACGAGTTGCTCGGCTACGACCGCGTGCGCAACTACGACGGCAGCTGGACCGAGTACGGCAGCCTCATCGGCGTGCCGATCGAGAAGCCGGCGTCCGCGCCGGCCGAGTAGGGGCGGACCGAGGAGGCTCGCCGGTCAGCGGCCCGCGGCGGCGAGCGCTGCCCGGACCCGCTCATGCGGAAGGGCGTGGGCGGTGATCCCGTCGCGCCCGACCATCGTGTCGGCGGCCACGAGCGCGTTGACGATGGCTTCCTCGGTCGATTCGATGGCCGCCTCGAACAGGCGGTCGATGACGAGGTCGCCGACGGCACGGACCTCGTAGGTCCCGCGCGCCACGGCGCCGCCGTCCGGCTCGCCGGCTCCGGCCGGCAGGCGATTGCCCGTGGTGAACGCGATGAACAGGTCGCCGCTGGTGTGGCCGCCGGTGCCGCCCATGCGCGCGATGCCGAGCCCGGCACGCTGGGCCAGGCGCTCGCACTGGTGCGGAAGGAGCGGCGCATCGGTGGCGACCACCACGATGATGGAGCCGGATCCGGCCGGCGGCCTGGGTCGCGCCGTCGTCTCCACCGCGTCCCACGGGCTGGGAACCTGGCTCGTGGGGATGGCCTCACCCACGCGCACGCCGTCGATGCGCAGCCAGTCGCGCTTGCCGTAGTTGGCCTGGACCAGGGCCCCGACGGTGTAGCCGCCGGCGTCGGCGGCGATCACCCGCGAGGCCGTCCCGATGCCGCCCTTGAACTCGTGGCAGATCATCCCGGTGCCGCCCCCCACGCCACCCTCGGCCACCTCGCCGCCGCTCGCCGTGGCGAGGGCCTCACGGACGTGGTCGGCGGTCACGTGGAAGCCGTTGATGTCGTTGAGCACGCCGTCGAACGTCTCGCCCACGACGGGCAGCGCCCAGAACGAATTCGACGGATCCGCGTCGTCCATGGCCAGCGCCACGAGCGCGTCGCGCACGGTGCCGACGCTGTGCGTGTTGGTGATCGCCACCGGGCTCGTCAGCATCCCGGATTCCCGGACCCACTCGAGACCGGTGAGCTCGCCGTTGCCGTTCAGGCGATGGCAGCCCGCGAACACGGGCTCGTGCAGTGACGCCGGCCCGCGCGGGCAGACGACCGTCACGCCGGTGCGGACCGGTCCCTCGCCGACGACGAGGGGGCCGTCCCCGCGGACGATGGTGACGTGGCCGACGGTGACACCGGCCACGTCGGTGATGGCATTGTGGGGTCCCGGCGTGCCGAGGCCGATCCGGATCCCAAGGTCACGTGCTCGCATCGTGCGAGGGTACCCGGGCGGCGTCCCGTCCGTGGGACCGGTCCCGCGTCCGCCCGTATCATCGCGTGCGTGATCCCCGTCGGTCCCGACCGCCCCGGCCCCGGCGCCGCTCCGTCGGGTGGCCGCAGCGCGACCGTGCGCCTGCGCCGCCTGCCCGATCGTGTGGCGACGGCCCGCGCCATCGACGTGGCCGAGGCGTTCCGCGACCTGCCCGGCCTCGTGCTGCTGGAGAGCGCCCGGCCCGGACGGAACGCCCGCTGGACCTACCTCACCGCGGACCCGGTGGCGGTCCTGGAGGCGCCGGCCGCGGGCCCCGACCCGTTCGCCGTCGCGCGCCGCCTCATGGCCCGGCTCGATCCGACCCACGTGGTCCCGGCCGACGCCCCGCCGTTCCTCGGTGGACTCGTCGGCTTTCTCGGCTACGACCTGGGCCACGCCCTCGAGTCCCTGCCGTCGATCGCGACCGACGACCAGGGACTGCCGCCGCTCCGCCTGGCCCTCCACGACTGGGTCGTGGCGTGGGACCGGCGGACCGGTCACGCGTGGCTGGGCGGACGCGCGCTCGACGGCGACCCGCGCCGCCTGGCCCGCCGCCTCGACGATGTCCACGTCCGGCTGACGACGCCGACGGCCGTCGCCCCGCGCCACGGCGTCGCGGCGCACGACCCGACTCCCGGCGGGCTGCGCTTCCGGTCCAGCCTGTCGCGCGCGGCGTTCGAGGCTGCGGTCGAGACCGTGCGCGCCCACATCGCCCGCGGCGACATCTACCAGGCCAACCTGACCCGCCGCCTCGAGGCGGCCTTCGGCGACGATCCGTGGCCGCTCTACCGCCGCCTGCGGACCGGCGACCCGTCGCTGTTCAGCGCGTACCTGGACCTCGGGGCCTCGCCCGAGACGGGTCGGCCGCGCGCGCTCCTGAGCGCCTCGCCGGAGCCGTTCCTGGCGGTCTCGGCCGACGGCACCGTCGCCTCCGACCCGATCAAGGGCACCCGTCCGCGGGGCCGGGACCGGGCCGAGGACCGCGGACTCGCGCGGGAGCTCCTGGCCAGCGCCAAGGATCGGGCCGAGAACGTCATGATCGTGGACGTCCTGCGCAACGACCTCGGGCGGGTGTGCGAGCCCGGCAGCGTGCGGGTGCCGCGCCTGTGCCGGCTCGAGCGGACCGCGGCCGTCCAGCACCTCGTGTCGACCGTGACCGGCCGCCTGGCCCCCGGCCGCGACGCCTTCGACCTGCTCGTCGCGAGCTTCCCGGGCGGCTCGATCACGGGAGCGCCCAAGATCTCCGCCATGCGCATCCTCGAGCGGCTCGAGCCCGTCCGGCGCGGCCCGTATACGGGTGCGATCGGCTGGCTGGGGCCCGACGGAGCGATGCAGACGAGCATCGTCATCCGCACGTTCGTCGCCGACGGCCGGCGCCTCACCCTCCACGTCGGCGGCGGTATCACGTTCCGCAGCGACCCGGCCGCGGAGTGGGAGGAGACCCGGGTCAAGGCGCGCGGACCGCTCGCCTCCATCGGCGGCGAGGAGATCCCGTGACGGGCGACGGACCGCGTTCGGTCTGGGTGGACGGGGAGCTGCTGCCCGCCGACGCCCGCCACCTGCGGGTCTCCGACCGCGGCTTCCAGCTGGGCGACGGGGTGTTCGAGACGCTCCGCGCGCGGGCCGGCCGCCCGACCGAGCTCGCCGCGCACCTGGCCCGCCTTCGCCGTTCGGCCGACGGCCTGGGGATCCCGCTGCCGGACGATGTCGAGGCCCGCCTGACCGACGGCATCGCCGCGCTGCTGGCCTCGGACGGCCTCGACGGCCCCGACGGCGACGCGTCGATCCGCATCACCGTCTCGCGCGGGCCGTACCGGTCGCGCGGCACGCTGCCCCCCGACGAGGGGGTCCCGGCCACGCTCGTCATCCAGGCCTGGCCGATCGTCGCCGCACCACGAGGCAGCGGCGATGCCAGTCTCCGCCTCGTCATCAGCCGGGTCCGGCGCGACCCGCAGGACCCGCTGGCCAGCCTCAAGACCACGTCGCGCGCCGAGTATGTGTACGCCAAGCTCGAGGCCCGCCGGGCGGGCGCGGACGACGCGTTGTTCCTCACCATCGACGACCACCTGTCCGAGGCCACCAGCGCCAACGTCTTCCTGGTCCGGCGGGCCGCCGACGGCGCCACCGAACTCGCCACCCCGGGGCTCGACTGCGCGATCCTGGCCGGGACGACGCGTGCCTGGCTGCTCGGCTGGGCCGGGCGTGTCGGGCTGCGTCCGTGGGAGGGCCGCCTCACCCGCGCCGACCTGGCCGCCGCCGACGAGGTCTTCCTGTGCTCGAGCGTGGCCGGCGTCCTGGCCGTGACGGCCGTGGACGGGCTCCCGGTCGGCGACGGCAAGCCCGGACCGTGGACCCGCCGCGCCCGCGACGACCGTGAGGCGATGATCCGGACCGGCGAGGACGCCTCGTGAACCGTGACGAGCTCATCGCCCGGACCCGCCAGCTCGTGGCCGAGGGCGAGCGCCTGCTGGCGGAGCCGTCGCTGGGCGCGCTCCAGGTCTGGCTGCAGCTGTCCGACGACCTGCTGGCCCGGGCGTGGGGCAGCATGGACCGCTACCACCTGGCGTGGCTCATGGTCGGCAAGCCGAAGGGCATCGTCCGCGGCCGCCCGATGACGCCGGACGAGGAGGCCGCCTACGTGCGTGAGGTGGCGACCCAGAAGACGGCGGCGCTGCGGATGAGCCTCGATGCCGTCGAGCGCCAGGGCATGCCGTTCGTCGGCGAGACCGGCGGGGTCGGGGCCGAGCCCGCGGCCGGCGATCGCGCCGAGGGCGCGAGCCCGCCCCGCGCGGCGGCCAGCCCCGCGGTGGACCGGGCGCCGGACCAGGCCGGGCTGCCGGCCGACCCGGGTCTCGCCGAGCGACTGGCCGCGGCGCGGCGCGAGGCCGACGCGCACCGGGACCACGGGGAGCGGCGCGCCCCACGCCCCGACCGGATGCAGCGGTGACCGCCGAGCCGGTCGACACCGGGCGACCGGGCGTGCCGGCCGTCCCGGCCGTCGGCGGCACGCGAACGGTGCCCGCCCCGGACCGCATCGCCGCGGACTACATCCGTCTCGGTCTGCGCCTCGACCAGCACATCCCCGGGCTGGTGGATGGCTACTACGGGCCGGCCGACCTCAAGGCCGAGGTGGACCTGGAGCAGCGCCGACGACCGGCCGCCCTGCGCGACGACGCGCTCGCGCTGCGGGCCCGCCTGGCGGGCGAGGTCGAGGCCCCGGCCCGGCGCGCCTGGCTCGACGCCCAGCTGGTCGCGCTCGCGGCGCAGGCCGCGGCACTGGCGGGCGAACCGCTGCCGTACGAGGAGCACGTGGCGCGCTGCATGGGCTTCGCGCCGCCGCGCCGCGCGGACGCCGAGTTCTCCGCGGCGCGCGCGACGATCGAGGGGCTGCTGCCCGGAGGCGGCCCGCTGCACGAGCGGCTGGACGCGTGGGACGCCGGCCTCGAGATCCCGGTCGAGCGGCTGCCCGCCGTGATCGACTGGCTGGTCGAGCGCTTCCGCGCGCGTGCGGAAGCGACCTTCGGCCTGCCGACCGGGGAGCAGCTCCGGGTGCGGCTCGTGACGGGCCAGCCGTGGTCCGGCTACAACTGGTACGACGGCGGTCGACGCAGCCGCGTGGCCGTCAACACGGACCTCCCCGTCCGGGCGCCGGACCTTGTTCACACGGTCGCCCACGAGACCTATCCCGGGCACCACCTGGAGCACGCCTGGAAGGAGGCGGACCTCGTCGACGTCCAGGGCCACCTGGAGGCGTCCATCCTCCTCATCAACACGCCCGAGTGCCCGATCAGCGAGGGCCTGGCCGACCTCGGGACGCGGTTCGCGACGCCGCCCGACGAGGCGGTCGGGCAACTCGAGGAGCTGTTCGAGCGAGCCGGCCTGCCATTCGCCTCGGACCCGACGACCCGCCGCTCGATCGCCGAGCGGGCCGCGGCCCTTGCTCCGGCCCGCAGGGCGATGGCCGCCATCCGCGGCACGGCCGCGTTCCTGCGTCACGCCGACGGATGGAGCCACGACGCCGTCGTCGAGTACCTGCGCGACGTCGGCGGCTACACCACGGCTCTCGCCGCCAAGCGACTGGAGTTCATCGAGCACCCGCTGTGGCGAACGTACGTGTTCGTCTACGCCGAGGGCGAGGCCCTCCTCGCACGCTGGCTGGAGGCGGTGCCTGAGATGGACCGGGCCGCCCGCTTCGATCGCCTGCTCCACGAGCAGGTCACGCCAGCGAGCGTGCTCGCCGACACAGCGTCCGATCGTTAACGAGATCTGTGGACAACTCGTCTGGACACGCGGGTAGGGTCGGTCCAGCGTTCGCGATGTCGCCCGAGGCCCTCGGTCCGCGGGGAGGGGATGGACCGATGGCCGCCACGCCGCTGCTGCGCACGCCCGACGTGGTCGAG
>JBKHXL010000038.1:0-14885 GCA_046566045.1 Candidatus Limnocylindria bacterium
GGCACGGGCGCCGGCCACGGCCCGGGCACGGGCGCCGGCCACGGCCCGGGCACGGGCGCCGGCCACGGCCCGGGCACGGGCGCCGGCCACGGCCCGGGCACGGGCGCCGGCCACGGCCCGAGCACGGGCGCCGGCCACGGGCGCCCCCGGACTTCAGCCCTTCGCGGCGACCTCGGTGAGCATCCGCTTCGTCTGCTCGCCGCGGAGCTGGCGGATGTCCTCCTCGTACTTGAGGACGACCCCGAGCGTCTCGTCGACGACCTCGGGCGTGAGCTCGGCCGCGCCGAGGCTGAGCAGCGCCTGCGCCCAGTCGAGCGTCTCCGCGATGCCCGGCACCTTGGTCAGGTCGGCCTCACGCAGCCGGTGCACGAAGCCGACGACCTCGCGAGCCAGGCGTTCCGGGGCGGCGGGGACCCGCGCCAGCACGATCTCGTATTCCTTCTGGGCCGTCGGATAGTCGATCCAGTGGTACAGGCAGCGTCGCTTGAGCGCATCGTGCACCTCGCGCGTCCGGTTGGAGGTCAGGATGACCCGCGGCGGCAGCTCGGCCGTGATGGTGCCGATCTCCGGCACCGTGACCTGGAAGTCGGACAGGATCTCGAGCAGATAGGCCTCGAACTCCTCGTCAGCGCGGTCGATCTCGTCGATGAGCAGGACGGGGGCGACGCCGTCGTGGACCTCGAGCGCCTGGAGGAGCGGCCGACGGATCAGGAAGTCCGTCCCGAAGATGTCATGGGCGGTCGCCTGGTCCGCCTCGCCGCGCGCCTCGAGCAGCCGGATCTCCAGCATCTGGCGCGGGTAGTTCCACTCGTACACGGCCGTGTTGACGTCCAGCCCTTCGTAGCACTGCAGGCGGATGAGCCGCGCGCCCAGCGTGCCGGCCAGGACCTTGGCGAGCTCCGTCTTGCCGACGCCGGCCTCCCCTTCGAGCAGCAGCGGCCGCCCGAGCTCGAGCGCCAGGAAGACCGCGGTCATGAGCGAGCGATCGGCGATGTAGTCGCGCGCTCGGAACTCCTCGGTCAGGGCCTCGATGGAGCGGGTGCCGGCTGGGCGGGTGTCGCGGTCGGTCATGTCGCGGAGGGTACACGGAACGTTGGTCGGGCCGCGGGGGAGGTCCGGCTCACCGTGGGGCGCGGCGACGACACGGAACGGGGACCCGGCACCGGATCCGGGGGCTGGGCCGCCGGAAGGGCGAGGCGCACGGCTGCAGCCGTGCGCGGCCGCGCACGCCGGGGCCGGAACGCGGGGCCCGGACGCGGCGGCCCGAACGCGCGCGAGGTTCCGACGGGTGGCAGGCCCACCTACCCGTCGGGGGCATCCAGCTCGCGCGCGTAGGGCGGGAAACGGAAGCGCTGCGAGCGGGTGAGGATGCCGCCATGGCCGAGGCGCGCCACGGTCTTCTCGGACGCCGGCTCGCCCGACAGGAGCCGCGGCAGCAGCAGGTCGGCGGCCGTGGCCTTCGAGTAGGCGCCACAGGTCGGCAGGCCCAGGATCGCGGTGCCGCCGACGCGGGCCAGCCACAACATCGAGCCCGGGTGGGCCGGGACCCCGCGTCGGACCACGCGGCCGCCGAGAGCCTCGATCGCCACGAAGAACGGGTCGCGCGGGTCGGTGCTGGCCGATCCCGCGGTCAGGATGAGGTCCGCGGTGTCCGCGCCCCGGACGAACCGGCCCAGCCCGGCCTCCACCGCTTCCTCGTGGTCGTCGACGTAGTCGATGGCGATGATCCGGGAGCCGAGACCGGCGACCTTGGCCCGGACGGAATCCTCGAAGCGCTCACGCGCGATGCCGCGGACACTCTCCTTGACCACGACCCCGATCCGCCGCGGGAGGAACGCGGCCACCCACACGATCGGCATGGTGCCGAAGTTGGCCAGCCGCTCGCCGGCATCGACGACCGCCGAGTCGACCACGTGCGGCGCCACCTTGACGCTGGCCACGAGGTCGCCGGGCGACACGATCTGACCGTCGAACACGGTGAACACCTCGAGCGGATCGATCCGGTTGAGCCGCTCCAGCTCGGCGATCCGGACGTGGACGACCCCGTCGGCCGAGGCGACGAGATCGAGCCGGCTCTGATTCGGGCCGCGGACGCCCAGATTCGGGCCGGCGATCGCCCGTGCCAGGCGCACGGCGGCATCGTCCTCGTGCAGCTCGCCCGGCTCCAGGATGAGCACCGTGACCGGATCGCCCGGATCGGCGGCGCCGAGCACCCCGAGGTCCGCCGCGCTGAGGCGGCGGCCCTTCGACCAGCGAGCGCCCGCGACCTCGAGATCGCGGGCGAGCACGGCGCCCTCCAGACGCGCCGGTGCGCGCCGGCCGGGGGTCACCCGATCGACGCGCACGGCCGGATCGCCTGGGACGCGTTGACGACGTTCAGCGACCGACCGCCGCCTCGATCGCCCGTCGCGTGTAGACGACGGCCATGCTGGTCCGGTACGCCCGGTCGGCATGGATGTCGTTGTTGACGGTCTGCCCTTCGGCCGCGTGCTCGGCCGCGGCGGCCACGGCGTCCGGGGACCCGTCGCTCCCAAGGAGCGCGTCCTCGACGGCCCTGGCCCGGTAGGCCACCTCCCCCACCCCGGTCAGGGCGACGCGGGCATGGGACACGCGACCGCCATCCATGGCCACCACGGCGGCCACGCCGACGATCGAGTACCCCGACGCCGGGTTGCGCAGCTTCCGGTACGCGCCGCTCGCGCCCTCCGGCAGCGGGCCGCGGACGAGGCGGACGACCAGCTCGTCGGGGCCCATCGCGGTCGTGAAGGCGCCGGTGAAGAAGCCATCGAGCGGGACCGTCCGCTCGCCCCGCGCCGAGCGGAGCACGACCGAGTAGTCGAGGGCGAGGCCGAGGGCCGGCAGGTCGGACGCCGGATCGGCGTGGCTGATCGCCCCACCGACCGTGCCGCGGTTGCGGACCTGGATGTCCCCGATGTCCCTGATGCACTCGATGGCGATGGGCAGCCTGGTGGTGGCCAGGATCTCGGCGTACGTCGCCAGGGCGCCGATCTCCATCCCGCCGTCGGCCGTCGGGGTGATGCCGCGCAGGTCGTCCAGCCGCCCGATGTCCACGAGCCGGCCGGGCGATGCCAGGCGCAGCTTCATGAGCGGCAGGAGGCTCATCCCGCCGGCGATGACCTTGGCGTCGCCGCCGGCGAGGGCGGCCACGGCGTCGTCGACCGACGACGCGCGCTGGTACGAGAACGCTGCCGGGATCATGCCTGGCCTCCCTTCGCCGACTGGATCGCCGACCAGACCTTCTGGGACGTGTAGGGCATGTCCAGGTGGCGGATCCCCAGACCGGACAGCGCATCGACGACGGCGTTCGCGACGGCCGCGGTCGAGGCGATCGCCCCGGCCTCACCGACGCCCTTGACCCCGAGCGGGTTGACCGGCGAGGGGGTCACCGTCTCGTCGAGCTCGATCGTCGGGAACCACGCGGCGCGGGGCACCGCGTAATCGAGCATCGAGCCAGACAGGAGCTGCCCCTCGTCGCTGTAGATCGCCTGCTCCCAGAGCGCCTGGCCGACGCCCTGGGCGATCCCGCCGTGGAGCTGCCCGTCCACGATCATCGGGTTGATCTTCTTGCCGACGTCGTCCACGGCGACGTAGCGGACGAGGTCGACCACGCCGGTCTCCTCGTCGATCTCGACCACCGCGACGTGCGTCCCGAACGGCCAGGTGCAGTTCGGGGTGTCGTAGTAGGCGGTCTCGTCGAGGTACGGCTCCATGCCCTCGGGGGCGTCGAACGCGAGGTCGAGCGCGAAGGCGATCTCCTGGATGGTCTTCTTCTTGTCCGGGCTGCCCTTGACCCGGTACTCGGCGCCGTCGATCTCGATGTCCTCGACGTTCGCCTCGAGCATGTGGGCGGCGTAGCGGGCGGCCTTGGCCTTGACCTTCTCGGCGGCCTTGATCGCGGCGGTCATCCCGACCGAGCTCGTGCGCGATCCGTACGAGCCGTAGCCGAAGGGCGTGCCCTGCGTGTCCGAGTGCTGGACGATGACGTCCTCCATCGGCACCCCGAGCTGGTCCGCGACGACCTGGGCGTAGGTCGTCTCGTGGCCCTGGCCCTGCGGCTGGGTGCCCATCGTGACCACGACCTTGCCGGTCAGGTGGATCTTGATGTTCGACGACTCCCACATCGCGGCGCCCCAGCCCTCGCCGACCGCGCCGATCCACTTGGATGGCGCGACGCCGCACACCTCGATGTAGGTCGACAGCCCGAGGCCCAGCAGTCTGCCGCGGCCGCGGGCCTCGGCCTTCTTCGCCTCGAGGTCCGCGTAACCGACCGTCGCCAGCGCCTTGTCGAGCGCCGGCTCGTAGTTCCCGGAGTCGATGTAGATCTTGGCGCCGCCGGAGGCGGTCCCGAGACCCGATGGGTTCTCGTACGGGAACTGGTCCGGCGGGATGAAGTTGCGCCGTCGGACCTCGGCGCGGTCCATCCCGATCTCGGCCGCGAAGAGGTCCATCGCGCGCTCGATGACGTAGGTCGCCTCGGGTCGGCCGGCGCCGCGGTAGGCGTCGACGAAGGTGGTGTTGGTGTACACCCCGGTGACCTCGGCGTACACGTTCGGGATCTTGTAGCAGCCGGACAGGACCCGGGCATACAGGGTCGTGGGGATGCCCGGGCCGATCGTCGACAGGCGGCCGCCGAGGTTGGCCAGGGTCTTCACCCGGAGGCCGGTCACCTCGCCGTCGCGCGTCCCGGCGATCTCCAGGTAGGTGATGTGGTCGCGACCGTGGATGGTGCTCTGGTAGTTCTCCCGGCGCGACTCGATCCACTTGACCGGTCGACCGCCGAGGTGCTTGCTGGCGAACAGCACGAGCGCGTAGTCGGGGTAGCAGAAGATCTTCGTGCCGAAGGCGCCGCCCACGTCCGGGCTGATGCAGCGGATCTTGTGCTCCGGGATGCCCATCACGAAGGCCGCCAGGAGGAGGCGCTGGATGTGCGGCGTCTGGCTCGACATCCAGATCGTGTACTCGTCGGTCCCCGGGTTGTACCAGCCGATGTTGCCGCGCGCCTCCATCGGGTTCGGGATGAGGCGCTGGTTGACGATGCGCTGGCGGACGACGACGTCCGCGCTGTCGATGGCCGCGTCCGTCCCGGCCTTGTCGCCGACGTTCCACTCGAACACGATGTTGTTCGGCGCGTTCTCGTGGAGCTGCGGCGCGCCGTCGGCGATCGCCTTCTCGGCATCGACCACGGCCGGCAGCGGCGCCCAGTCGACGCGGATCGCCTCGAGCGCGTCGAACGCCTGGGCCTCGGTCTCGGCCACCACGGCCGCCACGCCCTCGCCCGTCCACTTCACGCTGTCCGTGGCGAGCGTGCGGGGCGTGCTCACGTTGTTCTGGATCCCCGCGCTGCCGCCTGCCGGCCAGGCCATCGGCATCGGGTTGTACGGGATGTCGGCGCCGGTGTAGACGGCCAGGACTCCCGGCATCGCCGCGGCCGCGCTCGTGTCGATCGAGCGGATGTCGGCGTGGGCGTACGGGCTGCGCAGGATGGCCAGGTGGGCCGTCGACTGGAGCTTGATATCGGCGACGTAGCGACCCTCGCCGGTGATGAAGCGCGGGTCCTCCGTCCGCTTGATCCGCTGGCCGAGGGGGCTGGTGGGAGCGTCGAGCACGTCGGTCATGGTGGACTCCCTCCTACGCGCGCATGGCGACGGCGGCGGCGCGCACGGCCGCGACGATGTTCTGGTAGCCGGTACATCGGCAGAAGTTGCCCTCGAGGGCGTGCCGGATGGCCTCGTCGGACGGGTCCGGATCGTGCTCCAGCAGGTCCGCTGCGGTCATGATCATGCCGGGGGTGCAGAAACCGCACTGCAGGCCGTGCTGCTCCCAGAACGCGGTCTGGAGCGGGTGCAGCGCCCCGCCGTCGCCCGGCGCGGCCATGCCCTCGATGGTCCGGACCTCGGCGCCGTCGGCCTGGACGGCCAGCATCGTGCAGCTCTTGACGGCCCGCCCGTCCACGTGGACGGTGCAGGCGCCGCACTGGCTCGTGTCGCAACCGACGTGCGTCCCGGTCAGGTCGAGGTCATCGCGCAGGGCCTCCACGAGCAGCCGTCTGGGTTCGACGTCGAGCTCCCGAGTGGTGCCGTTCACGGTCAGGGAGATGTGTTCGCCCACGGGCCGGACCTCCTTCGACGACTACACTGACGCGGCGACCGGATCCCCCTGGTCGCGCGGGTGACGGATCGTTGCGTCCTCTGGAGCACTCGGTTCCCCTGGCCGGCGAGGCGATGGCGGGGACGGCCGTCGGACCGCCGCCTGGGGGTCAGGCGATGGTGGCACTGCCGGGTCCCGGAATCAAGTCGCGAGGGGCGTCGGCCCGCGGTGCGGGCCGGACCCGGAGGTGAGCCCGCCGCGCTCAGCCGATCGTCGCGGCGACGTCCTCGAAGGCGGCCCCGAGGCCGTCGACGAGCGTGTCCGACTCGCCGTCCGTGATGGTGAACGCCGGCGAGACCTGGAGCGCATGGCCGCGCACGACGCGGGTCGCCACGCCGTGGCGCAGGGCGGCTCCGACGACCCTCGCCGGGATGGACGGATCGGCGGCCAGGCGGTCCGCGGCGACCGCCACCGCGGCGGTCAACCCCACGGTCCGGATGTCGCCGACCAGCGGCGTCCCGGCCAGCCGTCGGACCGTGGCGTCGAACGCGGCCTCCGTGGCGGCCACGCGTTCGACCAGGCCCTCGGCCTCGATGATGTCGAGGTTGGCCATCGCCGCCGCACAGGCCGCGGCATGCCCGCTGTACGTGTAGCCGTGGACGAACATGGGCCCGGGGTCGGATCCCTCCCAGAACGGTGCCGCCACGCGGGCGCCGACGAGCACGCCGCCGAGCGGCTGGTAGCCGGACGTGACCACCTTGGCGAACACGATCATGTCGGGCTCGATGCCGTAGCGCTGCGAGCCCCACAGTCGGCCCGTCCGGCCGAAGCCGGTGATGACCTCGTCGGCGATGAGCAGGACGTCGTGCTCGCGGCACAGGCGCTGCACCTCGGGCCAGTACGACGGGTCGGGCGGGTAGACCCCGCCGGCCCCGATGACCGGTTCGCCGATGAACGCGGCGATCTCGCGGCCGCGAGCTTCGAACAGCGCCCCGAGCGATTCGGTGTCGGCCCAGCCGACGGTCACCACCTCGTCGATGATGTCGCCGCCATAGCCGGCCTTGTTGACCGGGATGCCGGCCAGCGACGTGCCCCACGCGTGCATCCCGTGGTAGCCGTGCTCGCGCGACACGATGACCCGCTTCTCCGGCCGACCCTGCACGTCCCAGTAGCGGCGTGCGAGCTTGGCCGCGGTGTCCACCCCGTCCGAGCCACCGGAGCCCAGGAACACCCGGCTGTCGGGCATCGGCGAGAGGGCGGCCAGGCGCTCGGCGAGCTGGATCGTCGGCTCGGTCGTGTAGGCCCCGAAGGACGAATACGCCGGCAGGCGCCCGAGCTGCTCGGCGACGGCATCGGCGATCGCCGTCCGGCCGTAGCCGACCGCGCAGTACCACAGCGCCGCCGTCGCGTCGATGAAGCGCCGGCCGTCGGTCGACTCCAGCCAGACGCCCTCGCCGGAGCGCATCACGAGCTCGGCATCCTTGATCGCATGCATGTCGGCGAAGCCGTGCCAGAAGGAGGTGCTCATGGGCCAGATGGTACGGGCCTCAGGCCGTGGGCGGACGGCGACGGCGCGGCGGCGGTGCGATCGAGCGGCGAGGTCGCGCGGGCCGGACCTGGCCGAGCGCCGCGCTGCGGATGTCCACGGCCCGCGGGTCGAGGCGGGCGCGACGCTCCGCCGGGGGGAGCGCGGCCAGGCGGACCGCCTCCCCGAGCAGGGTCATCTTGCGTACCGCGACGTCCCAGGCCAGGCCGGCGTAGGAGCCGGTCGTGGCCAGGCCGACCCGGGCGGCGCCCCGGCCGGCGGTCGACGCCGCGTAGCCGGCGGCGTAGAGCAGGATCTCGACCGGCTCGTCCTGCGCCCGCGCCCCCATCACCCCGCAGACGATGCCTCGATCGCCCGGGGCCGCGCTCGCGAGGCGCCAGTTGTCCGGACCGGCGATGAGGTCGAGCGCGAGGCTGGCGTAGGCGCCGGCGAGGATGGTCTCGATCCCTGCGGCGTCGGCGTTCCCGCCGGTGATCGCCAGCGACAGGTGCGGCCCATCGCGGCCGGCGAGACCGTCGGTCAGGGACCGGTGCGCGTCGGCGAAGCGGGCTCGGCGGGCGGGGTCGTCCCCGATGTGCACGGCCTCAGGCTCGTGCACCTCGATCCAGGCGCAGCCGGCGTCGGCCAGGTCGAGGATCGTGACGCGGACGTCCGCGACCGATCGGCCGCTCCGAAGCGGGCCGTCGACGACGGCCTTCACCAGGCCTCCGGCGCGGGCGTGCGTCGTCCGCCACGCGGCGACGGGATCGTCGCGGTCGGCGGGCAGCGCCCATCCCCCGTCGGTCAGCGGCTCCAGCCCGGCCTGGCGCTGGGCGTCCAGGACGGCATCCAGGACCGCTTCCGGGGCGGCATCGGCCGGCAGGTCGGGTCGGGGCAGTGGACCGAGGAGTGTGGCGAACACTCTGCGGATGCTACCCCGCCACGAGGGGCGACCATCCGGCGCGGGCGCCGCCGCGAAGGAGGGGCATGGACCCTGTCGCCACGACGCTCCCCGGCCCGCTCGGTCGACCGGCCCCGGCGGCCGGGTATCATCCACCTGGCCGACCGACCGCGACAGGCCCACGCGCGACGGACTCGGCGAGCGTGCCCCAAGGTTCCGCCACGGAGAGGGAGTTGCCCGAGCCTTCAACGGTCGACCGCGATGCCCGGCGCGCCGAGGACGCGGCCCTGTTCGCCCGGATCGTCGAGCGGGATGAGCGCGCCGTCGAGGCCCTGTATGCACGGTACAGCGGCCCGCTGTACTCGCTCGCCTACCAGGTGACCGGCGCCGACCGGTTCGCCCAGGAGGTCGTCCAGGAGGTGTTCATCGCCGTCTGGAAGGACGCCGCCCGATTCGATCCGGCGCGTGGCGCGGTCGCCCCGTGGCTGTTCAGCCTGGGACGGCACAAGGCGATCGACCTCGTCCGGCGCGAGGCCAACATCCGCAAGCGCACCGCCGACGTCGACCTCGAGTTCGAGGTCGCCGGCGACGACGTGGACCAGGAGGCCTGGCAGCGCATCCGACGCGACCGCGTCCGCGCCGCGATGGCCGACTTGTCCGAGCCGCAGCGGACGGCCCTCGAGCTCGCCTTCTTCGCGGGCCTGACCCACGTCGAGGTCGCCGAGCGACTGGGGATCCCGCTGGGCACCGCCAAGACCCGCATCCGCAGCGCCCTGCTCAAGCTCCGCGACGCCCTCGGCGCGTCCGTGTCGGAGCACGAGGCAGACGATCCCGCGTTCAGCACGACCGGCCCATGGACCACCGAGTCTTCCGGCAGCTAGCGGCCGGCGCCGCCCTCGACGACCTCGACGCGACCGAGCGTGTCCGCTTCGAGGCGCACCGCCTGACCTGCGACGACTGCGCCCATCTCGCCGCCGACCTGGACGCCGTCCTGGAGGACCTCGCCCTGACCGCGCCGCCGCTGCATCCGCCCGCATCGCTCCAGCGCGATGTCCTGTCCGCCATCCGGCGGTCCGCGACCCCGATCGAAGCGACCGGTCCCGGCCTGACGCTCGCCGGTGGCCCGAGGACGGTCGGCCCGCCCGTAGCCAGGCCGGTCGATGGCCCCGTCCCGTGGGCCCTGCGGCGCCCGGGCCGCGCGATGCTCGGAGCGAGCGTGGGGATGGCCGCCGTCCTCGCGATCGCCACCGTCGGGCTCGGGCTGCGGGCGATCGAGCTCGAGCGCCAGGTGGTCACAGC
The DNA here is from genome assembly GCA_046566045.1 of Candidatus Limnocylindria bacterium. Lineage (GTDB taxonomy): Bacteria > Chloroflexota > Limnocylindria > Limnocylindrales > CSP1-4 > SPCO01. The sequence continues at coordinate 9,834 of JBKHXL010000038.1, forward strand.
TCGCGGCGCGCTCGCCGAGGCGCAGGCCCAGGTCCAGGCGCGGTCGGCCGCGCTCGTGCTGCTGACCGAGCCGGGCCACGTCACGGCCGCGCTCCACGCCGAGCCGCTCGCCCCGTCGGCCGAGGCGATGCTCGTCTATCGACCCGGCTCGGCGGACGCATACCTGATGGCCACCGACCTGCCGGCGACCCCGCCCGGCCTCGTCTACCAGCTGTGGAATGCGGACGACGAAGGGGTCCACGCGCTGGGCACCTTCCGCCACGACGGCATCGGGACCTTCGTCGCGCCGTTCGGGGTGGACCTGGCCGCGTCCTCGGCCGTGATGGTCACGCTCGAGCCGGAGGGCGGGGCCGTCGGCGAGCCCGGGCCGCAGGTCGTCTTCGGCGAGCTCTAGATCAGCCGAGGCGGGCCGCCGTCCCCACGACGAGACCCAGGACCACCAGCCCGCCGACCACGGCGAGGGCCATCGGCAGGATGAGCGCCGGGACCGAGGCCCGGTGCGCGGTCCCCGCCGCGTCCGGCCGCTGCCACAGCGTGGCCATCGTCTGGACGCGCGTCGGCGGCACCAGGAACCCGAGGAACGCGCCCGTGGCGAGGCCGCCCAGGTGGGCCGCGTTGTCGATCCCCGGCACGGCGAACCCGAAGATGATGTTGATGACGATGAGCATCCCGAGCTGGCGCACGAGCATCCGGCTCTGCCGGTCGACCGGGTGGTGGACGCGCGACGACACGAGCAGCATCCCGAACAGCCCGAAGATCGCACCCGAGGCGCCGACCGCGGTCACATCGCTGGTCACGAAGCTCGCGACCGATCCGCCCGCCGCGCAGGCGACATAGAACAGCAGGAACCGCACGGGGCCATACCAGCGCTCGACGATGGGCCCGACGATGTACAGCGCGTACATGTTGAACCCGAGGTGGAGCAGGCTGCCGTGCAGCAGCGTCACCGTCAGGAGCCGCCAGTACTCCCCGGCCGCGAGCGCGGCCTTGTCCAGCCACAGCGCCTCGAAGATGACCCGCCCCTCGCCCGACAGCAACGCCGTCAGCGACACGATGACCGTCGCCGCGAGCAGGACCATGACCACCGACACGAGCGGTCCGTCGCCCCGCGCCCGGGCGAAGTAGCGCCGGGCGCCCTTCGGGTCGCCGGTCTCCTTGACCAGCCAGCCGAGGCGACTGGCGATCTCGGCCTTGTCATCGTCGGGGGCTCGCCGGTCGGCCTCGCGATAGGCCTCGATCGCGCCGAGCAGGTCGCCGGTCCGGACGCGCGCCGCCGCCACGTTGCGCAGGGCCGGGTAGGTGGCGGGCGATTCGGGCAGGCGCAGGACCTGCTCCCAGGCCGCCACGGCGGCTCGCTCGTCGTCGAGCCGGTAGCGGGCCTCGCCAAGGCCGAGGAGCGCGGCGCCGGTGACGGCCGCGTCGTCGAAGCCGATGACGCGGGTGAAACGCAGGGCCGCGTCGGCGAAGTCGCCGCTGCGCAGGGCGGCGTCGCCCGACGCCAGCATGGCGACGGCCTCATCACGAGTCAACCGGCCCGGACGGACCGGACCGGTCGGCTGGGAGCGGGGGGCGTCGTCCATCGAGCCGACGATACTAGACTGGACCGATGTGCGGACGATTCACCCAGGAGCGCCCGGCGTCCGAGCTGGCCGAGATCTTCGCCGCCGAGCCCCTGGTCGACGATCCATGGGCTCGCTTCAACGTCGCCCCGACCGACGACGCCCTCGTCGTCGTCCAGCGCGAGGACCGACGGGCCATCACGGCCTATCGCTGGGGCCTCGTCCCCCACTGGTCGAACGACCTCAAGAGTGGAGCGCGCATGTTCAACGCACGGGCGGAGACGCTGACCACGAGCCCGGCCTTCCGCGTCGCCTTCCAGCGCCGTCGCTGCCTCGTGCCGGTCGACTCGTTCTACGAGTGGAAGCGCGAGGGGGCGATCCGTCAGCCATACCGCATCGTGCGCGTCGACGGCAGGCCGCTCGCCCTCGCCGGGCTGTGGGCCGGCTGGAAGGATCCGGAGACGGAGCGGGTCCACCGGACGTTCACGATCGTCACGAGCGCGCCGAACGACGCCATGGCGGACCTCCACGATCGGATGCCGGTCATCGTCCCGGACGATCGGTGGGAGCGCTGGCTCGACACGGAGGCAGGCGATCCGTCCGAGCTGCTGGCGATGCTCGAGCCGTCCGACGCCATCGCCGTCCGCATCCACCCCGTCTCGCGTGCCGTGAACGACGTGCGCAACGACGGCCCCGATCTCGTCCGGCCGCTGGACGCCGCGCCCGCCCCGGACGAGCCGGCGGAGGGCCAGCTCGGCCTGTAGCCCGCGCGCCGAGGCTTCGGGCAGGGCGCGGACCGGCGCCCTTCGCGTGCGGCCCGAGCGTGCGGCCCGGGCGTGCGGCCCGAGCGTGCGGCCCGAGCGTGCGGTCCGTCCGTGCGGTCCGTCCGTTCGGCTCGAGCGTGCGGCCCGAGCGTGCGGTCCGTCCGTTCGGCTCGAGCGTGCGGCTCCTCGCGTCCGGTCCGTCCGTTCGGCTCGAACCGTCCGGTCCGAGCGTCCGGTCCTGCCCGGCCCGAGCGTCCGGCCGAGCGTGCGGCCCTTCCCGTCCGGTCCTGCCCGGCCCGTGCGGCCCTTCCCGTCAGGCCCTTCCCGTCCGGTCCGTCCGTCCGGCTCGAACCGTCCGGTCCGAGCGTCCGGTCCTGCCCGGCCCGAGCATGCCGCCCCGGGCGCGGGCCGGTGCCCGACCCGCCGGCCCGACCCCATCCGGCCCTTCCGTCTGGTCCGAGCGTGCATCGGAGACTGCAAACGAAGCCTGAAGCCCGTATCAGGTGCGCCCTCAGGCCACTTGCGTGCACAGCAAGCACGCGGATGGCTCGAGGCAGTGCCTCGCGGGCGCTACAACCCCGATCTGCAGTCTCCAATGCACGCGGACGCGTGGGCCAGGCTCCAATGCACGCGGACGCGTGGGCCAGGCTCCCACGGGCACGCGGACGCGTGGGCGAGGCACGGGCGGGCACGTGGACGCGTGGGCGAGGCACGGGCGAGCCCGCGCCCCGCCTGGGCCAGGCACGGGGCGACACCTGAACGTGGCGGGCACACCCGCCCTGTTCAGGCCGAGGCGCTGAACGTGGCCTCGAATGCGGCCTTCGGAGCCGTGCCCGCGTCCACGGCTGCGGCGTATCGCCCGATCACGTCGCCCACCCCGTCCGCATCATCCGCGGCGGCCACGACCAGCGAACCGGCCGGCAGATCGCCGGGAGCCGGCTGACCCGGCACGGTCACGACCACGAGATGGGCGCTCGCCCAGTCGGCGGCGGCCACCACCTCGCGAACGATCCCAGGGTCCGACGGATAGACCACGACGATGACCCGGTAGTCGTCGAGGTAGCGCATCGCGAGCCCGACGTCGGCCGCGTCGAGGGTCGGACGGCTCGAGGCCGACGCGTCCGCGGGCTCCTCGCCCGACCCATCGCCGCCCGGCCCATCGCCGCCCGGCCCATCGCCGTCCGCTCCATCGCCGTCGGGATCGATCGGCTCCTCGGCCGCCTCGCGGGCCGGGGTGGCGTGGGCGGCGTCCCGCAGGGTCGCCACGTGGCCGACCCGCCCGGCGGCCAGCGCCAGGAGCACGGCGTCGCCCGCCGGATCGTCGCCGATCCGGGCGACCACCTCGACCCGCCCGTCGGCGGAAGCGGCGGCCAGGGCGATGCGGGCGGCCAGGCCGGCCGGCACCGTCACCGGCCCGACCCCGCCGGCCACGATTGCTCCGATGACGACGATCACGCCCCGAAGCGTAGCGGGTCGGCACGGCGCCCGAGGGCCGTGCCGCCACGATCACGGCGCCCCTACTCGACCAGCCCCGCCGCCACGATCACGGCGTCGACCCCGGTCCCGCGCAGGACCTTGATCGTCCCGCCGTTGCCATTGATGTCGAACGTGTCGGCGATGATCTGGTCGACGATGAGCGTCCCGCCGTTCCCGTTCAGCTTCACCTGGCCGGCGGGCACGTAGATGATCCCCTCGGCGATCGTGGTCGACGCGGACCCGTTGAGCGTGACCGCCGTGGCAACGGTCCGGTCCTGGAACAGCACGATGCCGTTGTAGATGGCGTTCGGGTCCGACGTCGGGAGGTCGAGGGCCGCGAGCTTCATCGTCGCCGCGCTCGAGTTGAGGATGACCGGGCCGCCCGCAGCGGCGGCCAGCTTCGAGTTGTAGATCATCACGCCGCCGCACAGGGTCGCCGTCGTCATCGCGGTGGCGCACGGGGAATCGGCCACGTTGGGGGTCGCGTCGGCTGGCGTGCCGATGGTCACGATCGACCCGCCGCCGCCGATGTCGAGGCCGCCGCCGCCGATCCAGTAGATCCCCGGCATCAGGTAGACGGTCCGGCCCTGGCTCACCTCGATCCCGCCGGGATAGAGCCCGGGGTACAGGATCCAGGCCTGGTTGGACGGGCCCCCCGTGGCGGGGATCTGGCACGTCGAGGGCGACGCGGGATCGGGTGCGGGCGTGCCGCCAGGACAGTGCCGGAACGGGGTCGTCGTATGGCCGACCGGGGTCATCGCCGCCGCCAGGGCCGGCAGGGCGGGGGCCGGCAGGTTGCGCAACGGATCGGGCAGCGCGAACGAGTGCTGGGCCACGGTGCACGTGATCGGCGGGCCGGAGCCCTGATCCTGGAACTCACCGACCACCCGGCAGGTGGCATCGTCCGCGAACACGCTGATGGTGCTGCCACCGGTCCGACTGAAGCCGACCGGCGCGCCCGTGCAGTCGGAGCCGTTCGAGTTCGACTGGATGTTGGCATACGCCTCGACGACGCCCCCGCCGGACACGGCGATCGACTTGCAGGCCGTCGGGTCGAGCGCGAGCATCGAGAACGGGAAGGTCAGGTCTTGCGCGTTCGTGGCGACCGCGAGGGCGCCGACCGGCCAGGTCGCACGCCCGACGATGCCGCCGAAGATGGACGGGCGCGACGCCTCGATCTGGACCTCCACGAACCCGGGCAGGCCGGCGTACCGGCCGTGGATCGGCGGGATGTACACGTTGACGACCTCGTC
>JBKHXL010000039.1:0-86360 GCA_046566045.1 Candidatus Limnocylindria bacterium
ACGAACGGCAGTCCCAGGCCGAGGCTGTACGCGACCAGCAGGACCGCCCCCTGGGCGACGGTGCCCGAGGTGGCCGCCATGGTCAGGATGGCGCCCAGGATGATCCCGATGCACGGGGTCCAGCCGACCGCGAAGATCGCACCGAGCCCGAACGACGCCAGCCAGCCGCCCTGCCGGCGGACCACGCGCGCCCCGAGCCGATCCCCGAAGCCGGGACCGCCGGTACTGCCCGAGCCGAACGACACGGTGCCGGTCGCCGTCGCCAGCGAGGTGGCCGCCCCCGCCTCCAGCGGTCGCCACGTCCGCTCGAGGAGTGGGATGCGCAGGATCCCGGCGAGGCTGAGCCCGAGGACCACGAGGAGCGCGCCACCGATGACGCGCAGGGGCGCCAGGTAGTCGTACAGCGGACCGGCCGCGAACGTGGCGGTCACCCCAAGGACCGTGAACACCGTGCCGAAGCCCAGGACGTAGGCCAGCGCGTGCCGGACCGCCAGCCAGCGCGACGGCGGCGCGCCGACCGCGGCGCCGGCCACGGCGACCGCGCTGAGCTGCCCGACATAGGCGGGCACGAGCGGGAGGACGCACGGGGAGAGGAAGCTGATGAGCCCCGCCGCGGCCGCGACCAGGATGGTCAGGTCGGTGCCGGTCATGCGTCGAGGCCCTCGGCCAGGAGCCGCTGCAGCGCCGAGGCGCTCGTGGCGAGGTCCAGGCGGCGCTCGCCGAGGACGACGACGGGGATGGACGCGAAGTACGCCCGTTGCCACGACGCGTCTGCGTCGATGTCTCGCTCGACGAGGCGCGGGGCGGTCAGGCCGGCCGAGCGGCGGCGCTCCAGCAGCCGTTCGAGGATCGCCCGCGTCTCGTCGCACAGGGCGCACGCAGGACGGCCGTACAGGATGAGGTCAGGCAGGGGAGGCATCGTATCCACGATTGTAGGCGAGGCCCGGTCCACGCCGGATCAGGCGGGCCGTCGCAGGGAGGTGCGACGGCCTCGCCGCGTGGACGTGCCCTCGTGCGGGTGGGTTCCTCCGGACGGCGCGGTACGATGGAGGCCTGCCCCCGTAGCTCAGTGGATAGAGCGCAGCCGTCCTAAGGCTGGCGTCGGCGGTTCGAATCCGTCCGGGGGCGCCAGAAGCAACGAGCTCCGCCAAGGCGATCATCAGATGGCCCTGACTCGGTCACGAGCACGAGCGGTGGCCCCCGCCCCGTCCAGGCCTCGCGACGACCGCTGAGCGTCGACTCCGCCGCCCGCTGCCTGCGTCGATTCCGTCTCGTCACGCGTGCGAATCCGCGCTTCTCGCGCCCAGCGTCGAGGCGTAGCATCGACCGATGCTGATGCCGAGGGGGCTCGCATGGCGGTCGTAGAGCGTCCGGCCGACGAGCTCGTCGCCCTCGTCGGGGGCCTGTCGAGCGTGCGCATGGACGACTACGCGGTCGTCGGCTCGTACATGCGCTTCGGGGAGGGGGTGCGCGAGCAGTTGAAGGACGCCCGGGTGCGGATCGCCGAGGCCTGCGCACAGCCGGCCAAGCGCCGGGACAACCACCTGCTGTGGGCGGCCCCCGGCTCGGGCAAGACGTACTTCGTCGAGCAGGTCGCAGCGTCGCTGCCCGCCGTCGCCTACGTCGAGCTCAACCTGGCCAAGCTCCCCGAGGCGGGCTTCCGCGAGGGCCTCGCGCAGGCGACCGCCGGGGGACCGACCATCTGCCTCATCGACGAGGTCGACGCCAAGCCCGACGAGCCCTGGCCGTACGAGGCGCTGATGCCCTTCCTCGACGTCAACCTCGAGCGCGGCGGCGGCATCGTGTTCGTCCTCGCCGGCAGCTCGGGTGCGACGATCGCGGAGTTCAAGGAGCGGATCCGGGCCCGGCCCAAGGGGACCGACGTTCTCAGCCGCGTGCCCGAGGCGAACGGCTGGGAGATCGCCCCGATGGACGCCGGCGACCGCATCCTCGTCGCACTCAGCCAGATGCGCAACGCGGCCGCGGAGCTCGAGCGCTCGATCGCGGAGGTGGAGAAGCTCGCCCTCCACTACCTCGCCGCCGCGCCCCACCTGGCCAACGCCCGCCAGCTCCGCGAGTTCGCGGTCCGGGCCGTCGAGCGCGGCTCGGCCCGGAGCGACCGGATCCGCTACGACGACCTGTTCGATTCGGGCGACCCCGAGAACAAGCGCTACTGGGTGAGCGTCATGCCCCACGCGGAAGCGCTCGAGAACAGTTTCGTCCACCTCCGCGAGGTCGCGGCCAGGACTCCGGGCAGCGCGGCTGATGAGCGCAACGCGCCTGATGAGCCGCGAACCCGCAGGGAGCTCCCGACCGGCACGGTCACGTTCCTGTTCACCGACGTCGAGGGGTCCACCTCGCTGCTGCACGAGCTCGGCGCGGAGCCCTACGCCGCGGCGCTCGCCGCCCACCGGCGCGTGATCCGCGAGGCCTGCGCCGCCAACGGCGGCGTCGAGGTCGACACCCAGGGCGATGCCTTCTTCTTCGCCTTCCCCACGGCGTCGGGTGCCCTCGCCGCGGCGTCGGATCTCACCGACCGACTGGCGGCGAGCGGACGGATCCGCGTGCGCGTCGGCGTGCACACCGGGGCGCCGCACCTGGGCGAGGAGGGCTACGTCGGCCACGACGTGCACCGGGCGGCGCGGATCGCCGCGGCCGGCCACGGTGGCCAGGTGCTCGTGTCCGCGGCGACCGCCCAGCTCGTCGAGGCCGAGCTCACCGATCTCGGTGAGCACCGCTTCAAGGACCTGGGCTCCCCGGAGCGGGTGTACCAGCTCGGCGGCGGGGCGTTCCCGCCGCTCAAGAGCCTCTACCGCGTGAACCTCCCGATCCGGGCCACGCCGTTCTTCGGGCGCGAATCCGAGCTTGCCGAGCTGCTCGCGCTGCTCACCCGCGATGAGGTCCGCCTGGTCACGCTCACCGGTCCCGGTGGCACCGGCAAGACGCGACTTGCCCTCGAGGCAGCGGCCGAGCTCGCCGAGTCGTTCGCCGATGGCGTGTTCTTCGTCGCGCTCGCGCCCCTGCGCGAGCTCAGTGCCGTCAAGCCGGCAGTCGCCGAAGTGGTCGGGCTCGCGGCCGATGCCGACCTTACCGCATGGCTCGCGTCGCGCAGAGCGCTGCTCGTGCTCGACAACCTCGAGCACCTGCGCGGGGTCGAAGCGGTCGTCGCCGAGCTGCTGGTCGGTGACACGGTGGTGCTGGCCACCTCACGAGGCCCGCTCCGGCTGTCGGCCGAGCGCGAGGTGCCCGTCGAGCCGCTCGCGCGGGAGGCCGCGGTCGAGCTGTTCGTTGCCCGCGCGGCCGCGGCCGGCCGGCAGGTCGCCGCGGACAGGACCGTCGGCGAGATCTGCCGCCGCCTCGACGACCTGCCGCTCGCGATCGAGCTCGCCGCCGCCCGGGTGCGGCTGCTGTCCCCGACGGCGCTGCTGCAGCGCCTGGACGCATCGCTGTCGCTCCTCACCGGCGGCGCGCGCGACCTGCCCGAGCGGCATCAGACGCTGCGTGCGACGATCGAGTGGAGCCACGACCTCCTCACCCCCGGCGAGCAGGCCGCGTTCCGGCGGCTGTCGGTCTTCCGCGGCTCGTTCACGCTCGAGGCCGCGGAGGCGATCGCCGGGGCCGACCTCGACGAGGTCGCGTCGCTCGTCGAGCAGAGCCTCCTCAAGCCGCAGGGCGACGACCGCTTCTTCCTCCTCGAGACGCTGCGCGAGTACGCGCGCGAGCGGCTCGACGCCGCGGGCGAACGAGAGGAGTACGCGCTCCGCCACGCCCACTGGTACCTGGAACGGCTCGAGCAGAACCGCGTGGATGTGTACGGACCGCGTCACATCGAGCGCATGGCCTGGTTCTCCCCAGAAGAGGACGACCTGCGGGCGATGCTGATCGTCCTCACGTCCGCGAGCCCTGAGCAGGCGGCTCGAGCGGCACGGCTGCTACACGGGTACTGGAAGTCGCGCGGTTCGTACGGCGAGGCTCGGGAGAGGTTGCTCGCCCTTCTGGCGTGGGACGACATGCCCGACCAATCTCGCGCCGTGCTCTTCAGCTACCTCTGCGACATCGAGGTCTTTGTGGGCGACCTCGACGCCAGCGAACTCGCCGCGCGCGAGTCTCTCCGCCTCGCCGAGCCGGGGGACGAAGTGAGTGCGTGGGCGCTCCTCTACCTGGCGCAGATCGCAGCAGCGCGCGACGAGCGCGAGGAAGCCGTGCGATTCGGCCGCGAAGCGTTGGAGGAGATCGACGCCATCGAGGAGCGTGATCAGGCGGGCTTCCGTCTCGACGTTGCCGGTGTCTTCATGGATGCGGGTCTGAGCGAAGAAGCTCGCGCGACGTTCCTGCAGGTCCGCGACACGGGGCGCCGGCTCGGTGATCTGCGCCTCATTGCGATCGCGCAGGGCTCTGCGCACGAGCTCGACTTGCTCGAAGGGCGCTACGAAGCTGCCGAGGAAGGCTTTCGCACCGTGCTCAAGACCATGCGAACGCTCGGCATCGAGCGGTTCAAAGCCTACTCACTCAGCCTTCTCGGTCTCGCCCTGCTCGGACTCGACAGTCGCTCGGAAGCACGCGCCGCCTTCGCATCGTCGCTCGAGATCGTGGCTGCCGATTCGACACCCAACATCGAGCTGACTGCGTGCCTGCAGTGGATCGCGCTCGCGGTCGAGCCCGGGCAAATGCGATCTGCTGCCCGCCTGGTGGGTGCCGCCGACGGCGTTCGGCGGAACGCGCGGCTGACGGGGGAGCGCCGGACGTACCGTGAGTTGCGTCGCCGTTTTGAGCAGCCCATGATCGACGCGCTCGGAGAAGACGAATGGGCACGCGAGCGGGCAGAGGGCGCGACGCTCACGCTCGAGGAGGCGATCGAGCTCGCCCGCATGCTTGCCGCGGGGCCGCCCGAAACGGCCTCGCACCCCGCCTGACTCACTGCGTTCCCGACTGCGTCACCGACGATTAGCGGGACCGCACATCAAGGCTCGAACCGGCGTACCACGCAAATGGGTCGTGCGCTTTGCTTCGCGAGCCCCCGAGTCCGTCCGGGGGCGCCACGCCCCACAACGCGCGGTTCCCGAACGGCCTCGGCGGTCCGGCCGGGACAGCGCTGTTCTCGGCCGGGTTCCGTCCGGACTACGGCTGGATCGCCCACGCCGTCACGGACGAGCTCGGCTTCCTCCGCCAGCAGCGAGGGGTGACCGAGCTCCCTGGTCTGTACTGCATCGGCGGGCTGTGGCAGCACGACCAGGGCTCGGCGGCACTCTTCGGGATGCCTCGGGACGCGCGCTGGCTGGCGCGCCACCTCGGGCTCATCGATCACGACGAGGTCGAGCGTGGTCTCGGCCCGCCGCCGCCCCGGTGACGGGCCGGTGACGGCGGGCGGGCTCGACGGCGGACGAGGCTATGGGCTGGAGACCGTCCCGCCGTTGCTGATCGTCAGGCTCGAGGTCTCGTGGCAGGTATCGGGGATGTCCCGTTGCGCGGGGTTGGTGCTGTCGTAGCCGACCTTCCAGGAGAAGGTGCCCGTCGCAAGCTGCGCCGTGGTGTTCGACGTCGACACGGTCTGTGGCGACGCCCCTGACACGGCGACCGTGGTGCTGTAGAGGACGGAGCCGGAGCACGTGCCGCCGGCATACAGGGCGAACGACACCGTCCCGGCGAGATTGCCGCTGCCGGCGGGCGCCGTGACGGTGACCGAATCGTTCGGGACCCACCGCTGCGCGCTCGTCAGCGATGAGGCCACGGTCGTGACGTTTACGTCCTCCGCGGTGTCGGTGCAGGCGGCGTTGTGGGTGATCCCGTTCGTGTTCGGCGAACTGCCGCTGTAGACGGCCACCCAGTGGTAGTCACCGGCCGCGGTGGGGACGAACTGCGGTGCGGGACTGTCGTACGTCCCGTTGCCGGACACGTTCACGGTCGTGGACGTGTACACGAGCGAGCCGCATCCCGTGGAGCTCGGGCCGTAGAGCTTGAAGGTGATCGTGCCGCCGGCGGCGGCACCGGCGGTCCCGGTCAGGTTGATGATCGGGGTCGCCGGCTGGGTGGCGGTGCCGCCCAGCGTCGCGGCGTCGGTCACGGCGCTGCCGAGCGTGACATCGGCGCCGGCCGCCGTCGAGAGCGTCGGGGTGACCGGGTTGACGGTGAAACACTCGGTGGCGCTCGAGTCCGTGGCGCTCCCGATGCCATTGGTCGAATCACCGCTGAACGTGGCTCGCCAGCAATAGCGGCCGGCCGAGGTCACATAGGCCGTCGGTGACTGGACGGTCACCGGGTAGGCAGAGCCGGTCAGGTTCGTCGATCCGACCGAGGTGCCACCGCTCGCGCACAGGCCAGGCGCATCCACCTTGCACAGCCAGAACGCGACCGACCCCGTCGGGGTGGCCGAGCCGCCCGACAGGCTCACGACGGCCGAGTCTGCGACGGCGACCACGCCGGTGCCGATCGATGCGCCTCCGGACGGGACGGAGGCAGTCGTGTCCGGATTCGTTGATGTGTCGGTGACGAGCTTGGGCGTCGTCACGACCGTCGCGCTGCAATTGGTGATCGGCGGGGCCGTGCGGAGGATGGTGTCCTTGTAGTCAGCCGTATCGGAGTTGCCGGTGACGGTGCTCGGGATCGTGTTCGCGAACGCTCGACAGGCGGTGCTGCCGCCGAAGATCGTGGCGGTCAGGTCCACCGCCGCCTCGCCACGGAATCCGTCGGCGCTGTAGGCGGCCTGGGAGACCGCGGCATCGAGCAGGGACGGCGCGCTCAGGGTGAGGTTCGGCGCGGTCCCGGTCCACGTCCGCAGGTACAGGTCAAGGCTGTTGCCCTGCTGGTCCCACAGGATCATGAAGTCACCGGAACGGCGATTCGCCCATGGGTTGCAGGTCGCGGCCAGGGCCGCGTCGGTGGCCGTGTCATAGGCGCAGCCCGTGGGTGCCGGATCCTGCATGAACTCGTACGCGATGAACCCGCTGCCGCTGTTGGCGTCGCGTTCCCACGCGAAGTACAGCCAGTCGTGGCCGGTCCCCGTGTCCCGCGCGGTGTCCAGCCACGCCATGCGCAGGTCGACCTGTCCGTTGGGGTTCGTGAAGCCGAGCGTCGGCAGCGCATCGCTGTGGATGACGCCGATCTTCGTGGTATTGCCGTTGAGTGGTCCGAGTTCCTTCAGATTGCCGGAGAGGTCCGCCAACGGCGCCGTATCGGCATCGGGGACGACCCCGTCGATCGTGAATGGGCCGTCGGCGGCCAGTGCCGCGAGCGGCGCGCTGACCCCGACGATGACCAGGACCGTCGTCGCGAGGATCCCCATCTTTCGGCGCAGCCCTGGATGTCTCTTCGTCATCTTGCTGATCCCTCCCTCGAGTCGGCGTTCGTCGGATGTCGGACGGTGGTCGACCATCCGGCCTTGCACCCGTCGGTCGACGGCGTGCGCATCACACCGTCGAGTCTCGTGATCGTCGCGCGCTCAGCCCACCCTTCCTCCCCGGCCCCCGGAAGAACGGCGTATCGGCATGGCCGGCGAACGGCCACCACTGGCGGCATCCCCGGGCGCACAGCGTGCGAGCGGGCGACCGATGACGGTGCCGACGGGGCGCCCCCCGGGCTGCGGCCGCATCGGCTAGGCGGGTGTAGTACTACCCCATTCGTACTAGTGTCAAGACGCCGGACAGCCCGAGCCTTGCGGCGGCCGCACGAGCTGTCGCGCAGCCGACAGGGACGGTGGTGCATCCGGGCACCGAGGGCCGCCTGGCGGGGTCGTCCCGTCAACGGTCCCTCGTCCCGGGCGTACCATGGGCCGATGGTGCTCAGTGAGGGAGATGCGGCCATGGTCGCTCGATTCCCCGACGAGAATCCGAACCCGGTCCTGCGCATGCTGCCGGACGGGACGCTCGTGTACGCCAACAAGGCGAGCCGCCCGATCCTCGAGACGTGGCACGCGACCGTCGGCTCGGGCCTCGCCGACCCGGTCGCGCGCCAGCTGCTGGACGCGGCCGCCGCCGGTCGGCCGACGGAGGTGGAGGTCGGGCACCAGACGTTCGAGCTCCTCGTCGTCGATGTACCGGACCTCGGGTTCCTGAACGTGTACGGGACGGACGTCACCGCGCACCGGGCCATCGCCAAGTTCCCGGACCAGAACCCCAACCCGGTCTTCCGCTTCCGTTGGGACGGCACGCTGGCGTACGCCAACCCCGCCAGCGCCCCGATCATCGCCGCCATCGGCTGCGCGGTGGGGCAGCACCTGTCGGTCGAGCTGCTCGAGCCGCTGCTGGCCCAGGTCCGCGACCGCGACATCGGTGTCGTCGAGATCGAGGCCGACGATCGTATCTACCTGCTGAAGGCCGTGGATGTGCCGGCGTTCGGCTTCATCAACGTCTACGGCACCGACATCACGGCTGCCCGCCAGCTCGAGATCGCCCACCGCGAGAACGAGCGACTGCTGCTCAACATCCTGCCCCGGCCGATCGCGGACAGGCTGCGCGCCGGCGCGACGCTGATCGCGGACCGCTACGACGACGTCACGCTCATGTTCGCCGACATCGTCGAGTTCACCCGCCTCTCGAGCGACCTCTCGCCGGAAGCGCTGATCACGGTACTCAACGACGTCTTCACCGTCTTCGACGACCTGGTCGGCGGCTACGGGCTCGAGAAGGTCAAGACCATCGGCGACGCCTACATGGTCGTGGGCGGCGCGCCGGACGTGTCGGACGACCACGCGGAGCGCGTGGCGTCGATGGCCATCGAACTCGCCGGACGGGTGGCCTCGATCGAGGCGGCGCGCAGGCTCGGGGTCCGCTTCCGGATCGGGATCCACACCGGACCGATCGTCGCGGGCGTCATCGGGACCAAGCGTTTCATCTACGACGTCTGGGGCGACACGGTCAACGTCGCGAGTCGGATGGAGTCGCTGAGCGTTCCCGGTCGGATCCAGGTGACCGACGCCGTCGAGCGTCGCCTGCGCGACCGGTTCGTGTTCGAGCCGCGCGGCATCATCGAGGTCAAGGGCAAGGGCCCGATGGCGACGTGGTTCCTGACCGGCCACGCCCAGGGCGCGCTGGCCTGAGGGTCGGGCTTCCGGGCCCACGGGCGGGGGGTGGACCAGGGCTGCCGATCGGTCCGGGCTGGCCGGTCGCCGTCCCCGGGCTGGCCGGTCGCCGTCCCGGGCCACCCGACCGGTCAGGCGCCGCTCACTCCGCCGCGCTCCCGGTCCCCATCGGCTTCGTGGCACGCGCCCGGATGAGGCCGAACAGGGCCAGGGCGATGGCCAGCACGATGGCGGCCCAGGCGACGACGGTGACGATCCGGCCGAACAGGGTGTCGTCCACGAACTGCGTCGCGAAGAGGATCACACCGACGCTCACGACGAGGACGTTGGCGACGAGGAAGCCGAAGCGCTGGACGACCTGGCGCGACATGACCCAGACACCGATGCCCAGCAGGCCGAACGGCACGCCCCGGATGATCAGGATGAGGCGAACGCCGGTCAGCGTGATGGCATCGAGGAAGGACAGCCCGAACAGGAGGGCCGCTTGCCAGCAGGCCGACCCCCGCCCGGAGCGCCTCGATCTCGTCGGCCCGATCCGGGGGCGCCCCGCCCATGCGACCCAGGAACGTAGGCGATGCCCTCGACCAGGAGGAACGCCCCGAGGATGAGGCCCACGACGAGCTCGGCCCGCCCGGGGTCGAGGAGCATGGCCACGCCGCCCACGCCGAGCCCTGCTGCGACGATGAGCTGGACCTGCCAGCGCGCACCGAGGACGGTCGTCCCGGCTGTGCGGATGCCTGCTGCGCCCATCGCCATGGCCTCCCGTCGAGTGGCCCCCTCAGTGGACGGCTCGATGGTACGCGCGGCCCGCGGGTGCGCAAGGCCGTTCGCGCCTCGCTCAGTGGTCCGCCTCGAGCGCGGCGGACAGCTGCGGGTCGTGCTCCCGCTTGTGGCCGTACTGCTGGTACACGACGAGGTCGTCGAGCGAGGACTCGGAGCCGTACCACGGGATCGTGCCGACCTGGCGCCAGGTCGCCTCAGGGATGCGCGCGGCGTAGGTCATCACCCGCTCGTGCGCGTCGCTGAGCTCGGCCAGGACGGCCTCGATCGTCCACGCCGCGCGGACGGCCGCCTGGTCGTCATTGAAGGTGTCGCTAGGAGCGTCCATCAGGCCGGTCGTGACGGGCTCCCCGACGAAGCCGGCCAGGGTGTCGGCGAAGCGCGCCTCGAACGCGCCCAGGTGGCCGACGAGGTCCATGGCCGTCCACGTGCCGAGGGCGGTCCGCGACCAGTCGGCGGTACCGTAGCGAGCGATCGTGCCCATGATGGTCCGCTGGCCGTAGCGAAGGACGTCGATGGTCTGCATCGGCCAAGGATAATCCCGCGCGCCGTGACCGCCTCGTCGGGCCCGCGGGCGGCTATGCTGCCCCCGACGCACCGGACCGGTTCAGCGGAGCGTCGTGGGAGGCAGCCAGGGATCGTGATCGCCGCGTATCGGACCGTCGCCACGAACCGGCGTCTGATCCGTCTGTTCACGGGCGAGTTCATCTCCGGCATCGGCGACTGGCTGTACCTCGTGGCCCTCCTCGTGGTCGTCTACCGCGAGAGTTCGGACCCGTTCCTCCTCGGCGTCATCGGTGGGGCGCGGATCCTGCCGTACGTCCTGTTGTCGGTGCCGGCCGGCATCATGGTCGATCGCTTCGATCGGCGGGTCGTGCTCATCGCAACCGACAGCATCCGCGCCCTCGTGATGGTCGCCCTGGCCATCAACACGTTCCTCGACGGCCCGGTCCTGCTGACCGTCGGCCTGGCCATCTTCGCCACCATCTTCGCGGTCTTCTTCGGGCCGGCGATGGGGGCGTACATGCCGTCCCTGGTGCGCAACGAGTCCGAGCTCGGACCGGCCAACTCGGTGGCCGCCACGCTCGGCGAGATCACATTCATCATCGGGCCGGCCATCGCCGGTCTGATCATCGCGACGACCGACCTCGGCTGGGCGTTCGTGATCAATGCCCTGAGCTTCCTCGCGCCGGTCCTCATCCTGTGGACGCTGCCCCCCAACGACCCCCGGAAGGCCGGCGCGGCTGCGACCACGGACGACCATCCCGGCGCCGACGGCGCGACGGCCACGCCGTCGTCGGCGCCGACGATCACGGCCCGCTCGATCCTGCGACCGTTCGGCGGCCGGGCGGTGCTCGAGGTCGTGAGCGGGTTCCTGTGGGGCGGCCTGAGCGTCGCCCTGGTCATCTTCGCGGTCGATCAGCTCGGCGCCAGCGAGGACGCCACGGGCTACCTCTGGGCGGCGATCGGAGCCGGCGGGGTCCTCGGTGCGGTGGCGTCGAGCTCGATCGTGCTGCGGCCCGACCTCGGGCCCGTGCTGATGCTCGGGACGGTCATCCTCGCGGTCGGGTTCATCGTCCTTGGCGCGGTGGACACGCTCGCCGCGGCGCTGTTCGCGTGCGCGTTCCTGGCCGCCGGCGCGCTGCTCTCGCAGGTCGTCGGCGAAACGGTCCTCCAGCGCGTGGTGCCGGACGCGATCCGCGGTCGCGCCATCGGTACGATGCAGACGCTTGGCACGACGACCTACGCCGCGGGCTCGTTCGCGGTCCCGATCCTGATGACTACCGTCGGCGCCCAGCCGATCCTGACCATCGGCGGAATCGCGATCCTGCTGGCCGGGGTCGTCACGTACGTCCTCGTCGGGTCGCACTTCCAGCGGCCGGAAAGGCTCGAGGCAACGGCCGAGGTCCTCGGGCGCGTGTCGCGCCTGCCGCTGTTCGCCGGCGTCTCGCCGGCCGCCCTCGAGGTGGCGACGAGCCGGCTCGTGCCGGTCGAGGTGTCCGCGGGCACGAGCGTCGTCCGCGAGGGCGACCCGGCCGATCGCTTCTACATCATCGAATCCGGCGAGTTCGTGGTCGACCAGCGCGACCCGACGACGGGCGAGGATCATCGGCTCCGGACGCTCGGACCGGACGATGTCTTCGGCGAACTCGGGCTGATGCACCGGGCACCGCGCAGCGCCACCGTGACCGCCACGTCCGCCGGGCGCCTCCTGGCGCTCGACGGACCGGACTTCCTGCGCCTGCTCGATGCCGAGCCCGAGGTCTCCGGGCGGATGCTCGATCGCTATCGAGGGGCAGCGGCCCCGCGCGGCTGAGGGCCCACGAGGTCGGGCTGTGGCGTGCGTGCCACCCGGGGCCGGAGGGGCCGGCGGGCGTGCGTGCCACCCGGGGCCGGAGGGGCCGGCGGGCGTGCGGGCCACCCGGGAGACCAGGGGGCGTGCCACCCGGGGAGACCTGGGGGGCCGGGCGGGCGTGCGTGCCACCCGGGGACCGGAGGGGCCGGTCGTGCCACCCGGGGCCGGAGGAGCCGGTCGTGCTTCAGAGACTGCAGGAACGAGTCGAAGCGGGTCCTGCGCGCTCCTACGACGCCCGCGCGTGCCCAGGATGCACGATGACGCATCGAGGGCCGGATCGCCGGGTCCTGGGCCGATATCTGCAGCCTCTGAAGCACAGGTAGCGCCACGCCACGGCGTCCGGGATGATCGGCCCTGGCGTACGGTGCCGACGACGGCCGACGCGCGAGGGACGAGATGCACGGACAGTCGAACGCTCCCGATCCAGACGCCTACATCGCCGAGCTGGACGACGCGCGGGGTCCCCAGATCGCCGCCATCGACGCGCAGATCCGGAGGGCGGCGCCGGGCCTCGACCGGCGCATGCAGAGCGGGATGATCGCCTACGGCCACTACTCGTACGGCTACGCGACCGGCCGGACCGGGGAGTGGTTCCTCATCGGGCTCGCCAGCAACAAGCAGTCCATCTCGCTGTACGTCGGGCCGCTCGCGCTCGAGCCCTACGCCGAGCGCCTGCCGAAGGCGAACCTCGGGCGCGGCTGCATCCGGGTCAAGCGCGCCGAGGATCTCGATCCGACCGTCCTCGCGGAGATCGTCACCACCGCGGCCCGCGACGACGGCGCCCACATCGAGACCGATCGGGACGGCAACCGCATCGCCTGACGTCGGGAGCGCCGGGCCGGGGGTTCCCGTAGGATGCCGGGCATGACCCGCCAGTACATCCCGGACGAGATCCTTGCGGCGGCCCACGCCCGAGCGGCGGCCCGCGCGGCGCGGGACTGGGTCGAGGCCGACCGCCTGCGCGAGACGATCGAGTCCGCCGGCTGGAAGGTCGTCGACCGGGGGACGGACTTCGCGCTCAGTCCGGCCGCAGCGCCGGACGTCGCCGACCAGGGGCGCACCCGCCATGGGTCCACGGCCAGCGTCCCGTCCCGTCTCGACGAGCCGGCGACCGGCCTCGCGACGGTGGTCCTCGTCGCCACCGACTGGCCGGACGACCTGCGCCGAGCCGTGGACGGTCTGCGCCGCCACGCGCCCGCCGGCACGAGCATCGCCGTGGTGGCCGACGCGCCGTCCGAGGAGCAGGCACGCGAGCTCGAGGCCCTGGAGGCCGACGCCGCGGACGCCGTTCCCGTCGAGATCACCTGGACGAGCGAGCGCCTCGGCCACGCCGCGGCCGTGAACATCGGCATCCGGCGATCGACCGGACCGGTGCTGGTCCTGCTCGACACGAGCCTGGAGCCGACCGGGGACATCGTCACGCCCCTGGCCCACGCCCTTGACGATCCGACCATCGCCGTGGCCGGCGGGTGGGGCATCACGTCGAGCGACCTGCGCCGGTTCGAGGACGCCGCCGCGGGCGACGTCGACGCGATCGAGGGGTACTGCCAGGCCTTCCGGCGTGCCGACGCGGTGGCCCGTGGCCCGCTGGACGAGCGCTTCCGCTTCTACCGCAACCTGGACATCTGGTGGAGCCTGGTCCTGCGCGACGAGGGCGAGGACCAGCCACCGCGCCGGGCCGTCCGACTCGAGGCGCTGCCGATCGTCCGCCACGACCACCGTGGCTGGTCGAGCCTCCCGGACGAGGAGCGCGACCGGCAGTCGAAGCGGAACTTCTACCGGATCATCGACCGCTTCGGAACGCGCCGGGACCTGCTCGTCAGCGCCGGCTGAGCCGCTGCCCGTCGGGGCCGTCGATGACGTCCCAGCCCGCAGCGTCCAGGTCGCGGCGCAGCGCGTCGGCACGGTCGAAGTCGCGCTGCCCCCGCGCCGCGGCACGCTCGTCGGCCAGGTGCCGGACCTCCTCCGGCAGGGCCTCCTCCGCGTCGGCGGGGCCGGCCCAGGCGAGATGCAGGTCGAGGCCGAGCACCGCGTCGGCGTCGAGGACCAGCCAGCGGCGCTCGTCGGCGGGGATGTCGGCGCGCAGGATGTCGCGGACCACGGCGAGGGCGACCGGGGTGTCCAGGTCGTCGTCGAGGGCCGCCGCCACGCGGTCGTGCCACACGCGGCCGGCGGGGGACAGGGGAGCGGCGGGCGCATGGGCCCGGTCGGGACCGGCCGGGTCGGACGTGCCGATCGCAACCGGACGATCGCCCGCCGCCGGCGCCGCGATCACGCGCGGTCCGGCCCACGGGCCGTCCGTCGGTGGCGGACCGAGCGCTGCCAGGCGATGTCGCAGCGAGTCGAGGCCCGCCGCGGCGGCCGCCAGTGACGCGTCGGTGTAGTTCAGCTTGCGGCCATAGCGCGACGTCAGGGCGAGGTAGCGGAAGGCGAGCGGGTCGAGGCCGCGCTCCTCGAGCTCGGTCACGCGCTGGAAGTTGCCGGCCGACTTGGCCATCTTCCGCCCGCCCATGAGCAGGTGCTCGCCGTGGACCCAGATGCGGGCCGGCGGACCGCCGACGACCGGAGCCGACTGGGCGATCTCATCCTCGTGGTGCGGGAAGACGTTGTCGATGCCGCCGGTGTGCAGGTCGAACCGGTCGCCGAGGTAGCGCCGGGCCATCGCCGAGCACTCGAGATGCCAGCCGGGGAAACCCTCCCCCCAGCGGTCGGTCGGCCACTTGAGCTCGCGGCCGTCGCCCGCTCGCTTCCACAGCGCGAAATCGGCGGGGTCGCGTTTGTCCGGCTCGACCTCGCCCCGATGGCCGGCCCGCAGGTCGTCCAGGCTGTTGCCGGACAGCGCGCCGTAGCCCTCGAACGCACCGACCGCGTAGTACAGGTTGCCATCGCGCGACTCGTAGGCGAACCCGGCGTCCTGCAGCTGCTC
This sequence comes from Candidatus Limnocylindria bacterium, assembly GCA_046566045.1. GTDB lineage: Bacteria > Chloroflexota > Limnocylindria > Limnocylindrales > CSP1-4 > SPCO01. The sequence goes on from JBKHXL010000039.1 coordinate 15,076, forward strand.
GGCGAGCCGGACCATGTCGCCGACGTGCTCGGTCGCCCGCGGGAAGACGTGGGCCGGCAGGATGTTGACCGCCGCTTCGTCCGCGTGGAAGGCCGCCTCGTACGCGTCGGCGATCTCGGCGGTCGTCCGCCCTTCCAGGCCGGCCTGCACCAGCATCCGGTCCTCGCCCCGGTCGAACCGCTCGTCGCGCAGGTGTCCGACGTCGGTGATGTTCTTGACGTGCAGGACGGGAAGGCCGTGCCAGACCAGCGTCCGGCGGATGAGGTCGGCCAGGAGGTACGAGCGCAGGTTGCCGACGTGGGCGTAGCGGTAGACGGTCGGACCGCACGTGTACATCCGGACGGTGGCGCCGTCCATCGGCTCGACCGGTTCGATCGAGCGGGTCAGGGTGTTGCGCAGGCGGAGGGTCACGGTCGAGGCATCCTACCCCCGGTTCGTCCGGCGGCCCGCATCGGATCGGGCGGAGCGAGACGGACGTCGCTCGCCTGACCGGCCTCGGCACGCCGGGGCCCACCTGGTGCGGCCGCGCACCGGGGCCTAACGTTCGGCGGCGCTGGTCGTTATCGCTACAGAGGCCTCGCGGCACAGACATCGTTCCCCCGGCGGTGTGGTTTCGCGAGGCCTCATCACCTGTCCCGCCCGCCCCGTCGGCGAGGTCCACGGCGGGCCGCCCGTATACTCCGCGCGATGCACCGCCGGATGGCCGCGCTCCTGGCCTGTCTCCTCATCGCCGTCGTGGCCGGATGCGGGCAGACTCCGGCCGCCGCCGGCGACGATCCCGTCCGGATCCTCCATGGCGAGCCGACGACGCTCGATCCGGCCGCCGCCGGGGACGCCGGCAGCGCGGCGCTCATCGCCCAGCTGTTCGAGACCGTCACGACCTTCGACAGCGACCGGGTCCTGCGCCCCGCCATCGCCGAGTCGTGGAGGATCGAGGACGACGGGCGCCGGATCGTCTTTCGCCTGCGCGACGGCCTGACCTTCTCCGACGGGACACCGCTGGTCGCGGCCGACGTGGTCCGCTCGTGGTTCCGCGTCATCGACCCGGCCCGTCCGTCGCCCCTCGTCTCGCTCATGAGCGACGTGGCCGGCGCGCTCGCCTATGCACGGGGGCAGGGGAGCGCCGGGGACGTCGGCCTGCGCGCCGACGACGCCGCGAACGAGGTCGTGGTCGAGATGGTGCGGCCGAGCGCGGACTTCGTGACCGTCGTCACGAGCCCGACCTTCGCGATCGTCCCGCCGTCGATCGACAGCGACCCGAGCGCGTTCGCACCCGACGACGGATTCGTCGCCAGCGGCGGCTACCGGCTGACCGGTTCGACCGCCACGACCCTCGAGCTGTCGGCCAACCCGGCGTACTGGGCCGGCCCGCCGGCTGTCGCGACGATCACCATCGTCACTGACCTGGGTGGCGCGAGCGCGGTCGAGGCGTTCGAGGACGGCGGCCTCGATTACGCCCCGATCGGGTCGTTCGACGCGTCCTGGATCGCGTACGACGCCGATCTCGGTCCCGCGCTGCGGAGCGTGCCGTCGCTGTCCACGAACTACTACGGCTTCGACGTCCGCGAGCCCCCGTTCGACGACGTCCTGGTCCGCCGGGCGTTCGCCTCGGCGGTGGACTGGCGGCGCATCGCCCGCCTGTCCGAGCCCGATCCGGCCGCGGTCGCGACGTCGATGGTGCCCCCGGGTATCCCGGGGCGGTCGGATGCGGACTTCCTGCCGGCCTACGACCCGGATGCCGCCCGTGCGGCCCTCGCCGACGCCGGCTACCCGGGCGGCGCGGGCTTCCCGGATGTCGTGCTGCTCACCGGGGGCACGCCGTGGGACGAGGCCATCGTGGTCGAACTGCGACGCGAGCTCGGGATCGACCTGCGCTCGGAGACGATGGACTTCGGCACGTACTTCGCGCGGCTCGACGACGACCCCCCGGCGATGTGGTCGCTGTCCTGGGTGGCCGACTATCCGGGCCGCAACGACTTCCTGGGCGTGCTCCTCGGGACCGGCTCCTCGAACAACTACGGGGGCTGGAGCTCGGCCGAGTTCGACGCCGCGATCGAGGACGCCGCGTCGGCGGCCGATCCGGTCACGGCCGCGGCCGCCTACGACCGGGCCGAGGCCATCGTTCGGGACGACGCGCCGGTGATCCCGGTCAGCTACGGCTCCGGCTGGGCGCTGTCGCGCGAGGGGCTCCTGGGAGCGGGTCAGAACGGCCTGGGCATGCTGCGCATGGCGGGGCTCGCATGGGCGCCCTGATGGCCGCCGCGAGGGTGGCCGTGCTCGTCGCGCTCGTCCTCGCCGGCCTGATCCCGGGCGCCGTCGCCGCCGCCGACGATGTCACCTTCGGCCGACCCACGGCGACGAGCGCGTTCGAGACCGGCGTCGGGTTCGCGCAACCAGTGACCGTCACGGGCGCCATCGAGCGCGTGGAGCTCCTGTTGACCACGGCCGATGCCATCGGGCCGCACGTCCTGGAGTTGCCGGTCCCGAGCGGGGCCGGTCCGACCACCCTGCGGGCCACGCTCGATCCGGCGGTCGACGGGCACCTCCTGCCGAACACCCCGATGGCCGCGCGCTGGCGGGTCACCCTGGCGGATGGGCGAACCGTCGTCGGACCGAGCGTGGCGGTCACCTATCGGGACGATCGGTTCGACTGGCGAACGGTCGAGGGCGACGTCGTGCGCGTCCACTGGTACGAGGGCGGGACGGCCTTCGGCGAGCGGGCTCTGCGCATCGGCGAGGAGGCGGTCCGCGAGACGACCGACCTGCTCGGCGTGCGTGAGACCGAGCCCGTGGACTTCTTCATCTACGCCGACCAGCAGGCCTTCTACGACGCGCTCGGACCGGGGGCCCGCGAGAACGTCGGCGGCCAGGCCAATGCCGGGATCCGGACCCTGTTCGCGCTCATCGGGCCGGGTTCCATCGACGACCCGTGGGTATCGATCGTCGTGCCGCACGAACTCGTCCACCTCGTGTTCGACACCGCCGCCGACAATCCGTACCACTTCCCGCCGCGCTGGCTCAACGAGGGCCTCGCGACCTACCTGTCGGAGGGCTACAGCCCGGCTTCGCGCCGCGACGTCGAGCGGGCGGCCCGCGCCGGCGAGCTGATCCCGCTCGAGGGTCTGGGCGGCCAGTTCCCGACGACCGCGGACCGCTTCTTCCTGGCCTACGCGGAGAGCGTCTCGGCGGTCGACTACCTCATCCGGACCCACGGGGAGGACGCGCTCGTCGCGCTCATCCGCTCGTATGCCGATGGCCGGACCGACGACGAGGCGTTCCAGGCCGCCGTGGGCAGCGACCTCGCGGGGTTCGACGCCGCGTGGCTGGCGGATCTGACCGCGGAGCCGCCGGTGCGCCACGGGCCCCAGCCGGCCCCGGCCGGACCGGTCCCGGCCGAGTGGTCGGCGTCCCCGGGCGCGTCGCCACCCACCGGCCCGACCGCCGCTCCGAGCGCGGTACCGCCGACGGCCGGGCCCGTGTCGCCGGGCGGTGGGACGGACGGACCGGCGGGCATCGAGCTGGCCGTCGCGGTCGGGCTGGTGCTCGTCGCCGGGGTCGCTGCCGTGATCGTGTGGCGCCGCCGTTCGGCCGGCGCACGCTCGCCCCGGGGAGGGCCCTGGACATGACGTGGCTCGCGACCCGGTTGCGGACGGTCCCGTCGTGGCAGGTGACCCTGTTCGTCGCCCTGCTGACGCTGGGCTTCCTCGTCGCCGCGCAGCTCGCGACCGAGGCGCCGCGCGTCCGGTATACGACGCAGGAGCGGACACCCCTGGTCGAGACCGCCTCCGAGCTCCAGGCGCAGCAGGACCAGCTCAAGGCGGCCATCCTCGACCTGCGGGCTCGGATCGCCGCCGAGGAGGGCGCGGGGACCGGCTCGGCGGCCCTCGTCGCCGAGCTCAACGCCGCGCTGCTCTCGGCACGGACCGCCGCCGGTCTCATCCCGCTCACCGGCACGGGCCTGGTGCTCCAGCTGGAGGATTCGCTCGAGCCGGTCGCGCCGGATGCCAACGAGGACGATTACCTCGTCGGTTCGCTCGACCTGCGCATCGTCAACGACGAGCTGTGGGCCGCCGGCGCGGAGGCCATCGCCATCAACGGCGAGCGGATCACCCCGACCACGGCGATCATCGACATCGGCCCGTCGGTCCTGGTCAACTCGGCCTACCTGGCGCCGCCCTACCAGGTCACCGCGCTCGGGCCGGCCGACCTGTACGCCCGGCTCAGCGCGTCGCCCGGCTGGACCGACTTCCTGGTGGCCCGCGCGCAGACCTACGGCATCCGGATCCAGTTCGCCGAGCCGGAGAGCGTCGACGTCCCCGCCTTCGCCGGCACCGTCACCCTGCGCTACGCACGGCCCGAGCCATCGCCGTCCGCCGAGCCGGGGGGCTGACCATGCATCGCGGGCGGAACCAGGCGACCATCGCCATCGTGGCCTTCGTGCTCGGCCTGCTGGTCGTCGTGCAGCTGCGCGCCCAGGCCGGCGGTGCCGCCTTCGCGGGGCTGTCATCGCAGGAGCTGACGGTCCTCGTGGCCAACCTCAACGCTCGCAACGACACGCTCCGGCGCGAGGTGGCCACCCTCGAGCGCGACCTGGCCAACCTGCAGGCCAACTCGGCCCGCGGCGAGGCCTCGATCGACGAGCTGCGGGCCGATCTGCGCCGGGTCCGCCTCTATGCCGGGCTCGACCCGGCGACGGGTCCCGGGGTGATCATCACCGTCCGCGGCTCGATCGACGGGAGCGGTGTGGACGAGCTGGTCAACGAGCTGCGCAACGCCGGGGCGGAGGCCCTCGCCATCGAATCCACGCGACTGGTCCCGGGGGTCGTGATCGGGGGCGGACCCGGCGCCGTGGACGTGGACGGCCAGCGCCTGGACGAGACGTTCGCGATCCACGCGATCGGGGCGCCCGACAAGCTGACCGGCACCCTGACACGGTCAGGCGGGATCATCGCGCAGCTCGCGGCGACCCAGCCGGACGTGCTCGTCGAGGTCGTCCCGCTCGACACTGTGCGCGTCCCGGCGACGACCCGCGACCTCGTCCCGGCCAACGGCCGACCACGGCTCTGATACCCTCCCGCCGTGCCGGATCGACCCGTCCTCAGGCTGCTCCTTGGCGATGTCGTGCGTCTGCGGCGCGGCCACCCGTGCGGCGGCGACACGTGGCGGATCGACCGTCTGGGAGCCGACATCGGCCTGCGCTGCACGACCTGCGCCCGCCACGTCCTGCTCGAGCGGCCAGTCCTCGAACGTCGCCTCGCGGCGTTCGTCAGCCGTGGTGACGCGGCGATGACCGACGCGCTCGAGGGGGCGACCCGATCCGGCCCGGCGCCTTCGTGAGCAACCTTCCGACCGGCATCGAGGCCGAGGGGGCTGTCGTCCTCGACGCCAGCGGCGCGGGCGCGGTCTTCCGCAACCGGTCCTTCCTGCGCCTGTGGCTGTCCCAGGTCCTGACCCAGATCGGCGGCAACATGGTGCTGTTCGGGCTGACCGTCATCGTCGCCGAGGGCAACTCCAACACGGCCGTCAGCCTGCTCATCCTGTCGTTCCTGGTGCCGGCCGTGCTGTTCTCGGCCCTGGCCGGCGTGTACGTGGATCGGTTCGACAAGCGCGTGGTCCTGGTCCTGACCAACGTGCTGCGCGGCATCGCCATCATCGGCCTGTACCTGGTCGGGGCGAACTTCGTGCTGCTGCTGCTGCTGAACATCTTCGTCTCGTCGGTGACCGTCTTCTTCGCCCCGGCAGAGCTGGCGATGATCCCGCGCGTCGTACCCCGCTCCCAGCTGCTGATGGCCAACGGCATCTTCACCCTGACCCTCAATGCCGCGTTCGCCCTCGGCTTCGCGCTGCTCGGCCCGCTCGTCATCAACCTGGCCGGGCCGCAGGCGGTCATCCTGGTGGTGGCCGTCCTGTACTTCGTCGCGGCGGTCTTCTGCTTCACCCTCCCGTCCGCGCCTCCCGCCCCCGATGCGAGCGAGCCCGTCCACCCGCTCGGCGAGACCCAGCAGGCCGTCGCCTCGACCGTCGACCAGCTGCGCGAGGGTCTGGGCTACATCCGCGATCACCGCACGATCGGCTGGTCGTTGTCGTACCTCGGCATCACCGCCTCGCTGGTCGGCGTGCTCGGTGTCCTCGGCCCCGACTTCTCGCGCGAGGCCCTCGGGCTGGCGCCCAAGGACCTGGCCGTGGTCGTGCTGCCGATGGGCGGCGGCATCGTGATGGGCATCCTGCTGCTCAACGCCTACGGCAAGTACCTGCCCCGCCGGCGCGTCATCGAGGGCGGGACCATCGCCCTCGGCATCCTGGTCACGGCCCTGTCCGTGGCCGGCCCGCTGTCACGCTTCCTGCAATCGGCCGAGGAGGCCACCGGCCTGCTCGATCTGTCCGCCCTGACCTCGCTGCTGGCCATCGTCGTCGTCATCGCCTTCGGCGCCGGCGTGTCCTACGGCCTCGTCGCCATCCCGGCCCAGACCCAGCTCCAGGAGGATCTCCCGGAGGACGTCCGTGGCCGCGTGTTCGGGGTCCTGAACATGCTGGTGTCGACCTCGTCGTTCCTGCCCATCATCATCGTCGGGCCGATCTCCGACCTGATCGGGACCACGACGGTGATCTTCATCGTCGGCATGGCGATCCTTGCCGCGGGCATCGCCAGCGTCCTGTTCCGCGAACAGCCGATCGCACAGGCCACGGCCGATCCACATGCCGAGGACCCGATCGCGGCGGCGCTCGGGCACGACCGACCGCTGTGGCGTGCCGACGGCGCCCCGTCGAGTCCGCTGCCGGGGCCCGGTTCGGCGGCTGGTCCGGCCGACCCGGCCGATCGCGACTGACCGACCGTGCGGCCGCTGCCCCGTGTCGCGGTGGTGTTCACCGGCGGGACGATCAGCATGCGCCTCGATCCGGCGCTCGGCGGCAACGTCCCCGCCCTCGACGGGGCCGCGATCCTGGCCCGCACGCCGGGGCTGGATGCCCTCGCCGAGGTCGTGCCGATCGATCACGGCCTGATCCCGGCCAGCCACCTGTCGTTCGACGCGGTCCTGGGGATCGGCTGCGTGGTCCGCGACACGCTCGCACGGGACGATGTCGCCGGGGTGGTCGTGGTGCAGGGGACGGATACCATCGAGGAGACGAGCTTCGCCTGGGACCTGGTCCTCGACGGCGAGCGACCGGTCGTCGTCACGGGCGCCATGCGTGCACCGCACGAGTCCGGCGACGATGGGCCCGCGAACCTGCGCGACGCGGTGACCGTGGCCGCCGCGGCGGACGCGGCCGGGACCGGCGTCACGGTCGTGCTGGGCGGCACGATCGAGCCGGCCGACGACGTCCAGAAGACCCATACCACCGCCCTCGACGCCTTCCGCAGCCCCAACGGCGGCTCGCTCGGGCGCGTCGTGGACGGGAGGGCCCTGCTGCACCGCCCCCGGGGGCCGCGCCGGCACGTGGCCGCGGAGCGGGCCGCCGCGAACGTGCATCTCGTGACGGCGGGGCTGGACACGGACGGATCGGTCGTGGACGCGCTCCTTGACCACGGTGCGGCCGGTCTCGTCATCGCCGCGACGGGGTCCGGCAACACCCACCCGGGGCTGCTGGCGGCGGCCACGGCCGCGATGGCGGCGGACATCCCGGTCGTCCTGGCGTCGCGCTGTCCGGCCGGAGCGGTGGGCGCGGCCTACGCCTTCCCCGGCGGCGGCGCCACGTGGCTCCGCGCGGGCGCCATCCCGGCCGGCCATCTGTGCGCGATCAAGGCCCGGGTCGCGCTCGCCCTGGGTCTCGGCGCCGGCCTCTCGCGGGACGCGCTCGCGACGTTGCTGGCCGACCCGCTACCCTGAGCGGCGCATGCCCCTCGACGCGCTCATCACCGGCCGCATCGCCACGCTCGCGGGCAGCCACGGCTTCGGCTGGGTCGAGGCGCTCGGCATCCGCGACGGCCGGGTCGCCTTCGCCGGCTCCGAGGTGGAGCTCGAGACGCGGGCCGACCCGTTCACGCGGCGTCTCCCTCTCGAGCCCGACCAGGTCGCGATCCCGGGGCTGACCGACGCGCACCTGCACCTCGCCCAGGCGGCCATCTCGCGCCGCCACATCGACCTGACCGACGCTGCCACGCTGTCCGTCGGCCTGGAGCGGGTCCGCGCCGCCCATGTCGGCGCGGCGGATCCGGCCGCATGGCTGGAGGGCCACGGCTGGGACGCCGACCGGTGGGGCGGGTGGCCGACCGCCGACGACCTCGAGCGGGTCGCTCCGGGTCGGCGCGTCGCCCTGTGGGCCCACGACCACCACGCCCTGTGGGCCAGCCGCGCGGCGCTCGCCCTGGCCGGCTTCGGCGCCGACGACCCGCCGGGTGGCGTCGTCCGGCGCGATGAGCAGGGCATCCCGGAGGGAGTCGTCCACGAGGCGGCCAGCCGGCTGATCACCATCCACGTCCCGGCGCCCGGTCCCGAGACGCTGGCGGCGGCGCTGGTGGCCACGGCCCGCGACCTGCTCGCCCTCGGCGTCGTCGCCTGCCACGACCCGGGCGGGGTCGCCCCGGACCCGGACCTGGCCTATGACGTCCCGGCGTATGCGCAGCTGGCCGACCGCGGCGATCTGCCGGTGCGCGTCCACGTGTGCATCCGTGACGACGCCCTCGAGGCGGCCATCGCCGCGGGCCTGCGGAGCGGTGCGCGACTGGGCGCGGACCCCGATGGCCGCGCCGTCGTGGGCTGGCAGAAGTGCTTCGCCGACGGTTCACTCGGGTCGCGGACCGCCGCCTTGCTCGAGGACATCGAGCCCGAGCCCGGGTACCCGCTGCCGCCGTCGCTGCGTCGCGGCGTCTGGATGACCGAGCGCGACGGCCTCGCCGCGCGGGTCGCCCGCGCCACCGAGGGCGGCATCACCACCATGATCCACGCCATCGGCGATGCGGCGGTGCGGGTCGCCCTCGACGTCCTCGCCGCGGGGGCACCTGACCAGCCCCTGATGCCGCGCATCGAGCACGTCCAGATGCTCCACCCGGACGACCGTCCTCGGTTCGCGCGCGACGGCATCGCGGCGAGCGTCCAGCCGGTGCACCTGGGCTCGGACGCGATCGTGGCCCGTCGACTGTGGGGCGCCCGGGCCGAGGCCGAGGCCTACACCTGGAGGGCGATCGCCGACACCGGAGCGGTCATGCCGTTCGGGACCGACGCCCCGGTCGAATCGTTCGATCCATGGCCGGGCCTCGCGCTGGCCGTGCGACGCGAGGATGCCCGCTGGCCAGCCGGCACCCCGCCGTTCGCGCCGGAGCAGGCGCTCACGCTCGAGCGGGCGCTGCGCGCGGCGTGCCTCGACCCGGCGCAGTCGGCGCGCGAGGACGATCGCGGCCGGCTCACCGTCGGCCAGCGGGCCGACCTCGTCGTCATCGACGCGGTGGCGCTGGACGAGCCGGTCGAACCGGGCGGCGCGCTGGCCACGACGCGACCGCGGCTGGTCGTGATGAACGGGGAGGTCGTCTACGAACGCTGATCGCGCTGGCGGCGAGCCTCGTACAACAGGATGGCCGCGCTGACCGAGACGTTGAGGCTGTCCGCGACGCCGCGCATCGGGATCCGGATCGGCTCCACGTCGGGTGCCAGCCAGGTCTCGCCGAGACCCTCGGCCTCGCTGCCCAGGACGAGCGCGAGCGGGCCGGTCAGGTCCGCGTCGGTGTACGTGCGAGCCCCGTCAACGCGGGCGGCCACGACCCGGATCCGCCGAGCGCGCAGCCAGTCGAGGACCGCGCCCGGCTCGGCGGCCGCGGTCGGCATGCTGAAGACCGTCCCGGCGCTGGCCCGGATGACGTTCGGGTTGGCCATGTCGGTCCCGGCTGCGGCCGCGATGACCGCGTCGGCGCCGGCCCCGTCGGCGCTGCGCAGCACGGCGCCCACGTTGCCCGGCTTCTCGACGTCCTCGATGACCACGATGAGCGGCTCGGAGCCGAGCGCCACGGCGTCGAGGTCCTGGGGCCGGGACCGGATGACCGCCACGAGGCCCTCGTTGCGGTCCCCGAACGCGAGCCGCGCCAGCGCCGCATCGCTGACGCCGACGACGTCCGTGCCGCGCGCGCGCAGGCCTTCGAGCGCCGCCAGGGCGTCCGGACCGGCCAGGCGCGGCTCGCATACGAACGCCTCGACGACCTCCACCCCGGCGTCCAGGGCACGGCGCAGTTCGCGGGCGCCGTCGACGACCGTGGTGCCGGTCCGGACCCGCGCCGCGCGGTCGCGCAGCGCGGCCGCCGCCTTGATGCGGGGATTGCCCGGGCTGGCGATGTCCGGCCGCCAGCCCTGATCCGTCACGATCGGCCATCCCAGGTGGCCGCTGCCCCCAGGCCGAGGACGGCCCCGCTGCGCGCGACCAGCTCGACGTCGGATCCCCGGGTCACGCCGTGGCGCCCGATCCGGTCGTCGAGGACGTCCTCGAGGTCGGTCGCCGTGATGCCCTCCGTGTGGGCGGACAGCAGGGCGAAGCCATCATCGGCGATGAGCGTCGCGCACACGTCGAGCAGGGATGGGAGGTCGCGTTCGATCGACCAGGTCCCGGACGCGCCACGGCCCCCGTGGCCGTATGTCGGAGGATCGAGGACGATCCCGTCGTACCGTCGTCCGCGGCGCCGCTCGCGCTCGGCGAAGCCCAGGGCGTCGTCCACGATCCAGCGGATCGGCCGATCGGCGAGGCCGTTCCGTTCGGCGTTGCGCCGCGCCCACGCGACCGTCGGCCGGGCGGCGTCCACGTGGGTGACCGTTGCGCCGGCGGCGGCCAGCGCGAGGGTGCCGAGGCCGGTCGCGGCGAACAGGTGCAGGATGGTGACCGGCCGGTCCGGCACCCCGCGGTCGGCGAGGCGTCCCAGCAGCCAGGGGAGGTGGTCGGCGTGTTCCGGGTAGACCCCCACCTGGCCCGCCGCGGTCGGTCGCAACTCGAGTTCGAGACCAGCCAGCTGGACCGTCCAGCCGGCGTCCGCGCGGGTCAGGCCCGGCCCGGACCAGCCGGTCGTCCGATCGAACCGAAGGTCGGCGTCCGTCCACGCCTCCGGCGCTCGGCGCGCGCTCAGCGCACCCGGCGCCGGACGGTCGGCCACGACGTCGCCGAAGCGCTCGAGGCGTGCGCCGTCCCCCACGTCGAGCAGGTCGTAGTCGGTGTCCATCGGCTCCATCATCGCCGAACCAGGGCGGGGGAGCCTCGTTGTCGGTCGTCGGCGCCCTCTGGTAGGATGCGCGGGCCGCTGGCGACGAGGTCGTTGAGGCTGGATGACTGTCACGGGACGTGGAACACCCCGCGAGCCAACGGTCATCGGGTCACGACGATCGAGGGACCGGCGACCCGGGCGGCTAGCTCAGCTGGTTAGAGCACTTGCTTGACATGCAAGAGGTCACTGGTTCGAGTCCAGTGTCGCCCACCACACACCGCGTCGAGCGGGACACGCCGATCCGTCCCCGCGATCCAAGAGAGCCAGGGCCGTGGCTGGAAGCCCAGGCGATCGTCCGGACCGGCACCACCCGTGAGTGATCGGCGAACCGATCCGGGCGTCGCCCGTTAGCGCGACCACGAGGGCGCCGGCGCGGCAGCGTGACGGCGAACGCAGGTGGGACCGCGGGAGCAGACCTCTCGTCCTGACGACGGACGGGGGGTCTCGTGATTCCAGTGGAGGACGACGGCATGGCAGACGACGAGGGGATCGAGCTCGAGGAGCTCCTGCCCGAGGTCGCCGAGCGCGGTTCGGCGAGCGAACTCATGGACCACGGCGCGGCCGGCGACGCGCTCGGGCCGATGCGCCACAGCGCGGCGCACGTGCTGGCCGAGGCCGTCCTCGACCTGTTCCCGGGCACGCAGCTCGGCATCGGTCCGGTCATCGCCGACGGGTTCTACTACGACTTCCTGCTGCCGCGGCCGCTGACCCCGGACGACCTGCCGGCCATCGAGGCGCGCATGCGCGAGTCGATCGCCGCCGACCACCCGTTCGAGGTCTCGGAGGAGACCCCCGAGGCGGCCCGCGCCGCGCTGGTCGAGCGCGGCCAGCCGTTCAAGGTCGAGATCGTGGACGACCTGGCCGCGGCGGCCGAGCGCGACGGGACGCCCATGCCGCCGACCACCTTCTACCGGCAGGGCCCGTTCATCGACCTGTGCCGCGGGCCGCACGTGGCGAGCACGGGTCGGATCGGCCCATTCGCGCTGCTCGGGACCGCCGGGGCGTACTGGCGCGGGGATGAGACCCGTCCCATGCTCCAGCGCGTGTACGGCACCGCCTGGACGACCCAGGAGGAGCTCGACGCCTACCTGTGGCGGCGCGCGGAGGCCAGGAAACGCGATCACCGCCGGCTCGGCGTGGAGCTCGACCTGTTCTCGTTCCACGACGTGTCGCCCGGGTCGGCCTTCTGGCACCCCAAGGGCCAGCGCATCTGGCGCACGCTGGAGACCGCCATGCGCGAGCTCCAGGAGCGACGCGGCTACGAGGAGGTCAGCACGCCGATCCTCGTCAGCGAGCGCCTGTGGCGCCAGTCCGGGCACTGGGACCACTACGCCGACAACATGTTCGTGGTCGAGTCCGAGAAGCAGCTGTTCAGCCTCAAGCCGATGAACTGCCCGGAGTCGACGTTCATCTACCGCAGTCACCTTCGCTCGTATCGCGACCTGCCGCTGCGCTTCAGCGAGTTCGGGCGGCTCCACCGCAACGAGCGGTCCGGCTCGCTCAGCGGCCTGACCCGCGTGCGTCAATTCATCCAGGACGACGCGCACGTCTACGTCCGGCCCGACCAGCTCAGCGGTGAGCTGGAGGCCCTGCTCGGCGAGGTCACCGAGGCGTACGGCTGGTTCGGTCTGACGCCGCGCTACGCCTTCGCGACCCGGCCGGACAAGGCGATCGGCGACCCGGCGCTGTGGGACCGGGCCGAGGGCATCATCCGGGACACCCTCGACCGGACCGGGGCGCCGTACGTCACCAAGCCCAGGGACGGCACGTTCTACGCGCCGAAGATCGACATCTACATCGACGATGCGCTCGGCCGCGAGTGGCAGATGGCCACCATCCAGGTGGACCTGACGATGCTGCCCGAGCGGTTCGACCTGACCTACATCGACGAGGCCGGACAGCCCCAGCGCCCGATGGCCATCCATCGGGCCATCTACGGCTCGCTGGAGCGCTTCATCGGCATCCTCGTCGAGCACTTCGCTGGGGCCTTCCCGCTGTGGATCGCGCCGGTCCAGGCCGTCGTCATCCCGATCGCCGATCGGCACCTCGAGGCGGCCGGGGAGCTCGCCGTCCTCCTCCGCTCGCGGGGCCTGCGCGTCGAGGTGGACGGCTCGTCGAACTGGATGCAGTACAAGATCCGGGCCGCCCAGGGCCAGAAGGTGCCCTACATGGTCGTCCTCGGCGACCGCGAGATCGAGGCCCGGACCGCATCGCCCCGGACTCGCAACGGTGAACAGCAGGAGCCGCAGGACTGGGAGGCGTTCGCCGACCGGCTGGCCGCCGAGAGCGCCGCACGGGGTGTCGCCTGAGACCGGTCCGCGGCGGCGACTGACTCGGGCGGTGTGCTATCCTGCCCGCTCGGCCGAGCGTGGTCGCATGTCCGCGCGCCGGTCGGTCCCGACCGTCCGTAGTCCAAGGGGTGAACCATCAGCCGAGACCTGCGCGTCAACCAGATGATCCGGATCCCTCAGGTCCGGGTGGTCGATGAAGAGGGTGCACAGCTGGGCGTGATGCCGACGCCACGCGCTCTCGAGATGGCACAGGAGCGGGGCTATGACCTCGTCGAGGTAGCGCCGCTGGCGTCGCCGCCGGTGGTCAAGTTCCTGGACTTCGGGCAGTACAAGTACGAACTCACCAAGCGCGAGAAGGAAGCCAAGCGCAAGCAGCGTTCGGTCACCTTCAAGGAGGTCCGCCTCACCCCGAAGATCGGGGTCGGCGACTTCGACACCAAGGTCAATCGAGCGATCGAGTTCCTGGAGGATGGTGACCGGATCAAGGTCACGGTCCGCTTCCGTGGTCGAGAGCTCACGCACCCGGAGATCGGACGGGGTCTGATCGCCCGGTTCATCGATCGAGTCAAGGACCACGGGGTCGCGGAACGGACGCCGTTGCTGGAAGGCAAGTCGATGCACATCACGATGGCATCGCTCCACAAGCCCAAGAGCCACGACGCCCCGGATCGCAAGCACGCGGTGGACGCCGTCCCGGCCGACGCCGTGACGGAGACCCCGCAGGAGCCCGAGGAACGCACCGCCATCACGACGGAACCGGCAGCCGCGCCCGCGGCGATCCCGGCGCCGGCGTCGCAAGGAGAGTAGGCCACCGTGCCCAAGATCAAGAGCCACAAGGCGGCCCAGAAGCGCATCGGCGTGACGGGCTCCGGGAAGTTCATCCGGGTCAACGCCTGGCGTGGCCACCACCTCGAGATCAAGTCCTCCCGCCGGACCCGCCGGTACGCCGGCAAGTCCGTGATCGGGCCCGAGCACGCCCGGCAGGTCCGGCGCCTGCTGCCGTACCTCTAGGAGCCGACCGACCATGGCACGAGTCAAGCGTGGCGTCACCGCCCACAAGCGCCACAAGCGCCTCCTGAACGCGGCCGAGGGCCGCAAGGGGGCCAAGTCGCGACTGATCAAGCCGGCCCGTGAGGCGCTGCTCCACGCGCTGGCGTACGCGACCCGGGACCGCAAGCAGCGCAAGCGCCAGATGCGCCAGCTGTGGGTCATCCGGATCAACGCCGCCGCCCGCCAGCACGACCTGACCTACGGGCAGTTCATCAGCGGCCTCAAGCGCGCCGACGTCCAGCTCGACCGCAAGATCCTGGCCGACCTCGCCATCCGCGATGCCGGCACCTTCGGTCGGATCGCCGAGCTCGCCAAGGGCGCCTGACCAGGCCGCCGCCGGCTCGCACGGACCGTCGATCGGACCCTCGACCCGCCCAACGACGGTCGAGGGTTCGTGATTCACCGGCCACCGCCGTCCAAGGAGGACCGTGGACCTCGCTGACCTGACCCGCGATCTCGAGGCCCTCCGGGCCGACGCGCTCGGCGCCATCGACGCGGCGCCGGACGTCGCCACGCTCGACGCCCTGGAGCTCGACGTCCTGGGCCGGAAGGGCCGGCTGACCGGCGTGCTGCGCGGGATCGGCAGCCTGGCGCCGGAGGAGCGCCCGCAGGTCGGCGCCATCGCCAATGCCGTCCGCGGCGACATCGAGGCCGCCCTCGCGGCCCGCGGCACGGCCCTGCGCGGGTCGGAGCTCGCGGTCCGCCTGTCGGCCGAGACGCTCGACGTCACGATGCCCGGCCGGCCGTTCCCGCGTGGCGGCCGCCACCCGATCCCGGAGACCATCGCCGAGATCGCCGAGATCTTCGGCCGCTTCGGGTTCGTCATCCACGAGAGCCCCGAGATCGAGGACGACCTCAGGAACTTCCAGATGCTCAACATCGCGCCCGACCACCCGGCGCGCGACCTGTGGGACACGATGTACGTGGACGTCGAGGGCCACCTGCTGCGAACCCACACGTCACCGGGCCAGATCCGGGTCATGCACGCGCAGGCGCCGCCCATCCGCGCCCTGCTCCCTGGCCGCTGCTATCGCTATGAGGCGGTCGACGCCAGCCATGCCTCGGAGTTCTTCCAGGTCGAGGGGCTGATGGTCGACGAGGGCACGACCATGGCCGATCTGAAGGGCCTGCTCGACCAGTTCGCCAAGGCGATGTACGGGGCCGACAAGCGGACCCGCTTCCGCCCCGGCTACTACCCGTTCACCGAGCCGTCGGTCGCCTTCGACGTCGAGTGCCTGGTGTGCGGCGGGTCGGGCTGCCCGGCCTGCTCGCGCAGCGGCTGGATGACCATCCTGGGCGCCGGCATGGTCCACCCGGTCGTCCTCCAGTACGGCGGCCTGGACCCGGAGCGCTACCAGGGCTTCGCCTTCGGCATGGGCGTCGAGCGCATCGCCAACCTGCGCCACGGCGTCGCGGACCTGCGCCTGTACCTCGAGAACGATCTGCGCTTCCTCGAGCAGTTCGCATGAGGGTCCCGCTGTCGTGGCTGCGCGACTATGTCGACATCGACCTCGAGCCCGAGGCGCTGGCCGAGCGGTTGACCCTGCTCGGGATGGAGGTCAAGGGGATCGAGCGCTGGGGCGCCGACTGGCGGAACGTCGTCGTCGGGGAGCTGCTCACCGTCGAGCGCCATCCGCAGGCCGACCGCCTGTCGCTCACGACCGTGACCCTCGGGTCCGGGGAACCGCTCGAGATCGTGTGCGGCGCCACGAACATCGCTCCGGGCCAGCGTGTCCCGGTGGCCCTGCCCGGAGCCGTCCTGCCGGGCGACCGACGCATCGAGCGCACCCGCAAGATGGGCGTCGTCAGCAACGGCATGCTGTGCTCGGGCGATGAGCTGCGCCTGACCGCCGATGGCGACGGCATCCTCATCCTCGATGCGGCGGCGCCGCTCGGGGCGCCGCTCGCGGACCTCTACGGCGACGTCGTCCTGGACGTGGACGTCAAGCCGAATCGCGGCGACGCGCTGAGCCTGGTCGGGCTCGCCCGCGAGGTGTCCGCGGTGACGGGCGCCCCGCTGCGCTTCCCGCCGACGGATCCGCCCGAGACCGGCGCCGACATCGCCGGCCTGCTGTCGGTGGTCGTGGAGGATGCCGAGGGCTGCCCGCGCTTCGTCGGTCGGCACGTCCGGGGCGTCACCGTCGGACCCTCGCCGGACCGCGTCCAGATGCGCCTGATCGCCGCGGGACAGCGGCCGGTCAGCAACGTCGTGGACGTGAGCAATTATGTGATGCTCGAGCTCGGCAAGCCGATCCACACGTTCGACGCCGCCGCGGTGCGCGACGGCCGGATCATCGTGCGCCGGGCTCGCGCCGGCGAGACCATCGAGACGCTGGATCACGTGATGCGCGAGCTCGACCCCGACACGCTGCTCATCGCCGACCCGGACGGGCCGCTGGCCATCGCCGGGGTGATGGGCGGGGCAACGTCGGAGATCGGCCCGACCACCACCGACGTCGTGGTCGAGTCGGCGATCTTCGATCCCGTCGCGATCCGCCGGACCGCGTTCCGCCACGCCCTCCGCTCGGAGGCGAGCCTGCGCTTCGAGAAGGGGCAGGAGCATCGCCTGGCGCGGCTCGGGGCGGATCGCACGGCTCGCCTCATCGCCGAGTGGGCGGGCGGCGACGTGGCGCGCGGCGACGTCGACTCGGCGCCGCGCGAACCGGCAGCTGCGACCGTCGCGTTCCGGCCGGGCCGGGTGGAACGGCTGCTCGGCACGGCCGTGCCGGTCGAGGAGCAGCGTGCCGTGCTCGAGCGCGTCGGCGTCACCACCGAGCCGGCACCCCCGGGGACGCCCGTGGTCGTCTCGGGGGACCCCCGGCCGTTGACCGTCGACCCCGGGACGGCCGCGGTCCTGCTGGCTACCGTCCCGTCGTGGCGGCGCGACCTGCTGATCGAGGCCGACATCACCGAGGAGGTGGCCCGCGTCCGCGGCTACGACACCATCCCGGGGATCCTGCCGCACACGCCCATGCCGGTCTACCAGCCGTCGCCGCTGCGCCTGCGCGACCGGGTCCGCGAGATCCTCGTCGGCGCCGGGCTCCACGAGGTCGTCGGCTACGCCCTGCTCGCGCCGGCCACCGGGGAGCGCTTCGCCGGTCACGACGACAGCGCCGTCGAGGGGGAGGGCGTCGCCACCGGCCGGGCCATCGTGGTGACCAACCCGCTGGCATCGCAGCACAGCGTCGTTCGCCAGGAGCTGCTGGGCGGGCTGCTCGACGTGGTCGGCGACAACCAGCGCCGCGGCCGGTCGGACGTGGCCATCTTCGAGATCGGCACCGGCTACGGCGCCACCGACGACGGGGTCGTCCACGAGTGGTGGCGCCTGGCGTTCGCCCTGGTGGGCCCCAGCCGGCCGTCCTCGTGGGATCGCACCGCGCCGGACTGGGATGTCGCCGATGCCCGCGGGCTGGTCGACGGCCTGGCCGCCGCCGTCCGGCTCGGCGACGTCGTCGCGACCCCGCTCCTCGACGATCCGCGGCTTCACCCCGGCCGCGCCGCCCGCGTGCGCGCCCCCGGCGGCCTCGAGGGACGCATCGGGGAGCTCCACCCGACGCTCGCCGAGGCGCTCGACCTGCGCGGGCGCGTCGTCGTCGGCCAGCTCGCGGTCGCCGGACTGTCGGCGGGCTCGCCGCCCGTTCCGGCCGGTCGCACCCCGTCGCGCTATCCGACCGTCGCCCGCGACCTGGCCGTCGTGGTCGCCGACGATCGCCCCGCGGCCGAGGTGGAGGCGGCGCTCCGACGCCACGGTGGGGATCGGCTGGCCTCGGTCACCCTCTTCGACGTCTACCGTGGCCGGCCGCTCGCCGACGACCAGCGCAGCCTGGCGTACCGACTGGTCTTCGCCGCCGACCGGACCCTGACCGAGGAGGAGGTCGATTCGGCGATGGCGGCCATCGCCGCCGGATTGGCCGGCGACGTGGGCGGCGCCATCCGCTCCTGACCGACGGGCGGACGATGCCGTGACCGCATCGTCCGCTTGCGACGCCGCGAGGCACGCTGCTACCCTTGCGCCGCCTCGGACGCGCGGCCGGGGCCGGCAGGGCAGGAGGCATGGTGGACATCGGGGCATTCCTGGGCGGGTTCGCGGCGATCGACCTCGTCCTCGTCCTGTACTTCATGGCCTTCTTCGTGCTGGGCTTCGCCCAGGGCGCGATCCGCCGCCTGATCGGCCTGGCCGCGATCCTGTTCTCGTTCTTCTTCGCGGCCAACCTGGCCGACCCGCTCGGCGAGTTCCTCGGAGCGAACTGGACGCAGTTCCCCAAGGCGTATAGCTACATGGTCGGCTTCGGCACCGTGTTCGTGGCCGCCGCCCTCGCGTTCGCGCTGGTCGTGCAGGGGTTCTACCGACCGCAGCCGCTGTTCGTGAAGGCCCGCTTCCTCGACGAGCTCCTCGGCGCGCTGCTGGGCATCGTCCAGGCCGGCGTCATCCTCGGCGCGACGGTCATCATCCTGGACACGTTCTTCCGCATCCCGGGCATCCCGCCCGACCCGCAGGAGCTGCCGTTCCTGCGCGACCTGTGGACCGCCCTCGACGGCTCGCAGATCGTGCGTGCCTTCCGCGAGACGATCATCCCGGGATTCTTCGCACTGACCGGGTTCCTCATCCCGGAGAGCATCGAGGCCCTCTTCCCGCGGGCGGGGAGCTGAGCGGCACCCGTCCGCCCGGCTCCGCCTTCCCGCGCGAGCGGCTGCTGACCGACCCGCTGACCGCCGCGCGCGCCCTCCTCGGCGCCACGCTGGTGCGCGATGACGGGACGGGCCGGCGCGCCGCGACGATCGTCGAGGTCGAGGCCTACGGGGGCCCGGAGGACCGCGCGTCCCACGCTCGATCGGGACCGACGCGCCGGAACAGGGCCATGTTCGGACCGGCCGGCCACACCTACGTGTACCGTGTCTACGGGATGCATGACTGCCTGAACGTGGTGACCGGCGATGCGGGGACGGCGAGTGCCGTGCTCGTCCGGGCGGCGATGCCCGTGGAGGGCATCGAGGCGATGCGGCTGGCCCGCCTCGCGTCCGCCGCTCGACGGCGGGTCGGACGCACGCGCGAGGGCGCCGAGCGTGCGGCACGGTCGCTCGAGCGCACCCCGGACGCCCGCGTCGCCAGCGGCCCGGGTCGCGTCGCGTCGGCCTTCGGTCTCGACACGGGCTGGGACGGCATCGACCTGTGCGACGCGGCCTCGCCCCTCCGCCTGGAGCCTTCGGCCCGGCGCATCGGCCACGTCGAAAGCGGTCCGCGGATCGGTGTCGCCTACGCCGGACCGGACTGGGCGGGCCGGCCGTGGCGCCTGTGGCTGGCCGGCCATCCGGCCGTGTCGGGTCCGGCGGGATCCACGTCGGCCGCGGCGGCGTCGGTCGACGCCTGACCGACGCCCGCCGGATGGACGCCCGCTCGCAGGTCCTGCTCGAGTTCCCGTCGATCCGTGCCCGGCTGGCCGAAGCCACCTCGTTCCCGCCGTCGCGCCGAGCGGCCGAGCAGCTCGAGCCATCGGCCGACCCGGTCATCGTCGCGCGCCGGCTCGACGAGACGGACCAGGTTCGGGCCCTGCTCGAGGAGCGCTCCGGGGTCGGCATCGGCGGCGCCCACGACATCGGCCCGTGGGTCGAGCGCGCCGCGCGCGGCGGTCGGCTCGACCCCGTCGAGTTCGTGGCGATCGCCGACACCCTCGACGCCGCCGCCCGGCTGGCCACCAGCCTGGCCGACGACCGGCGGCCCCTGCTCCACGCCCTGGCCCGGGACCTGCACGGGCTGCCCGCGCTGCGCGCCAGCCTCGCCCGCAGCTTCGATCCGACCGGTGAGCTGCTCGACACGGCGTCGCCGCGGCTGGGGCCGCTGCGCGCCGCCGTCCGGGTCGCGTACGACCGACTTCGACGGCGCCTGGACGCCCTGGTCGGGGCGGAGCTCGGGAACGCCCTCCAGGAGCCGATCGTCACCTTGCGCAACGGCCGCTACGTGGTCCCGGTCAAGGCTGAAGCCCGTTCGAAGGTCAAGGGCATCGTCCACGACGCGTCGGGCAGCGGTCAGACGCTGTTCATCGAGCCGCTCGTCGCGGTCGAGCTCGGGAACGCCTGGCGCGAGGCCCAGGTGGCCGAGCAGGAGGAGATCGCGCGTATCCTCGACGAGCTGTCGGCGTTCGTCGCGGCCAACGCGGTCGCCCTGCGCGAGACGCTCGACGCCCTGACCCGGTTCGACCTGTGGGCCGCGCGGGCGAGCCTCGCTGCGGACATGGACGCGACCCGCGCGGACACCGCCGATCGGCCCGAGGTCGTGCTCCTGTCCGCCCGCCACCCGGGGCTGCGCGGCACGGTCGTCCCGATCGACGTGCGGATCGGCGACGGCTACACGGCGCTCGTGGTGACCGGACCGAACACCGGCGGCAAGACCGTCACGCTGCGCACACTCGGGCTGCTCAGCCTGATGCACCAGTCCGGGCTGCACATCCCGGCCGCCGCCGGGAGTCGCCTGCCGATCTGGACCGATGTCTTCGCCGACATCGGCGACGAGCAGTCGGTGGCGCAGTCGCTGTCGACGTTCTCCGGGCACCTGCGGCGGATCACCACGATCGTCGATGCCGCCGGGCCCGGGACCCTCGTCCTGCTCGACGAGCTCGGGGCCGGGACCGACCCGACCGAGGGCTCGGCCCTCGCCCAGGCCCTGCTCGACCACTTCATCCGGGCCGGGGCCATCGTGGCCGCGACCACCCACTACGCCGAACTGAAGGCCTACGCCCATACCACGCCCGGGGCGCGCAATGCCGCGGTCGAGTTCGACCTGGAGTCGCTCAGCCCGACCTACCGCCTGACCATCGGCCTGCCCGGTGGCAGCCAGGCGTTCGCCATCGCCGAGCGGCTGGGGTTGCCGGAGCCGATCGTGGCCGACGCGCGTTCGCGCCTGACCGAGGCCCAGCGCTCGTTCGAGGCGACCCTCGCCTCGATCCGGGCGACCGAGGGCGAGACGGCCGATGCGCTCGAGGCGGCCAGAGCGGCCGAGGTGCGGGCCCGCGACACCCTGCGCGCGGCCGACGAGGAGCGGCGGCGCGCCCGGCGTGAGCGCGACGAAGCCGTGCGGGCCGCCAGGACGGACGCGGAGGCGCTCCTCGAGGCCTTGCGCGCGGAGCTCGCGACCATCCGGGGATCCCTGCGCCGGGAGACCGTCACGGCGACGTCGCTGGACGCGGCCCTGGCGCGGGCCGAGTCGATCGTGGAGCGGTTACCCGCCGTCGACGATGACGACGGGCCGGCCGTCGCCGCGCCGATCGAGCCGGACCGCGAGTGGCGAGTGGGCGAGCGGGCGCGCAGCCGGCGCGGCGGGTGGGAGGGGCGGATCGCCTCGCTCGACCGCGACGGGCGCCGCGCGACGCTCGAATCGGGCGGCATGCGGGTCGTGGTGGAGGTGGCGGACCTGGGTCCGGCTGCCGTCGGCGCTCGGGCCGCAGGCAGCGGCGCCGGGCCGCCTCGCGATCCGTCGAGTGTGGCGGCGATCCGGTCCGAGCGAGCCCGCTCGGTGGCGTCCTCGCTCGACCTGCGCGGAGCCCGCGTGGAGGAGGCGCTCGACGCCCTGGAACGGTACCTCGAGGATGCGGCGCTGGCCGGGATGCCGTCGGTCACCGTCATCCACGGCCTCGGGACCGGCGCCCTGCGCGACGCGGTGCGCAGCGCGGCCGGGGCCCATCCGCTTGTCTCGTCGACCCGCCCGGGTGGGCGAGGCGAGGGCGGGGACGGGGCGACGATCGTCGCGTTCTGATCCTCGCCCGACGGTCAGGGCGGGCCGCCCCCACCGCCACCACCGCCGCCGCCTCCGCCCCCACCACCGCCGCCGCCTCCGGGATCGGTGGGCTCGGGCGTGGGGGTCGGGCACGGGATCGGGGTCGGCGCGGGCAGCTCGTCCGAGGGATCCGGGTCCTCCGGCTGCACGCCGCACGGGGGTGGTGCCAGCGGACACTGCGCCTTCGGCGCGAACGGCGCCCCCCACGTCCGGCCGAACGGCGCGAACGCGTTGCTGTAGAAGTACGACGTGCGCGTCCCCTCGGGCCCGCCACGGACGCCGGTCCCCTTGGCGGCGCGCGCAGCCCAATTGGCGTTGGCCTTCTGCCAGGCCGGGAAGTTCGTCTCGACCTCGGTCAGGTCGAAGAAGCCGCGCGTCTCGCGTGGCCCGACGCAGCCCTCGCGCCAGCGCAGCCCGGAGGCGGCGTCGATCTGCAACGCCACCCGGACCGACTCCTCCTGGGTCGGGACCGTGCCCGGCAGGAAGTACTCGGTCACGGTGCGCGTCGTGAACGGTCCGGGCTTGAGGCCCGTATAGGCGTCGACCTTGGCCCGCTCGAGGCCCTCCGGGGCCTTGAACGAGCGGATGTCGAGGTCCTTCGAGACCGCGGTCAGGATGGCCGACCAGAGCGGCGCCGATGAGTCGAGTGACAGGCTGCCCTTGTTGGGCTCGTTGTTGCTGTTGCCCATCCAGACGCCCACCGCGAGCGCGGGCTCCGCGTCGTCGGCCGGGGGCGCCAGGTACCCGTAGGCGTGCACGTCGCGGTTGTTGCTGGTGGTCCCGGTCTTGTACGCGGCGGGGCGGCGCTTGCCCCCGTCATAGATGGCCCATTCGCCCCAGTACGGGTTGACCTTGGGGTCCGTGTTCCCGGCCAGGATGTCGGTGACGATGAAGGCGGCGCCCTCGGACACGACGCGGCTGCCGGCCGGCGCGTCGCCGATCGGCCAGAGGACGCGCCCGTCCTCGTCCGCGATCGACATGATCGTCTGGCGCGGCATCCTGACGCCGCCATTGGCGATGGTGCCGTACGCGCCGAGCAGATCCATCGGGCGCACTTCCAGCGTGCCGATGCCCATCGAGACGACCGGGATCGCGGTGCTCTGGTAGGTCAGGCCGAAGTCGCCGGTCCGCTCGAAGACGTGCTCGAGACCGCTGATGACCGTGGCCTTGATGGCCGGCACGTTGAGCGAGAACTGCAGGGCGGGACGGAGGCGGACGGGCCCGCGCTCAAGGCCGTCGGCCTGGGTCGGCGTGAAGCCGCCGCCGAAGTCGGTCACGACGTCCATGAGCATCGAGCTCGCCGTCAGGGTCTTGTCGTCGATGCCGATGACGTACTGGACCGGCTTGATCGCCGACCCCGGCTGGCGGAAGCCGGTGGACAGGACGTCGTACTGGGGCTGGAACTTCTTGGTGCCCTTGGCCGTGTACGAGGCGCTGCCGACGTAGGCCAGGACCTCGCCGGTCCGGTAGTCGATGACCGCCGACGCCGCGTTGTGGATGTTCCTGCCGCGCAGGTTGAGGATCCAGCTCCATTCCGACTCCGGGATCTTGCGGCTGCGCAGGACGGCCCGTGGGTCCTCCGCCTGCGGAGCCCGAGCGGCCGCGTACACGTAGCGCTCGACGATCTTCTGCATCTCCCAGTCGAGCGAGGTCGTCACCCGGTAGCCTCCGGTGTCCACCTCGGGGCAGTCGGCGGGATCCTCCGGGCACAGGATGGCGGCGAGTTCCGTGCGGACCTGCCACACGAAGTGCGGAGCGCGCCACGTCGCCGACACCTGCGGGACGAGATCGAGCGGCTCTTCCTTGGCCGCTTCGTAGTCGTCCTCGTCGTAGCGCGTGCCCGACAGCGGGCTGCGCGACTTCATCAGCTCCAGGATGTAGTTGCGCCGGACTACGACCTCGGTGTTCATCGGGACGGTGAGGCCGACCTTCTGGCACTCCACGGCCTCGCTCCCGAGCGGCGGTTCGTCGTCGATGCAGACCTCGACCGCGTTCTTGACCAGGTCGAACTTCGTGGGCGACTGGGGGATCGCCGCCAGGGCGGCGTGCTGGGCGAGCGTGAGTTCCTCGAGCGGCTTGCCGAAGTAGCCCTTGGCCGCCGCCTTCACGCCGTACAGGTTGTTGCCGCAGAAGTTCTGGTTCAGGTACGCGGTGATGATCTCCTGCTTGCCGGCGTCGCCCGGGTACGCCTCGGTCAGGCGGATCGACTGGATGATCTCGCGGACCTTGCGCTCGTAGGTCGAGCCCTCGAACGCCTCGGGCGGCAGGAGCCGGGCGCGGACGAGCTGCTGGGTGATGGTCGACGCGCCGCGGGGTCGCCCATCGAGGGTATCGAGGAAGGCGCTGACGATGGCGCCCGGATCGAAGCCGGGATTGATCCAGAAGTTCTGGTCCTCGATCGCCGTGGTGGCATCGAGCGCCTCGTCCGGGATCTGGCCGAAGGTGACGACCTCGCGCTTGAGCGTGCCGAGGCGGGCGAGCTCGACCTGGCCGGTCCGGTCGTAGACGAGGGTCTGCTGGTCGAACTCGAGGTCGGTCAGGGCCTCGCGAGGGTCGGGCAGGCCCGCGGCGTAATGGTTGTAGGCGGCCACCGTGAAGAGGGCGCCGCTGGCCCCGACGAGCAGGCCGAGCAGGACCAGGACGATGGGGATGGCGATGAGGAGGCGCCGGACGATGCTGCCGCGAGGCGCCGCCCGCCGGGCGGCGGCGCGCTTCCGGCGCTGTCGCCGCGCGAGGGATGTCTGCATCTGAGTCCGCACGATAGCATAGGGTCCGTGAACGACGGTTCGCCGGCGACCCGCCGGACCAAGACGCCCCGGGGGCGGCCGCTGTGACGTCGGACGCCTCCGGCGCGCCCGATATCCCCGCCGACGGCCTGCTCGGCGAGCTGGCCTGGCGGGGCATCCTCCACGCCGCGACGCCAGGCCTGGCGGCGCGACTGGCCACGGGCCGGCCGATCGCCGGCTACAACGGCTTCGACCCGACCGCCCCGACCCTGCACATCGGTCACCTGATCCCGATCTTCGGGCTGCTGCGCCTGCAGCGCCACGGCGGCCGGCCGGTCGCCCTGGTCGGCGGGGGCACGGGCATGATCGGCGACCCGTCCGGGCGTTCGTCCGAGCGGAACCTGCTCGACCGCGACACGCTCGCCGCGAACGTGGCGGCCATCGGCGGGCAGCTGGAGCGGTTCCTGGACTTCTCCCCGGGCGAGCGCGGCGCGGTCATGGTCGACAACCTCGACTGGCTCGGCGAACTCCGCTTGATCGACTTCCTGCGCGACACCGGGAAGCACTTCACGGTGCCGTACATGCTGTCCAAGGACTCCGTCCAGACCCGCCTCGCGCGCGGCCTGTCGTTCACCGAGTTCAGCTACATGCTCCTCCAGTCGTACGACTTCTGGCATCTCCACCGGACGATGGACGTCGAGCTCCAGATGGGCGGCGCCGACCAGTGGGGCAACATCACGGCCGGCCTGGAGCTCATCCGCCGCCGGGCCGGCGTCGACGAGGACGCGCCCGACCAGCCCGCGCACGGCCTGTCGTACCGGCTGCTGCTGTCGCCGTCGGGCACCAAGTTCGGCAAGTCCGAGAGCGGCGACACGATCTGGCTCGACGCCGCTCGGACGAGCCCGTTCGCGTTCCACCAGCACTGGTTGAACACGGACGACCGCGACGTGGTCACGTACCTGCGCTGGTTCACCGAGTTCGACCGGGCCGAGATCGAGGCGCTCGAGGCGGCCCTGGCCGCGCGACCCGAGGCACGCGAGGCACAGCGCGCCCTGGCGCGCGACATCACGACCCGGACCCACGGCGCCGAGGCGGCCCTGGCGGCCGAGCGGGACGCCGCGGCCCTGTTCTCCAGCGCGCCGATCGTCGATCCGGCCGTGCTCGCGTCGCTCCATGCCGGGACCGGCGGGTTCACGTTCGACCCCGGCCAGCTGGCCGGGGGCGTGGCGGCGCTCCTCGCCGATACGGGCCTGCTGGCGTCGCGCGGCGAGGCGCGCCGGATGATCAGCGGCGGCGCGGTGACCGTCAACGGCGTGCGCATCGCCGATCCGGCGGCGGCCGTCCCCGAACCCATCGCCGGGGAGTGGCTCGAGGTCCGCCTCGGGAAGCGCCGGCGCGAGATCGGCCGCCGCGCGGGCTGACCTCAGGCGCGGTGGCGGGCGCGCAGCGTGTCGATGACGGCGGATGGTGCCAGGTCGCGCTGCGCGAGCAGCACGAGGGCGTGATAGAGCAGGTCGGCGGCCTCGCCGGCGAGGGCGTCACGCGTGGCGTCGGTCGAGCCCACGGCATCGTCCTTGGCGGCCAGCAGCACCTCGGTCGCCTCCTCGGTCACCTTGCGCGCGACGGCATCGACGCCGCCGTCGAGCAGGGACGTCGTGTACGACCCGGCCGGGCGCGTCGCGACCCGCTGCGCGATCGTCGCCCAGAGCGACTCGAGCCAGGCGAAGCCCTGCGTCCGGCGCTCCGCCGGGTCGTCGATCGGGTCGAAGCACGAGCGGGTCCCGCGGTGACACGTCGGACCGACCGGATCGGCCGTGACCAGCAGCGCGTCCGCGTCGCAGTCCGTCGCGAGGTCGACCAGTCGGAGGACGTTGCCGCTCTGCTCGCCCTTGCGCCACAGGCGACCCCGCGAGCGCGAGTGGAAGTGGACCTGTCCGGTCTCGAGCGTGGCCGCCAGCGCCTCGGCATCCATCCACGCGAGCATCAGGACCCGTCCGTCGGTCGCGTCCTGGACCACGGCCGGGACGAGGCCGTCCGGCCCGAAGCGGACGTCGGGCGCGGTCATGCGACCGCCTCGGCGACGCGCCGGACGGGGATGCCGGCGTCCTCCATCGCGGCCTTGACCGCGTCGATGGCGTGGATGCGGCGGTGGAAGATGGACGCGGCGAGGACCGCGTCCGCGCCACCGACCTGGACCGCCGTCACGAAGTCGGCCGGACCCGCGGCCCCGCCCGAGGCGATGACCGGGACCTCGACCCGGGAGGTGACCGCCCGCAGCAGGTCCGTGTCGAAGCCCTCGCCGGTCCCGTCCCGGTCCATCGAGGTGACCAGCAGCTCGCCCGCCCCCAGGGCGACGGCCCGCTGCGACCAGGTCACCGCATCGAGTCCGGTCGGGGTCCGCCCACCCTGGACGACGACCTCCCATGCCGGCCCGCCCTCGCCCTGCTCGGGCCGTCGACGGGCATCCACGGCGACGACCACGGCCTGGCGTCCGAAGCGCACCGCACAGCGCGCGATCAGGTCCGGGTCCGCCACCGCGGCCGTGTTCAGCGAGACCTTGTCCGCGCCGGCCCGGAGCACGTCGCGCATCTCCTCGACCGAGCGCACCCCGCCGCCGACGGTCAGCGGGATGAACGCTCGCCGCGCCGTCCGCTCGACGATGTCGAGGAGCGTGCCGCGACCCGCCGGGGCCGCGCTGATGTCCAGGAAGCAGATCTCGTCGGCGCCCTCGCGGGCGTAGCGTTCGGCGAGCTCGGGCGGGTCGCCCTCGTCGACCAGGTCGACGAAGCGGGTGCCCTTGACCACCCGGCCGTCGGCGACGTCGAGGCAGGGGATGATCCGGCGGCGCAGCATCAGGCGGCCTCGGCCACGAGCCTGGTGAAGTTGGCCAGCAGGCGCAGGCCGTCGTCGCCGCTCCGCTCGGGATGGAACTGGACGCCCAGCAGGGTGTCGCGGGCGACCGCCGACACGAACGCGCCGCCATGGTCCGTCGTGGCGGCGACCACCGCCGGATCGGTCGGCGCCCCGACATACGAGTGCACGAAGTAGAAGTCGGCATCCGGCTCGATGCCGTCGAACAGCGGCTGCGTCCCGGTCCGCCGCACCTGGTTCCAGCCGATGTGGGGAAGGGTCGGCGCGTCGGCCAGGCGGACGGTCCGGCCGCCGAGCACGCCCAGCGTCGACGCGCCGTCCTCGTCGCTCGCCTCGAACAGCAGCTGCAGGCCGAGGCAGATGCCGAGGAACGGGCGCCCATCCGCGATCCACGCCCGGATGGGCTCGACCAGGCCGGCCGCGGCCAGGCGCTCCATGGCCGGGGCGGCGGCACCCACGCCGGGCACGATGAGTGCGTCCGCGCCGGCGATGTCGTCCGGTCCGCTGGCGATGATCACGCGCGCGCCGACATGGGTCAGCGCCTGGTCGATGCTGACGAGGTTGCCCGCGCCGTAGTCCGCGACGGCGATACGCGGCCCCGTGCCGCCGCCGCTCATCCGAGGGAGCCCTTCGTCGAGGCCACGCCGGAGCGTCGCGGGTCCGGCTCGCAGGCGATCCGCATCGCCCGGGCGAGGGCCTTGATGGCGGCCTCGGCCAGGTGGTGGTCGTTGCGCCCGCTGCCACGCAGGTGCAGCGTGGTGCCGGACGTGCCCGCGAACGACTCCAGCGCGTGCTCGATGAGCTGGAGCGGCAACTCCCCGACGCGCTCGCCGCGGAACGGCAGGTCGATGACCGCGTACGGACGACCACCGACGTCGACCACGGCCGTGGCGAGGGATTCGTCCATCGGGACCGCGGCGTCGCCGAAGCGTCGGATCCCCGCCCGATCGCCGAGGGCCGCGGCGAAGGCGGCCCCCAGGACGAGCGCGACGTCCTCGACGGTGTGATGCTCGTCGACCTGGAGGTCGCCCTCGGCCTCGACGCTGAGGTCGAACAGGCCGTGGTGCGCGAACGACGTCAGGAGGTGGTCGTAGAAGCCGACACCGGTCCGGATGTCGGCCGTGCCGCGGCCATCGATGGCGAGCGTGATCGTGACCCGGGTCTCGCGCGTCTCGCGGGCGATCGTCACGCGCCGGGCGGCGGCATCCTGGTCGGTCGTGACGAGGGATCCGAGGGGCGTGGTCATGCGGGCATCTCCGGCTGGGCGGGCTGGCTCGGCAGGGTCGGGGTGATGGCGCGCGCCGCCTCGATCAGGCGATCGTTCTCGTGCGCGGCGCGGACGGTCACGCGCAGGTGATCGGCGAGCGGATGGCCGGCCCCGAACGTGCGCGGCACGAGGCCGTGCCCGAGCAGCGCTTCGGCGGCCGCGGCCGAGCGTTCGACCGACCCGAAGTCCACCAGCAGGAAGTTCGTCACGGACCGCCCGGCCGACCAGCCCGCGGCGATGAGGCCGTCGCGCAGGCGATCGCGCTCCCGCTCGACGCGCGCGACGTTGGCCGCGGCCGCGCCGCCGTCCCGCATCGCCTCGGCCACGAGGGTCGCGGACACCGTCGAGATGCTGGCGGGAGAGCGGTATGGGTTGAGCAGTCTGATGACCTGCGGCCTGGCGACGGCGAATCCGACCCGCAGTCCGGCCAGGGCGTACGCCTTGCTCGCGGTGCGGACGACGATGAGGCGCGGGTAGTCGGCACGCAGTCGGAGGAGCGATTCGCCCACGAACTCGGCGTACGCCTCGTCGAGGACGACGATCGGGGCCGGCCGGCCGTCGGCGGCGGCATCGCTGGCCAGCTGGCCCAGCAGGTTCCCGATCGTGCCCGGCGGCTCGGGCAGCCCGGTCGGGTTGTTCGGACTGCACAGCCAGACGACGGCCGCCGAGCGAGCGGCGACACGGACCGCGGCGAGGTCCAGGGCGTAGTCGGCCTCCCGTCCCAGGCGCGGCACGGCGACGACCCGCGCTCCCCGCTGCTCGGTGATGACCCGGTACATCGCGTACGTCGGCGTCGGCACGACGGCCGTCGCCCCCTCGGGCAGGAAGACCTTGCCGATGATGTCGAGGACCTCGTCCGCGCCGGCTCCGACCATCAGCTCGTCGGTGCCGACCTCGAAGCGCGCGGCGGCCGCCGCGACGAGCCGCCGGTAGTCGGCGGGCGGGTATTCGGACAGGGGCGTCTCGAACCGGCCGGCGGCCAGCAGCGACGCGATCAGCTCGGGCGGGGTCGGAGACGTGTTGAGGTCGAAGCGCACGATCCGGTCGAGCGGGACGCCGTAGCGCGCGGCGACCTCCTCGTCGGTGGCCTCCCAGGTGTACGACGCCGGAGCGGTGGGGGACTGGAACGTCATCGGGGTCATCCTCGCCGGGATCACGCGCCGGCATCCCGGAAGCGCTCGAGCACGGCGTCCCGGTGGGCGAGCAGGCCCTCGGCCTCGGCCAGGGTGGTCACCGCGTCGGCGATGCCGGCCAGCCCCTCGCGGGTGATGCGCTGGACCTGCAGGTACTTGCCGTACGCCTCGACGGCGAGGCCGCCGGAGGAGCGAGCCAGGCCGCCGGTCGGCAGTACATGGTTCGCGCCGGTCGCGTAGTCGCCGGCCGACTCGGGCGCCCACGGCCCGACGAACACCGATCCCGCGTTGCGGATCCGGGCGACGGTCGCCTCGAGCGGCTCGATGTCGACGGACAGGTGCTCGGGTCCGTAGTCGTTGACGAACGCAATCGCGTCGTCGAGCGACGGCGCGAGCACGATCCGGCCGTGCTCGCCGCGCGAGCGGACCAGGATGTCGCGCCGCGCGGCGCGCCGCAGCAGGCCGTCCACCGCGCGCTCGACGGCGTCGGCGAAGGCCGCGTCGGTCGTCACCAGCAGGGCGGGGGAGTCGGGGCCGTGCTCGGCCTGGGTGATCAGATCCAGCGCGACCCGGCGGGCATCGGCCGGCGGCGTCGCCAGGACGACGCCCTCCGACGGCCCGGCCGGCAGGTCGATCCCGACCTCGCCGCAGACCTCGATCTTGGCCGCCGTGACCCACGCGTTGCCGGGCCCGACGATGCGGTCCACGGGCTCGAGGTCGTGGTCGGGCAGACCGAAGGCGAGGGCCCCGATCGCCTGGGCGCCGCCCGCGACGACAAGGGCATCGACCTCGAGCAGGCCGGCGGCGCCGAGCAGGACCTGGTCGATCCCGCCGTCGGCCGCGGCCGGTGAGGCCACCACGATGCGCGCCACGCCGGCGACGCGGGCCGGGACGACGGTCATGACGAGCGAGCTCGGATACGGCGCCGAGCCTCCAGGCACGTAACAGCCGACGGACGACAGCGGCTCCCAGCGTCGCTCGATGTCGATCCCCGGGGCGATGGTCGTGCTGGTCGCGACCGGTCGCTGGGTCTCGGCGAAGCGCCGCACGTTGGCGATCGCCTGGTCGAGCGCACGCCGGATGTCGGGCGCCAGCCGGTCGCGGGCGTCGCGCAGCTCCGCCGCGTCGATGACCAGCCGGCCGTCGGGGCGTCCGCCGCCCACGCGCGCGTTCACGTCGCGCACCGCTGCGCCACCGCGCGCGCGGACGTCGTCGAGGGTCGCCCGGACGGCGTCCCGGACCGCCGCGTCGCCGACCGCGCCGCGGCGGACGAGCGCCCGGCGATGGGCCAGCGCGTCCTCGTCGCCGGCGGCCGCGGCCGCAAGGTCGAGGCGAGCGAGGCGCAGCTCCGTGGGGGTGCTCACGGAACGATCTTCTCGATGGGGAGGACGAGGATGCCCGATGCGCCGGCCGCCTTGAGGCGGGGGAGCAGACCCCACACCTCGTCCGCGCCGACGACCGTGTGGATGGCCACCATGCCCTCGTGCGCCAGCGGGATGATGGTCGGCGACTCGAGGGCCGGCAGGACGCTCTCGAGCTCGGCCAGGTGCGCGGCCGGGGCGTTCATCATCAGGTACTTGCGCCCGCGGGCGGCGATGACCGCGCCGAGCATCGTGTCGATGGCGGCCAGCTCGTCGGCGCGGTCGCGCTCGGAGGTCGGGTTGGCGATGAGGATCGCCTCGGACGCCAGCACGTCGCCGATCTGGCGCAGGCCGTTCATGACGAGGGTGGAGCCCGTCGACACGAGGTCGACGATGGCCTCGGCCAGGCCGAGGCGCGGCGCCACCTCGACGGCGCCCGAGATGGGCACGATGTCGACCGGGATGCCGGCCTGGTCGAAGAAGCGTCGGGCGCTGTTGGGGTGGGCCGTGGCGACGCGCAGGCCGGCCAGATCCTCGACCGAGCGGTAGGGGCTGTCATTTGGGACCGCCGCGGCCAGGCGACAGCGCCCGTAGCCCAGGTCGCGGACGCGCGGCAGCTCGGCCCCGGTCTCGCTCAGGAGGTCGATGCCGGTGATCCCCAGGTCGGCCACGCCGTCACCGACGAACTCGATGATGTCGTTCGTGCGCACGAACAGGATGTCGAGGTCGAAGTTCTGGACCCGCGCGACGAGCGAGCGGTCGTGCTCGTCGAAGATCAGCCCCGCGTCGTGGAGGAGGCGCAGGGTCGGCTCGACCAGCCGGCCCTTGTTCGGCACGGCCAGGCGCAGGCGGGTCGTCATCGGGCCGCGCCGTCGAGACGCGCCAGCATGTCGCGATACCCGCCCTCGCCGTGGTGGAGCCACGACGCGATGCGGGTGATGGTGGCCGTGCTGGCCCCGGTCTCGCGCGAGATCTCGGCGTAGTGCTTGCCCTGGTCGAGCAGTCGGACCACCGCCCAGCGCTGACTCATGTCGCGCAACTCCGAGAGCGTGCACAGGTCGCGGAAGAAGCGCTCCGTCTCCTCGAGCGTGTCGAGCGAGCGGATCGCCTCGAAGAGGGCCTCGGCGGCGGGGGTGCGCCAGTCATCTGCCATGGGGGGTGTCCTGCCGTGCTCCGTCGGGCGATCCCGTTCTGTTTTCCGGGGTCACCCGTGCTATCGTTGTAACGTGCTAAAACGCTACCACGGTGAACCGCCATCCGCAAGCGACGGATTCGCCCTGCTTCCCGCGATCGACCTGCGGGGCGGCCGGGTCGTCCGGCTCGTCCAGGGCGACTTCGACCGCGAGACGGCCTTCGCCGACGATCCGGTCGCGGTCGCGCGCCGCTTCGCCGATTCGGGGGCGGCCTGGCTTCACGTCGTGGATTTGGATGCCGCGCGAGGCGATGGGTCCGACAACGGGTCCATCGTGCGGGCCATCGTCGACGCGGTGGGGGAGCGCGTGGCCGTCGAAGTCGCGGGTGGGCTGCGCTCCGCCGCGGCCGCCGCGGCCGTCCTGTCGCTCGGCGCGCGGCGCGTGGTGGTGGGCACCGCCGCGTTGGCCGATCCCGGTTTCGCGCGGCGGCTCGTGGACGCCCACGGCCCAGGAGCCATCGCGGCGGCACTCGACGTGCGGGCCGGGCAGGCGGTCGGCCACGGCTGGCGGTCAGGAGCTCCCGGGGTCGCCGTCGATGAGGCGCTTGACGCGCTGGCGGACGCCGGCGTCTCCGTGTTCGAGGTCACCGCCATCGACCGCGACGGCACGCTCGGCGGACCGGACCTGGTCCTGTACCAGCGACTGGTGGGTCGGCGACGCGGTCACATCGTCGCCTCGGCGGGCGTTGCGACCGTCGCCGACCTGCGCGCCCTGCGGGCGATCGGCTGCGCGGGCGCGATCGTCGGCCGGGCGCTGTACGACGGGCGTCTGACGATCGAGGATGCCCTGGGCGCCTGACCGGCGAAACGGCGATGCGGCCTCGGCCACGCCACGGGGCCTCGGTTCGGGGCCGACGGGCCCCGGCGCGTTTCGGGCTCCCGGCCGCTGGCCCCGGCCCAGCCGCTGGCCCAGGCCTTGGGTTCCTGGCCCCGGCGCCCCGGTTCCGGGCCCCGGCGGGCCCGGTTCCTGGCCCCGGCGGCCCCGGTTCACGGCCGGCGGGCCCCGGCGCGTGCCTGGGTTCCTGGCCCTGGCGGCCTCGGTTCCGGGACCCGGCGGCCTCTGTTCCGGGCCGGCGGGCCCCGGCGGGCCCGGTTCCTCCCATATGCCAGCCAGGTGGGCATTAGACCGAGCGTTGTGCCCATCTGTCGTCCTGAGTGGCGGATGACACAGACGGGGCGGTCCATCACGCATGTCGGACGTGCCGCCACGACCCAGTCGCCTGTCTAGTGCCGCCGCCGCTGGCGTATGGGAAAGTCAGGGCCCGGATCAGCGCGGGCTCCAGCGGCCGGGCTCCGGCGCCCGAGGAGTCAGGGCCCGGATCAGCGCGGGCTCCAGCGGCCGGGCTCCGGCGCCCGAGGAGTCAGGGCCCGGACCCCGGGGGAGCTGACGGCCGGGACTCCAGGACCCGGCTGGGGGACCCAGCGCCCGAGAGGCCAGGGCCCAAGACCTTGGCCCGGAGTCGGCGCCCCGAGAGGCCGGCGCCCCGAGAGGCCGGCGCCCCGAGAGGCCGGCGCCCCGAGAGGCCGGCGCCCCGAGAGGCCGGCGCCCCGAAGGGCCGGCGCCCGGAGCCGGCGCCCGGGCGCCGCGCCGGGA
Organism: Candidatus Limnocylindria bacterium; assembly: GCA_046566045.1. Classification (GTDB taxonomy): domain Bacteria; phylum Chloroflexota; class Limnocylindria; order Limnocylindrales; family CSP1-4; genus SPCO01. The sequence goes on from JBKHXL010000039.1 coordinate 49,502, forward strand.
CCAGCGGCCCGGACCCCGCTCGCCCGACCCAGCGGCCGGGGGGCCCGGACACGCGTGGCGCAGCAGACCGTCTCGCGGATCGCAGCGCCGCTCGGTCGGTGGGCACGCCGCTCGGTCAGTGGCCGCCGCCGTGGCCGCCGGCCGCCTCGAGTTCCTTGCGGTGCGCCTCGATGACCTTCTCGGCGATGTGGGAGGGCACGTCCTCGTAGTGGTCGAAGGTCATGGTGAACGAGCCGCGACCGTGGGCCAGCGAGCGGAGCTCGGTGGCGTACGAGAACAGCTCCGCCTGTGGGACGTGTGCCGTGATGACCTGCATGCCGTCCTGGACGTCCACGCCGAGGACCCTGCCGCGCCGGCCGTTCAGGTCGCGGTTGACCTCGCCCAGGTACGCCTCGGGCACACGGATCTCGACCGCCATGATCGGCTCCATCAGGGCCGGCTTCGCCTGGTGGACCCCGTCCTTGAGGGCCATCGATGCGGCGATCTTGAACGACAGCTCGTTCGAGTCGACCGGATGGAACGATCCGTCGTAGAGCGTCGCCTTGATGTCGGACAGCGGGTAGCCGGCGACGACACCCTCGGCCGCGGCCTCGCGGATGCCCTTCTCGACGCCGGCGAAGAAGCCCTTGGGCACGGCCCCGCCGACGACGCGCTCGGCGAACTCGACCCCGCCATCAGGGTTCGGGGCGAGCTCCAGCCACACGTCGCCGAACATGCCGTGGCCGCCGGTCTGCTTCTTGTAGCGGCCGTGGACCTGGGTCGTCCCGCGGATCGTCTCCTTGTACGGCACCTTGGGCGTGTGGGTGGCGACGGCCGCCCCGAACTTGCGCTTGAGGCGCTCGATGATGACCTGGGTGTGGGCCTCGCCCATGGTCACGAGGACCTGCTCGCCCAGCGCGGTGCGCTCCAGCCGCACGGTCGGCTCCTCCTCGAGCATGCGCTGGAGGGCCGGCCCCATCTTGTCCAGGTCCTGCTTCGAGACGGGCTCGATGGCGACGACGAGCGAGGGCTCCGGGAATGCCATGTCGGGCAGGCACAGCCAGCGCTCCTTGCTGGCCAGCGTGTCGCCGGTCTCGGTCACGGTCAGCTTGGCGACGGCGCCGATCTCGCCGGCCTTGAGCTCGCCGATCGGCTCCTGCTCCTTGCCGTGCAGCAGGAGCAGCTGGCCGATGCGCTCGTCCTCGTCGCGCGACGTGTTCCACACGTGGGCCTGCGAGCGGAGCGTGCCCGACAGGACGCGCAGGTAGGTCAGCCGGCCGACGAACGGGTCGGCCGTGGTCTTGAACACGCGGACGACGAGCGGACCGTCCTCGCTGGGCGGGACATCGACCGCCGCCCCGGTCCTGTCCAGCGCGCGCACCGGGGGCTCGTCCGCCGGCGAGGGGAGGTAGCGGACGATCGCGTCGAGCAGGCCGCGCAGCTCGATCCCCTTGGCCGCCGAACCCACGAGGACCGGGGCGAGGACGCTGTCCTTCACCCCCTTGCGCAGGCAGACCTCGAGCTCCTGGTCGGAGATCTCCTCGCCCTCGAGGTACTTGGTCATGACGTCGTCGTCGGCCTCCGACGCCGCCTCGAGCAGCTCGTCGCGCCGGCGCGCCACCTCGTCCGCCATGTCGTCCGGGATGGGGATCTCGACCTCGTCGCGGCCGTCCCAGCGATAGGCCTTGCGGTGGACCAGGTCGACGTAGCCGCTGAACGAGTCGGCCGCCCCGATGGCCAGCTGGATGGCGGCGATCTTGGTGCCGAACGTCGTTCGCAGGGCGTCCAGCGCAGCCGTCGGATCGGCATGCTCCCGATCGCACTTGTTGATGAAGAAGCACGCGGCGGTGCCGGTCGAGCGGCCCAGCCGGACCGCCTGCTCGAGCCCGGCCTCGACCCCGCCCGAGGCGTCCATCACGAACAGCGCGCCGTCGGCCGCGGCGAAGCCCTCGATGACGTCGGCGATGAAGTCCGGGTAGCCGGGCGTGTCGACCAGCGAGATGCGGGTGCCGTCGTACTCGAACGTGCCGACCGCGAGGCTGAGCGACTCGCGCCGCTTCTGCTCCTCGGGCTCGAAGTCCAGGTGGGCCGTGCCGTCGTCCACGCGACCCAGTCGCGGGATGGCTCCTGCCTTGTACATGAGCTGCTCGGCGAGCGTCGTCTTGCCGGCCCCGACATGGCCCGCGAGGACGACGCTGCGAAGGTGGGGCAGGTCGACGGTCTTCATCGTCATCGGCGTGAACGGTCCTCCTCTGGAACGTTGCGACCGGGGTCCGGCCATGATAGTCGGCTATACTCCCGCCCGCGATGTCCGGTCACTCCAAGTGGTCCACGATCAAGCGCCAGAAGGGCGCCAACGACGCCAAGCGCGGCGCCCTGTTCACCAAGGTCGCGCGCGAGATCAGCGTCGCCGCGCGCCAGGGGGGCGGCGACCCCGACGCCAACTACCGGCTGCGTCTGGCGATCGAGAAGGCGCGCTCGGTCAACATGCCCGCCGACAACATCAAGCGCACGATCGACAAGGCGACCGGCGGCGGCGACGCCGAGGAGTACGAGGAGATCGTGTACGAGGGCTACGGCCCGGGCGGCGTCGCCATCCTCGTCGAGGCCCAGACCGACAACCGCAACCGGACGGCGGCCGAGGTCCGCTCGATGTTCACCAAGAGCGGCGGCCAGCTGGCCGGCAGCGGCGCCGTGGCCTGGCAGTTCGAGCCACGCGGCCTCATCGCGGTCGCGCGCGACGGCGTCGACGCCGACGAGGTGGCGCTGGCCGCCATCGATGCCGGCGCGGAGGACGTGGACACCGACGACGACGAGACGATCGAGATCTACACCTCGCCCGGTGACCTCGAGGCCGTTCGGCAGGCGCTCGAGACGTCGGGCGTCCCGGTCGAGTCGGCGGAGCAGACGATGGTCGCCAGGCAGACCGTCGAGCTCGATTCGACCAGGGCCCGCCAGGCGCTCCGCCTGGTCGAGCTGCTCGAGGACCTCGACGACGTGTCGCGCGTCACCGCCAACTTCGACATCCCCGAGGACGTCTACGCCGAGGTCGCCGGGTGAGGGTCCTCGGGATCGACCCGGGGACCGCAGCGCTGGGCTACGGCATCGTCGAGGTGACCCGCGGCGGATTGCGCGAGGTCGATCACGGCTGCCTGGTGACGAGTCCCGACGACGGCCTGCCCCAGCGCCTGCTGGCCATCCACGCCGTCGTCGACGATCTGCTCGCCCTCCACCAGCCGGAGATCGTGGCCGTGGAGCGACTGTTCTTCTCGCGCAACGTGCAGACCGCGCTCGGCGTCGGGCAGGCGCGCGGGGTCGTGCTGCTGGCCGCGGCCCAGCACGGCGTGCCGATCCGCGAGGCCACTCCCAACGAGGTCAAGTCGGCGATCGCCGGGTACGGAGCCGCCGACAAGGCCCAGGTCCAGCGGATGGTCCAGGTCGTGCTCGGGATGGACGCGCTGCCCACGCCGGACGACGCGGCCGACGCCCTGGCCATCGCCGTCTGGTGCGCCAACACCATGACCTCCGCGGTCGGGGCCGCCACGGCCGGCGTGCTCGATCGCGCGGCCGCCGCGCCGATCACCCGCGGGAGCTCGTCGTACGAGCGGGCCGTGCACGACGCCATCGCCCGTGAGCGGTCCGGCGGCGCGCGCTCAGGCCGGCGTCCCGCCTCGTGATCGCCTCGGTCGAGGGCGTCGTCGGGGCCATCGCCGCCGATTCGCTGGTCATCGAGGTCGGCGGCATCGGCTATCGCGTGTTCGCCGCCCCGGCGATCCTCGCCACGGCGACCCAGGGTGGCCGGCTCAAGCTGCACACGTACCACCTCGTGCGCGAGGACCAGCAGGCGCTCTACGGCTTCCGGACCGCGGAGGAGCTCGGCTTCTTCAACCTGCTCCTGACCGTCACCGGGGTCGGGCCCAAGGTGGCCCTCGCCATCGTCGGCTCGCGACCGACGGCCGACCTGCAGCTGGCGATCATGACCGGCGATCAGGCCGTGCTGGTGAGCATCCCGGGCATCGGCAAGAAGCTGGCCGAGCGGGTCATCTTCGAGCTCAAGGAGAAGGTCGCGGCCGCGGGCGTCGCCGCGAGCGGGAGCGTGACCGGGGTCGGTGCCGCGGAGAGCGAGGTCGTGGCCGCGCTCCAGGCCCTCGGCTACTCCCTCGGCGAGGCGCGCGACGCGTCGCGAACCGCACTGGCCGATGCGACCATCGGCGGCACGCTGGAGGACCGGGTCAAGGCCGCGCTTCGGACGCTCCTGCGCGACTGACCGGGGACCGGGGTCAGGGCCGCCGGCCGGCCAGAGCGTCGGCGTGCAGCCCGCGTGGGTCGATCGACGCTCGGCCCGTCCGCGCGGCGAGGTCGCGCAGGGTCTCCCTGTCGAGGATGGCGAGCATCGCATCACGCACGTCGATCATCACGTCGCGCAGCGGACAGACAGCCTCGTCTAGGCACGAGCACGACTCGTAGTAGCGCAGCGACACGCAGGGCAGGGGAGCGAGCGCCCCGTCGAGGAGCCGCACCACCCGGCCGATGGACACCGTCCCGGGATCGGTCGCGATGGCGTACCCACCGTGCGCGCCGAGGGTCGTCCGGACGATCCCGCCGTGCTTGAGCGTGGCCATGATCTGCTCCAGGAACTTCTGGGGCAGGTTGTTGCGCTGGGCCAGGGCGGCGAGCGGGATCGGCCCGGAGCCGTCGTGACGGACGAGGTCCACGAGGGCGCGCAGGCCATACTCGGAGCGGCGGGACAGGCGCATGCCGGGCATCGTAGTCGGGAATGCCTAGTCGTGTGGTGGCCATTCGACACGGGCCGCATCCGCTCGCGCGGGACGTCGCCGCTCGCGCGCGACCGATTCAGAACACGCGTGCGATATGGCCCGACGCGTGCTACCATCCGTCGCGATGGTCGACGACATCTCGCGCATCGTCTCCGCGGGTCCCGACGAGGTCGACGGGGTGGTCGAGGGCAGCCTGCGGCCGACCAGCCTGGCCGAGTACATCGGGCAGCACGAGGTCAAATCGAATCTGGCCGTCCTGCTCCAGGCCGCGCGCCAGCGCGAGGAGGCCGCCGACCACATCCTGCTGTACGGGCCGCCGGGCCTGGGCAAGACGACGCTGGCCACGATCGTGGCGCGCGAGCTGGGCGTCAACGTCCGCTACACGTCCGGCCCGGCCATCGAGCGGGCAGGGGACCTGGCCGCGATCCTGACCTCGCTGGACGAGCGCGACGTCCTGTTCATCGACGAGGTCCATCGCCTGAACCGGGCGGTCGAGGAGATCCTGTACCCGGCGATGGAGGACTACGCCCTCGACGTCATGATCGGCAAGGGCCCGTCGGCGCGCAGCCTGCGGCTCAGCCTCAAGCCGTTCACCGTCGTCGGGGCCACGACGCGGGCCGGACGGATCAGCTCGCCGCTGCGCGACCGTTTCGGGGCGACCTATCGGCTCGACTTCTACACCGAGGGCGAGCTGACCGAGATCGTCGAGCGCTCGGCCGACATCCTCGGTGTCCAGATCGATCCGGCCGCCTCGCGCGCGATCGCCCGTCGGGGCCGAGGCACGCCGCGCATCGTCAACCGGCTGCTCAAGCGGGTGCGCGACCACGCGGAAGTGCATGGCGACGGGCGCGTGGACGAGCGGACCGCGACCGAGGCGATGCGCCGGATGGAGATCGACGACGAAGGCCTCGACTCGGCCGACCGGAAGCTGCTGGCGGCCATCGTCCAGAAGTTCGGTTCCGGGCCCGTCGGCGTGGCCGCCCTAGCGGCCGTCCTGGCCGAGGAGGTGGACACCATCGAGGACGTCCACGAGCCGTTCATGCTCCGCCTCGGGTTCATGGACCGCACCCCGCAGGGACGGATCGTGACCGACCTCGGACGGGCACACCTGTCCGCCCTCGGGTACGAGATCCCGCCGCCGCGCCGGACCGACACCGGGTTGCCTGGCCTGTGGGACGAGCCCCCGGCGGCCGAACCGCCCGCGGACGCCTCGTGACCGCGGCCTTCGCTTCCACGGCGGCCCGCTACGAGGTCACCGTGCCGCCCCCGGCCGACGGCTCCACCCGGGCCCGCGCGGGGGTCCTGCACCTGCGCCACGGCACGGTCGAGACCCCGCAGTTCATGCCGGTCGGGACGAACGCCACGGTCAAGGCGCTGACGCCGGCGGAGATCCGCGAGACCGGCGCCTCGATCATCCTGGCGAATACCTACCACCTCTACCTGCGCCCCGGCCACGAGCGCATCGAGCGACTCGGCGGCCTCCACCGGTTCATGGACTGGGACGGCCCGATCCTGACCGACTCCGGCGGGTTCCAGGTCGTGTCACTCGGCGACCTGCGGGTGGTGGACGAGGACGGCGTGACGTTCCGATCGCACATCGACGGCTCCGTCCATCGCTTCACCGCCGAGCGCGCCATCGCCGTCCAGGAGGCGCTCGGGTCGGACGTGGCCGTCGCCTTCGACCAGCCGGTCTTCCCGAGCTCGCCGCGCGCGGTCGTCGCCGACGCCACCGAGCGCACCCAGCGCTGGGCCGAGCGCTCGCTGGCCGCCCATACGCGGTCGGACCAGGCCCTGTTCGGGATCGTCCAGGGCGGCCTCGATCCCGAGCTGCGGGCGGCCTCGACCCGGGCCATCGCCGCGCTGCCGTTCGACGGGATCTGCATCGGTGGGCTGGCGGGCGATGAGACCGCGGACGAGCGCGCCGCCGCCCTCGACGTCGCGGTGCCCCTCCTGGCCGCCGACCCCCGGGTGCGCTACCTCATGGGCCTCGGTTCGCCGGCCGACCTGCTCGACGCGGTCCATCGCGGCATCGACGTGTTCGACAGCGTGCTGCCGGCCCGCGTCGCCCGCAACGGGCAGCTGTGGGTCCCGGGCGGCCGTCTCAACATCCGGAACCAGCGCTTCCTGGACGACGGGGCGCCGGTCCAGGAGGACTGTCCGTGCCTCCTCTGCCGCCACTTCTCGAGGGCGTACCTGGCCCACCTGTTCCGCGCCCGGGAGCTGCTCGCGTACCGGCTCGCGACTTGTCACAACCTGACCTTCACCCTAGACTTCATGGTCAGGATCCGTGCTTCCATCCGGGCCGGAACGTTCCCCGCCGACATGTCCGAACTGCGCGTTCGCGCGGGCCGGATACGCGGCGGTGCAGCGACCGAGAAGTCCGCGTGAAGGCCCGGCCGTCAGGCTGCATGTCACATCGGAGGCGACGCGATGGGCTCGCGGGATCGACCCAGCAAGGAAGCCAAGAAGAAGCCGAAGGCCAAGCTCGGCCAGCCGAGCCTGTCGCCGCTGTCGGAGCCGCCCCAGAACGTGGAGCTGATCCGGAAGCCGCGAAAGGAACGGCGCGTCGTCGAGGAAGAGACCGAAGAGGGCTGATCGCCCGGTCGGATGCCGTCGTGGCCCGCGCCGCCGATCGAGCCGATCGATGAGGAGCGTGAGGAACGGATGGCGATGACCGACGAGAAGGCCGCCGAGCGGGCGGTCGCGGAGCGCAGCAAGGCGGTCGACGTCGCGCTGCTGGCGATCGAGAAGCAATTCGGCCGCGGGGCCATCATGAAGCTCGGGTCGTCCGAGCGGCAGGCGGTGGACTCCATCCCGACCGGCTCGATCGCGCTCGACCTGGCGCTCGGCGTCGGGGGCATCCCGCGCGGCCGCATCACCGAGATCTTCGGCCCCGAGTCGTCGGGCAAGACGACCGTCTGCCAGCACGTCCTCGCCGAGGCCCAGGCGCGCGGCGGCGTGGTCGCGTTCATCGATGTCGAGCACGCGCTCGATCCGGCCTACGCCCGCGCGTGCGGCGTCAACGTCGACGAGCTCCTCGTGTCGCAGCCGGACACCGGCGAGCAGGCCCTCGAGATCACCGAGACCCTCATCCGCTCCGGCGGCATCGACTGCGTCGTCGTGGACTCCGTCGCGGCGCTCGTGCCGCGGGCCGAGATCGAGGGCGAGATGGGTGACTCGTTCGTCGGCATCCAGGCCCGGCTCATGAGCCAGGCCCTGCGCAAGCTGACCGGCGCCGTGTCGCGCAGCAACACCGCGCTCATCTTCACGAACCAGCTGCGCGAGAAGATCGGGGTCATGTTCGGGAACCCGGAGACCACCCCGGGCGGCCGCGCCCTGAAGTTCTACGCCTCGGTACGCCTCGACATCCGCCGTGTGGAGACGATCAAGACCGGGACGGAGTCGGTCGGCAACCGGGCCCGCGTCAAGGTCGTGAAGAACAAGGTCGCGGCGCCGTTCCGGGTGGCCGAGTTCGACATCATGTACGGCGAGGGCATCTCCAAGGAGGGCGGCCTGCTCGACGTCGGCGTGGCGATGGACGTCGTGTCGAAGACGGGGGCCTGGTTCAACTTCGGCGACGTCCGGCTCGGCCAGGGTCGCGAGGCGTCCAAGGAGTTCCTCAAGGGCAGCCCGGCCATCGCCGCCGACATCGATCGCCGCATCCGGGGCAAGATCACCGAGGTCGCCATCCCGGTGGAGGGCATCGAGGAAGCCGAGTAGGCCGGCGTGGCGGGCCGACGCCGCGAGTCGTTCGCCGAGGCCCGCGCTCGCCGCGGCGCCGTCGATGACCCGGCCGTCGTGCTCGAGGCGGCCGCCCGGTTCCTGGAGGCACGCTCACGGTCGGTCCAGGAGGTCCGCCGGCGCCTGACCGGTGCCGGCTACCGGCCGGAGCTCGTCGAGGCTGCGATCGGCCGGCTGACCGAGCTCGGCATGCTCGACGACGCCGTCTTCGCCCAGGCCTGGGTGGAGTCGCGCGACCGGGCTCGACCGCGAGGCGAGCGCGCCATCCGCGAGGAACTGCGCACCAGGGGGATCGACCGGTCGGTGGTCGATGACGTCCTCGACGCGCGCCGGGTCGCTGCGTTCGACCAGACCGCCGACGAGGACGACCGGCGTGCCCCGGTGTCGGCCGATCGGGCTGCCGCGGAGCGGCTCTTGGCCCGCCACGCCAGGACCCTGGCCCGGATCGACGATGTCCGCCGCCGGCGGCAGCGCGCGTACGCCCTGCTCGCCCGCAACGGCTTCGATCCCGAGACGTGCCGCGAGGCGGCGGCGACGGTCATCGGCGCGGCGGACGAGCCGGCGGACGAGCCGGCGGACGAGGGAGATGAGGCCTGAGCGGACCCGCGATGCGACCGACGGGCACCGTCGCGCAACCGTTGGTTGACCCTCCGCCCCCTCGGCCCTAGGCTACCGACAGACCGAAGCGCGCCGCCAGCGAGGCGGCGCACCCGACCCAGCCTGGCGCTCGATCGCGGCCCTCCAGGGGGATCTGCCGTCAGCCAGGCGGGATGCTGGCCGGTCCTCGCACGGGCGAGGCCGCTCCGTCGCTCCCGCCGCGCGATCCGCGCCGCTCAGTGCATCGACACGTCCGGCCGCACGAATCGGTCCGGGCGGGAGGAGCCGAATGGACAACCTCATCATCCTGGCTGTGGCCGTCGTGGCCGCGGCCGGCGGAGCCCTACTCGGCGCCCTGCTCCGCAGCATGTGGGCCTCCCAGACGATGAAGGCCGCCCAGGCCGAGGCCCGCCGCATCGAGGCCGAGGCCCGCGCGCGCCAGAAGGAGCTCATCCTCGAGGCCAAGGACGAGAAGCTCCGGCTCGGTCGGGAGGCCGAGGAGGAGGCCCGGGCTCGGCGCAACGAGCTCAACGCCCAGGAGCGCCGTCTGGTCGCCCGGGACGAGCAACTCGACCAGCGCGCCGAGACGCTCGAGGCGCGCGACCGCAAGCTGATCGAGCGCGAGCGCGACCTGGAGAAGACGCGCGACGAGCTGGCCCGCGCCCAGCAGGACCACATCGCCGCCCTGGAGCGCGTGTCGGGGATGTCGGCCGACGACGCCAAGGCCGTGCTGCTCGAGGCCGTCCGGGCCGAGGCCGAGCACGACGCCGTCAAGCTCGCCCGGGCCATCGAGCGGGCCGCCCGCGAGGACGCCCAGGACCGCGCCCGGGACATCGTCATCACCGCCATGCAGCGGGTCGCCGCGGACCACACGGCCGAGCACACCGTGAGCGTCGTCCACCTGCCGAGCGACGAGATGAAGGGCCGGATCATCGGCCGCGAGGGACGCAACATCCGGGCTCTCGAGCAGGCCACGGGCGTGGACCTGATCATCGACGACACACCCGAGACGGTCGTCCTGTCCGGCTTCGACCCGGTCCGCCGCGAGGTGGCCCGCATCTCGATCACCAAGCTCATCGCCGACGGCCGCATCCACCCGGGTCGCATCGAGGAGGTCGTCGCCAAGGCCCGCGCCGAGGTCGACCTGACGATGCGCCAGGCCGGCGAGCAGGCGGCCTACGACGCGGGCGTGCCGGGGCTCCCGGCCGAGATCATCAAGCTCCTCGGCAGGCTCAAGTACCGGACCAGCTACGGCCAGAACGTGCTCAACCACTCGATCGAGACGAGCAACCTGGCCGCGGTCATCGCGGCCGAGATCGGTGCCGACGTGCAGATCGCCAAGATGGGCGGCCTGCTCCACGACATCGGCAAGGCCGTGGACCACGAGGTGGAGGGCCCGCACGCCGCCATCGGCGCCCAGATCGCCCAGCGCCACAACCTGCCGTTCAAGGTCATCAACGGCATCGCCGCGCACCACCAGGAGGTCGAATACGCCTGCCTGGAGGCGCCGATCGTCCAGGTGGCCGACGCGATCAGCGCGTCGCGGCCGGGTGCCCGCGGCGAGGCGATGGATACCTACGTCAAGCGACTCGAGGACCTGCAGGCGATCGCCGAGAGCTTCACCGGCGTGGAGCGCTCGTTCGCCGTCCAGGCCGGGCGCGAGGTGCGCATCCTCGTCCGCCCCGAGGAGATCGACGATCTGACGGCCAGCCGCCTGGCCCGCGACATCGTCAAGAAGATCGAGGAACAGCTGACCTACCCGGGCCAGATCAAGGTGACGGTCATCCGCGAGACGCGGGCCGTGGAGTACGCGAAGTAGGCGGCTCCCGGACGGCCGGCGAGGACGAGGGCCAGGGCCCGATCGGCCGCACCCGACTCGGGAATCCGGCCAACGGCGATGCGCCGCGGCCGAGGGGCGCCTGCCGCGTCCTGATGATCGGCGACCTGATCGGCAAGCCCGGACGCGTCGCCGTCGAGCGCATCCTGCCCGCGCTCCGCGAGGAGCGTGGGATCGACTTCGTGACCGCCAACGGCGAGAACGTGGCCGGTGGGATGGGCCTGACCGCCTCGACCGCCGAGGCCATCCTGGCGTCCGGCGTCGACGTCATCACCAGCGGCAACCACATCTGGGACAAGCGCGAGATCTACCCGTACCTCGACGCCAGCGAGCGGGTGCTGCGACCGCACAACTACGGCAGCCACGGCGTGCCCGGGCGCGGCTTCGGCGTGTACGACGCGCTGGACGGCAGCCAGGTCGCCGTCATCAACCTGCAGGGCCGGACCTTCATGCAGCCCATCGACAACCCGTTCACCGACGCCGACGCCCTGCTCGACGAGACGTCGTCGCCCGAGCCGCTGCCGCCGATCCGGCTGGTCGACTTCCACTGCGAGCTGACGTCGGAGAAGAACGCCATGGGCCTGCATCTCGACGGCCGGGTCAGCGCCGTCGTCGGCACGCACACCCACATCGTGACCGGCGACGAGCGGATCCTCCCCGGGGGCACCGCCTACCAGACCGACCTCGGCATGACCGGCCCGGTCTGGAGCGTGATCGGGTTCGAGCCGCGGACCGTGCTCCCGCGGTTCATCAACGCGCTTCCGACGCGTTTCGAGGTCGGGAGTGGTCCGGTCGTGTTCAACGCGGCGCAGATCGACATCGACCCGGCGACGGGTCGGACGCTCGCCATCGAGCGCATCCAGCGGCTCGTCGAGGTGTGACCGGGGCACCCGGGGAGCGGCCGCCGAGGACCGGTCGTCACGCTCCCGCCCGATCCGCGGATCCCCACCGGGTCGTCCCCCCGGCGCCGGCGACGATCGACCTGCACACCCACACGCTGCGCTCGGACGGCATCCTGACGCCGGCCGAGCTCGTCACGGCGGCGGTCGATGCCGGGGTCCGGACCCTGGCCATCACCGACCACGACACCCTGGCGGCGTACCGCGAGCTGATCGCGGCCGGTCGGGTGCCCGGATCGCTCCAGCTCGTGCCCGGGGTCGAGATCAACGCCCTGGTCAACCGCGACCTCGGCCTGTGGGAAGGGGAACTGCACATCCTCGGGTTCGGCATGGACCCGGACGACGAGGCGTTCGAGGCCGCGCTCGCGGCCCAGCGCGGCGAGCGTCGCACCCGCTTCATCCGGACGGTCGAGCGCCTGCGCGACATCGGCCTGCCCATCGATGCCCAGCTCGCGCCCGTGGTCAGCGGGAACGACGACGCGCTCGGGCGGCCGACCATCGCCCGGGCCCTGGTGGCGGCCGGCCACGCCGCCAGCGTCGAGGACGCGTTCGACCGGATCATCGGCCACGGAAAGCCCGGCTACGTCCGCCGCGGCGGGCTCGGGCCGGAGGCGGCCATCGCGGCCATCCGGGCGGCCGGCGGGGTCCCGGTCCTGGCCCACTTTCGCGAGGCCCCGACCCGGCCCGACATCCTGCGCGACCTGATCTCGGTCGGGCTGGCCGGACTGGAGGTCCACTACCGCACGTTCGACGCACCGACGACCGAGGCGGTCGCCGCGGTGGCGGCCGACCTGCGCCTGCTGGGCACCGGTGGCACCGACTACCACGGCGACCTGGGACCGTACGCGGCGGCGCATGCCGAGCTGTGGGTCCCGCCGGCGGTGGGTGGGGCGCTGGCCTCGGCGATCGAGCTCGCCCGTCGGGCCTGGCGGTCGGGCCGCGCGTCGCCGCACGCCCCGCGTCGCCGCACGCCCGGGGGACGCGGCGCGGCGTGACGGCGCGCGATCAGGGGATCGGCGCGTCCTCGGGCAGCCGTTCCTTGACGAACGTCGGGCGCAGGCGGACGGACCTGCGATTCGCCGAGCGGCGCAGGTTGAGCGCCTCGACGAACACGCTGAAGCCCATCGCCGCGTAGATGTAGGCCTTGTCGATGTGCACCCCGAACCCGTCGGCGACGAGCGTGACCCCGATGAGCAGCAGGAACGAGAGGGCCAGCATCTTGACCGACGGGTGGGCCTGGACGAAGCGCGCCAGGGGACCCGAGGCGATGAGCATCACGGCCACGGCGATGACCACCGCCGCGATCATGATCGGCAGCTCGTCGACGAGGCCGACCGCGGTCAGGACGGAGTCGAGCGAGAAGACGATGTCGAGGAGGACGATCTGGACGAGCACGGCCCCGAAGGTCGCCGTCCCCGACGCGGTCCGCTCGTGACCCTCCTCCCCCTCGAGCGATTCGTGGATCTCGGTGGTCGCCTTCCAGAGCAGGAACAGGCCGCCGCCGATAAGGATCAGGTCGCGCGCGGAGAACTCCCGCCACAGGGTGAACATCGGGGCCGTCAGGCCGATGATCCAGGAGATGGTCAGCAGCAGGGCGATGCGCATCCCCATCGCCAGGCCGATGCCGATCAGGCGCGCCCGGTCACGATCCTCCGCCGGCAGCCGCTGGACCAGGATCGAGATGAAGATGATGTTGTCGATGCCCAGGACGATCTCGAGGACCGCGAGGGTGGCCAGGGCGATCCACGTCTCGGGGTTGGTCAGCAGCTCCATCGCGGGCAGCATAGCGGGTCGCCGCCGTGCATCGAAGTACCATGGGCCCGCTGTGAGTGACGACCGCGCGACGATCCGAGGCCTGCCCGTGCTCGACGTGTTCGACGCGCCACCGGGTGGCGGCGCGCCGGTCGGGCCGCGCCGACCCGCCGACCCGCGGGACGCACGCGTCGGCGAGTACCTGCCCGACGTCGCCAGCCTGCCGCGCTTCCACGTCTGGACGCTCGGCTGCCAGATGAACCGGAGCGACTCCGAGGAGATGGCCGGCCGCCTGCTGGCGGTGGGCTGCGAGGAGGCACCGTCGATGGACGCCGCCGACCTCGTCGTCATCAACACCTGCGCCATCCGCGAGGGCGCCGAGCAGAAGGTCATCGGGCGACAGGGCCACCTCGCCCGACTCAAGGCCGCCCGCCCCGGGATGCGCGTCGTCCTGACCGGATGCTCCGTGCGCGAGGCGGAACGCGACGGTCTTGCTCGCCGCTACCCGGCGGTGGATGTCTTCCTCCGCCCCGACGAGGAACCGGAGCTGGTGGATCGCCTGGGGCTGGCCTCCGCCCAGGGCGCGATCGGCCGGACCGGGGCGATCGGCACGACCACGACGGTCGGGCGGACGGTCGTCGGCGCCGCCGACCGGCTGCCGGCCAGCCGGTCCGATGCGGTCGGGCAGGGGAGCGTGGCCCGCGCCTCCACGGTCAGCGCCTGGCTCCCGATCATCTACGGCTGCGACAAGACGTGCACCTACTGCATCGTCCCGTTCAGTCGCGGCCCGGAGCGCAGCCGACCGTTCGACGACATCGTCGACGAGGCCCGCCAGCTCGCCGCGGCCGGGTATCGCGAGGTGACATTGCTCGGGCAGAACGTGAACTCGTACGGGCACGACCTGGCGCCGGAGGCCCGCTTCGCCCACGTGGATGCCGAGCGATGGGCGGGGCGACAGCTCGACCTGCGCGGGCGCCCGGACCTGGCCGAACTCATCCGCGCCATCGACGGGCTGCGAACGGCGGACGGCGTACCCGCGATCCCGCGCCTGCGCTTCGTGACGTCCCACCCATGGGATCTGTCCGACCGACTGATCGCCGCCCTGGCCGACTGCCCGAGCGTGTGCGAGCACCTCCACCTGCCGGTCCAGTCGGGCGATGACGGCGTGCTCCGGCGGATGGGCCGCCAGTACACCGTCGAGCACTACCAGGAGCGCCTCGCCCGCATCCGCGCGGCCGTGCCGGGCATCACCGTCAGCACCGACGTCATCGTCGGCTTCTGCGGCGAGAGCGATGCCCAGTTCCGCTCGACCCTGGCCCTGCTCGAGGCCGTCCGCTACGACCAGGTCTTCGCGGCCGCCTACTCGCCGCGCCCGGGGACGCCGGCCACGCGCCTGCCCGACGACGTCCCGGCCTCGGTCAAGCGCGAGCGCCTCAACGAGCTGCTTGCCGTCCAGGAGGCGATCGGCCTCGAGCGAAACCAGGCCTGGCGGGGCCGGACGGTCGAGGTGCTGGTGGACACGATCGGCACACGCCGGGCCCACGACCACGGTGGCGCCGAGCGAGCCCATCCCGACGGTTTCGACGCCGGCCTCGCCCTCGCCGGGCGGACCCGCGGCAACAAGCTCGTCCACCTCACCGGACCGTCGAGCCTGGTCGGTCGGGAGGTCACGGTCAGGGTCGACCACGCCGGTCCGTACGCCCTGCGCGGGACGCTGGTCGCCACCGCCTGACGCGGGCTCGCGGAACGGTCACGAGAGCGCATGACCACGATGTGGCGCAGCGTTGACAGTCCGAAGAGCCCGCGGGTACCGTTCGCCAACAGTCCACGGGGTCCCGTGGGCGGGACGCGCATGGCCGAGGAGGAGTCATCGGGCCATACGTCGTGTGGCGATCCAGTCGTGCACCACATCGAAAGGATCAGAGGACCATGGACTATTCCCGTTTGGATCCGATCCGCCGACGTGCGTCGGCGCAGGAGCTCGACCTCGTCGAGTCCTTCGCGCGCGGCCGGATCACCCGCCGCTCGTTCATCAAGCGCGCCACCATCCTCGGCCTCTCGCTGCCGACCATCAGCGCCATCATCGCGGCGTGCACCGAACCGGCAGGCACCGTCGCGCCGTCGGCCACCGCCGGCGGCGGCGGGGCGACCCCCGGCCCGGCCGGTGGCACGATCCGGGTGGCCACCCAGCGTCCCGCCGGTCCGCTCGACCCGGTCGGCATGCAGGACCTGGGCGCCTACGGCCTGATCGCCCAATCGTTCGAGTTCCTCGCGGCGCTCGACGCCGCCACCGGCGACATCGGCCCCGGCCTGGCCGAGTCGTGGGCCCCGAACGACGACAACAGCGTGTGGACGTTCAAGATCCGCCAGGGCGTGACCTGGCAGGACGGCTCACCGTTCACCGGCGAGGACGTCGTCGAGTCCATGAAGCGCCTGGTCGCGGCCGGCAATGCCGGGCTCAAGGGCGTCATCGACGAGAACTCGACCACCGTCGTGAACGAGAGCACCGTGCAGTTCGAGCTGGTCAGCGCCAACGGCAACTTCCCGTACCTCGTCTCGGTGTTCAACGCCCAGACGGTCATCACCCCGGCCGCGTACGCCACCGGGACGACCCTGGACGGGATGCCCAACGGCACGGGCGCCTGGAAGCTCGATAGCTACGACCCGGCGACCGGGGCGAAGTTCTCGCGCAACGACGCGTGGTGGGGCGGCCCGACGCCGCTCGACTCGGTCGAGTACGTGTTCTTCGACGAGACCGGCCCGATGGTCACCGCCTACCAGGGCGGCCAGATCGACGCTATCGTCCAGTTCGACGTGTTCTCGGGCACCGCGCTGTTCAACGACCCGAACTTCACGGTCAACGAGGCGCAGACGACCAACCACCGCCAGATCTGGATGCGCGTCGACACCGGCCAGTTCACGGACAAGCGCGTGCGCCAGGCCGTCGCCCTGAGCCTCGATCGCGAGGCGATGGTCCAGCAGCTGTTCAAGGGCAAGGGCCAGGTCGCCAACGACCACGTCATCTTCTCGCTGTTCCCGTACTTCGACGACTCCGTGCCGCAGCGGACCCGCGACGTGGACGCCGCCAAGGCGCTCCTCGCCGACGCCGGGGCCGAGGGTCTGTCGGCCGTGCTGCACGTGGCCGAGCTGCAGGAGATCCCCGACCTGGCCGTGCTCATCCAGAGCCAGGCCGCCGAGGCCGGCATGACCCTGACGCCGCAGGTCGAGAGCCTCGACACGTTCTACAGCGCGCAGTGGTGCCCGGCCGAGCCGGCCGACCCGCCCTGCTCCGGCGCCGCCGAGCTGGGCATCGTGGACTACGGCCACCGCTCCACGCCCGACGTGTTCCTCAACTCCGCACTCAAGACCAACGGCGTGTGGAATTCCTCGCAGTACGCCTCGGCGGACTTCGACGCCGCGTTCGCCGAGTTCCAGGCGGCGGTCGGCGTGGATGCCCAGCGCGCGGCCTGCAAGAAGATCCAGACCATCCTCAACGACGACGTCCCGATCGCCGTCCCGTACACGTACTCGTTCCTGTCCGGCAACTCGAACGCCTTCACCGGGGTCTACTCGAGCGCGCTCGGGCAGATGTTCGTGTCGAGCGCCTCGAAGGTCGGCTGACCCCGTCGTGCACCACGCGGTCGGAGCCTGCCGAGGGGCGGGTTCCGACCGTGACCGTCACAGCGATCATCGGCGGAGGGGCTGGATGCAGTGAGGCGGTTCATCCTGCGGCGGGTGTTCCTGTCGCTCATCACGTTGTGGCTGCTGGCCACGATCGTGTTCGTGATCGCGAACGTGCTGCCCAACGACGTGGGTCGCACCATCCTGGGCCCGTTCGCGCCGCAGGAGAGCGTCGACGCCCTCAACGAGCGGCTCGGCACCAACGACCCGTTGCCCGAGCAGTACGCCCGGGCGATGACCCGGCTGGTCACCCTCGACTTCGGTGAATCGTTCCAGTCCGGCCAGCCGGTCGGGCCGCTCCTCGTCGCCGCCATCGGTCGATCCGCCAAGCTCGCGGGCCTGGCCCTCCTCCTGACCATCCCCATCGCGATCGTGGCGGGCCTGTTCGCGGCGCGACGCCGGGACAAGCGCTCCGACCGAGCCATCGTGCTGGCCGGCGTCACGCTGTCGTCGATCCCCGAGTTCGTCGTCGCGACCTTCCTGGTGGTCGTCATCGGCGTCCAGTTCCGGCTGCTGCCCGTCCTGGCCACACCGCCCAGTGACGCGGACATCCCGACCCAGGTGTACTTCCTGCTCATGCCGGCCCTGGCCATGGCCGTCGTGTACTTCGGCTACATCGCCAGGATGACCCGCGCGGGGGCGATCGAGGTCCTGGAGTCCGACTACGTCCGCACGGCCACGATGAAGGGGCTCACGACCGGACAGGTCATGCGCCGCCACGTGCTGCGCAACGCGCTCATCCCGACCGTGGCGGTCATCGGCGTCCAGATCGGCTACCTGTTCGGCGGCATCATCGGGGTCGAGAAGATCTTCAACTACAACGGGATGGGGCAGCTCATGCTGTTCGCCGCCCAGCGCAAGGACATCCCGGTCCTCCAGGCCGGTGCGCTCGTCATCGGCATCGTGTACATGGTCGCGACCCTCGTCGCCGACCTGATCATCGCCTGGATGAACCCGCGCATCCGCTCGGAGATGGGCAACTGATGGCGGCCACCAGCCCGCCCGTCGTCGCCGCCGCGAGCCCCGGGTCGGAGCGGGCCCAGGCACGCCGCGAGACCATCCGCCAGCTGCTCCGTCGCCCGGGCTTCCTGATCGGCAACGTGATCATCGGCTTCTGGGTGTTCTGCGCGATCTTCCAGCTGGCCCCGTACGACGCCTTCAACGACTTCGACACCGGCCACGCCCCGCCCTCACCCGAGCACATCTTCGGCACGGACCGGCTCGGTCGCGACGTCTTCTCGCGGGTGGTGGTCGGGGCGCGGGACGTCTTCATCGTGGCCCCCCTGGCCGCCATGCTGGGCGTGGTCGCCGGGACCATCCTGGGGCTGATCATGGGCTTCTACCGCGGGATCGTGGACGACGTCATCAGCCGGATCGTCGAGGCGTTCCTGTCGCTGCCGGTCATCCTCATCGCCCTGCTGACGCTGGTCGTGCTCGGCTCGTCGACCCTCGTCGTCGTCCTCGTCGTCGGCATCCTGTTCACGCCGATCGTCGCCCGGACGGTCCGCTCGGCGGTCCAGGCCGAGCGCCAGCTCGACTACGTGACCGCAGCCAGGCTGCGCGGCGAATCGGGGCCGTTCATCATGCTGCGCGAGATCTTCCCGAACATCCTGCCGCCGATCGTCGTCGAGATGACCGTGCGCTTCGGCTACGCCATCTTCACCGTGGCCACGCTGTCGTTCCTCGGCGTCGGCATCCAGCCGCCCTCGCCCGACTGGGGCCTGAGCGTGAGCGAGGAGTACAGCAACATGATCGGCGGCGTGTGGTGGCCGACGCTCTTCCCGGCGCTCGCCATCGCCACCACCGTGATCGCCATCAACCTCATCGCCGATGCCCTCCAGTCCGTGACCAGCGAATGACCGCCACGCTCGTCCCCGGCGCCGGTCCCGCCCCGGCCGCCGCCCCGGCCGCGCTCAAGGCCGAGGACCTGTCGCTGGCCTACATCGTGCGCGGCATCCCGCGCCCGGTCCTGCGCGGCGTCACGTTCGAGATCCGGCCCGGACAGTCGTACGGCCTCGTCGGGGAGTCGGGCTGCGGCAAGTCCACCACGGCGTACGCCGCCGTGCGCTACCTGCCGCGCAACGCGCGCATCACCGGCGGGCGGATCCTCGTCGCGGGCGAGGACATCACCGCGATGTCGGCCGACCAGGTCCGCCGCTTCCGGATGCACCACGCGTCGATGGTCTACCAGGATCCGGGCGGCGCCCTGAACCCGACGACCAAGATCGGGCCGCAGGTGGTCGAGGCCTTCACCATCCTCGGCCAGGGACGCGAGGAGGCCCGCGAGAGCGCACTGGCGGCCTTCCGGCGGGTCCAGATCGCCGATCCGTCGCGCGTCTTCGACCGCTATCCGTACCAGCTGTCGGGCGGCATGCAGCAGCGCGTGGTCATCGCCATGGCCCTCGCCTCCGACCCGCAGCTGCTGGTCCTCGACGAGCCGACCACCGGCCTCGACGCGACCGTCGAGGCGACCATCCTCGACCTCGTCCGGGAGCTCCAGGCCGAGATGAATGCGGCGGTCCTGCTGATCGCCCACAACCTCG
Source organism: Candidatus Limnocylindria bacterium (assembly GCA_046566045.1). Lineage (GTDB taxonomy): Bacteria > Chloroflexota > Limnocylindria > Limnocylindrales > CSP1-4 > SPCO01. The sequence continues at coordinate 69,309 of JBKHXL010000039.1, forward strand.
GCGTCGTGCGCACGATGTGCGAGCGGGTCGGGGTCATGTACGCGGGCAAGATCGTCGAGGAGGGCGACGCGACCCGCGTCTTCGATGCACCCCAGCATCCGTACACCGTGGGTCTGCTCCAGTCGCTCCCGCGGCGCGGCGTGCGCAAGTCCGAGCGCGCGCTGGCGACCATCCCGGGCACGCTGCCCCAGATCGGGACGCCGCTCCCGACGTGCGTGTTCGTCGATCGCTGCCCGCTGGCCGACGAGCTGTGCCGGACGGTCGTGCCGCCGGTCGTCGAGGTGGGGGACGGCCAGTGGACCCGCTGCCACCATCGCGAGCGGATCGGCGAGCTGCTGGACCGCATCTCCGGGGGTGGCCAGCAGAACGCGACCGGCGACACGAACCTGACCCTCACCAACGTGTCCAAGACGTTCCACCAGAGCGGCCACGACGTCCCGGCCCTGGTCGGCGTCGAGCTGGATCTGCGCGACGGCGAGACCCTCGGCCTGGTCGGCGAGAGCGGATCGGGCAAGTCCACCCTGGCCAGGACGATCCTCGGCATCGAGAGCCCCGACGAGGGCGGCACGATCGAGCTCGATCGGCACCAGCTCGGATCGCGCGCGTCGGACCGGCCGACCGAGGACAAGCGCTCGATCCAGATGGTCTTCCAGAACCCGGATTCGGCGCTCAACCGCGGCTGGAGCGTGCGCAGCATCCTGTCCCGCTCCGTTCGCAAGTTGACCGGCCTGTCGGGTCGCGCCGCGGACGAGCGGGTGGACCGCCTGGCCGAGGACCTGCGCCTGACCCAGCGGCACCTGGACCTCAAGCCGCGCCAGCTGTCGGGCGGGCTCAAGCAGCGCGTGGCGATCGCCCGCGCCTTCGCCGGCGATCCGCGCATCGTCGTCGCCGACGAGCCGACGAGCGCCCTCGACGTGTCGGTCCAGGCCGCCATCCTCAACGTCCTGTCCGACCTCCAGAGCGAGAGCAGGACGAGCTACCTGCTGATCAGTCACGACATGGGCGTCATCCGCTATCTCGCCGACCGGATCGCCGTCATGTACCTCGGCCGGATCATGGAGGTCGGTGACTCGGAGACCGTCTTCGCCGGCCCGAACCATCCGTACACCGAGGCGCTCCTGTCGGCCGTGCCCAGCGTGGACGGCGAGGAGCGCACGCGCATCCGGCTCGAGGGCGACATCCCGAGCCCGGCCGATCCGCCGTCGGGCTGCGTCTTCCACACCCGCTGCCACCGCTTCATCGAGGGCCTGTGCGAGGTGACCGAGCCGCCCCTCATCGAAGTCGAGCCGGGGCACATGATGAAGTGCCACATCCCGATCGACGAGCTGCGTGCGCTGCAGGCCCGTGACGCCGTCTCGGGCGCCGTGCTGACCTCGGTCGTCGCGGGCGCCCATCGCGGCGCCAGCGAGGACCCGCCACCGGCCTGACCCGCCCGGACCGTCTCAGCCCGCCAGGCGCGCGGCCGAGAAGCGTGCCGCGGCGCTCCGCACCGCGTTCCCGATCCGCTCGGCCTCGCGCGGCGGCGGGAAGCGATACGTCGGCCCGTGGACGGTGATCGTGCCGACCAGCCGGCCGTGCCCGTCGTGGACGGGCGCCGCGACCGAGCTCAGGCCCTCGGCGAACTCCTCGTGGATCCAGGCGTAGCCGTCGCGCCGGATCCGCTCGAGGCGTACCCGGATGCGGTCCGGATCGGTCACGCTGGCCGGGGTGTTGCGCTCGAGCGGCCGGACCAGGTAGCGGGCCAGCTCGGCCTCCGGCCACTCGGCCATCACGCACAGGCCGGCGGGCGAGACGTGCATCGGCGCCGACGTACCCGAGTAGTCGCGGACCTGCACGGGGCGCGGGCTGTCCACCTGCACCAGGTAGTGGATGGCGTACCCCTCCGGCACGGAGAATCCCGCGGCCTCGCCGATCGCCGCCGACAGATGGGCGAGGTGCGGCTTGATGGCCACCACCAGGGCCGTCGTGAAGTCGGTCGGGGCGGCGAGCTGGGCCAGGCCCTCGCCGATCCGGTAGGCCTGGCTGTCCCCGTCGCGCTCGACCGCGCCGACCAGCTCGAGCGTGACCAGCATCCGCGCCACGGTCGACTTGGGCAGACCGACGAGGGTGGCCAGGTCGGAGATCCGCGCCGGCCGGATGGCGAGGGCCCGCAGGATGGCGAACGCGCGCTCGAGCGACTGGATGATGACCATCGACGCGGCTCAGACGTCGGAATCGGGGAAGCTGGCGCGCCGCCGCTCGATCCAGTCGACGAGGGCCTCGTGGATCCCCGCGTCGAGGGGCGGCGGTTCGTACGCCGCCAGGCGCGCCTTCCAGCGTCGATTGGCCCGCTGCGCGGCGTCCAGGCCGCCGTCCAGCTGCCACTGCTCGAAGCTGTCGTTGTTCGCCAGCTCCGATCGCCAGAACGCGGTCTCGAAGTTGGCCAGCGTGTGCGGCGAGCCGAGGAAGTGCTGGCCCGGGCCGCCCTCGAGCATGGCCTCGAGCGCATACCCGTTGGCGGTGGTGTCCACGCCGGCCAGGTACGCCCCGGCCATCGAGGCCTGGTCCTCGTCGAGCACGAACTTCTCGTAGCCGATGGCCAGGCCGCCCTCGAGCCAGCCCGCCGTGTGCAGGTTGAAGTTCACGCCCGCCTGCATCGTGGCCATGAAGCTCACGGCGCTCTCGTAGGCGGCCTGGTAGTCGGGCACCTTGGAGGCCGTGAAGTTGCCGCCGCTGCGGAAGGGTACGCCCAGCCGGCGGGCCAGGGAGGCCAGCACGAACAGGACGAGCTGGGGTTCGGGCGTCCCGAACGTCGGCGCCCCGGTCTGCATCGACATCGACGAGGCGAACGAGCCGAAGATGACCGGCGCCCCGGGCCGCACGATCTGGCAGAAGGCCATGCCGGCCAGCGCCTCGGCCAACGTCTGGGTGGCCTGCGCCGCGACGGTCACCGGGGCCATCGCACCGCCCAGGATGAACGGGGTGATGAGCATGATCTGGTTGGCCTCGGCGTAGGCCCTGGCCGAGCCGAGCATGTTGAAGTCCCACGACATCGGGGAGTTCGCGTTGGCCAGACCCATGATCACGTGCTCGCGCTCGAGGGTCTCGGCGCCGAACACGATGCGCGCCATCTCGACCGAATCCGCCGCCCGCGACGGATGGGTCACCGAGCCCATGAACGCCTTGTCGCTGTAGCGGATGTGGCTGTAGACCATCTCCAGGTGGCGCTTGTTGACCGGCAGGTCCACCGGCTCACACAGCGTGCCGCCGCCGTGGTGGAGCACGGTCGACTCGTAGGTCAGCTTCACGAAGTTGCGGAAGTCCTCGATCGTGGCGTAGCGCCGGCCACCGTCGAGGTCGTGGACGAACGGCGAGCCGTAGGTCGGCACGAGGACCATGTGCGGATCCCCGATGACCACGCTGCGCTCCGGGTTGCGCGCGCGCTGGGTGAATACGCGCGGCGCGCTGGCCGTGACGAGCGACCGGCACAGGCCGCGCGGGAAGCGGACCCGCTGACCGTCCACCTCGGCCCCGGCGCCGCGGTAGATGTCGACCGCCTCCGGGTAGTTGACGATCTCGATGCCGACCCGCTCGAGCAGCGTGTCCGCGTTGTGCTCGATCTGCTCGAGCCCCTCGGTCGACACGACCTCGACCGGCGCGAGGCGGCGGGTGAGGTAGGGGAGGTGCTCCATCGACTGGGCGAGTCGAGCGGCCTGGCGGGCAGCGCGCCCTCGGCGCGCGGGATCCCCGGTCGTCACGGTCGGGCTCCTGTTCGTCCGGTGCGTGGACCACACCATGGTACCGAGCCACGATGTGGGCGCGCACGTCGGCGACGCCATGCCGCACCATGGCGGGCATGGTCGGCTCCACGCGCCAGCCGCCGCTCATCGTGGTCGCCGGTTCGACCGCGACCGGCAAGACCGCGCTCGGCATCCGGCTCGCCGAGGCGATCGCTGCGACCGGGCGGCCGGCCGAGATCATCAGCGCCGATTCGCGCCAGGTCTACCGGGGACTCGACATCGGGACGGCCAAGGTGGGGGACGCCGAGCGCGCCCGGGTCCGGCACCACGGTCTCGACCTGGTCGATCCCGACCGACCGTTCAGCGTGGCCGACTTCGCGCGGCATGCGGCGGGCGTCCTGGACGCCCTGGCCGCGGGCGGCGGCGTCGCGCTGCTCGTCGGCGGCACCGGCCTGTACCAGCGGGTGGTCGCGCGCGGGATCGCGACGGAAGAGCTGCCCAGCGACCCGGACCTGCGCGCGACGCTCGAGGCCTCCCTGCTGCGCGACGGCCCGGGGCCGCTGGTGGATCGGTTGCGCCGGGAGGCCCCGGTCCTGGCCGGCGCCACCGACCTGGCCAACCCGCGACGGGTGGTGCGGGCCCTGGAGATCGCCACGCTGGTCGGCGACGGGCCGCGCCCGCAGCCGCGCGGGTACGGCGGTCCGGTCGTGTGGCTGGGCCTGGCCGTCGAGGCGGTCGAGCACGCGCGGCGGATCCATCGCCGCGCGCGTGCCCAGTTCGGGTCCGGCCTGCTCGAGGAGGCCCGCGGCCTGCGCGAGCGGTTCGATCCGGGCCTGCCGGCGTTCAGCGCGATCGGCTATCGGGAGGCGTGGAGCGTGCTCGACGGCCGGTCCACGCTGGAGGCCGCCATCGAGCTCGATGCCGGCCGCAACGTCGCGTTCGCGAAGCGCCAGCGGACGTGGTATCGCTCCGAGCCCGGGGTCACGTGGCTGGACGCGACCGACGAGCTTCCCGTCGACGATGCGCTGGCGCTGGTGCGACCAGCCCTCGACTGAGCGATGCCCACTATCATCGGGCGATGCCGAAGCCCGACCGCACCATCGACCTCGAGACACCCGTCGAGAAGGTCTTCCTCGTCGCCGTGGACACGGGCGAGGGCGACGGCTGGACGGCTCAGGAGTCCCTCGCCGAGCTGGCCAGTCTGGCCGACACCGCGGGCGTCGAGGTCGTCGGCGCCGAGTGGCAGAACCGCCGCCACGTCGACCCCAACTGGTACGTCGGCAAGGGCAAGGCGGAGGAGCTCGCGGCGGCGAAGCGCGAGACCGGGTTCGACGTCCTGATCGCCGACGACGAGCTGTCGCCGTCGCAGCAGCGCTCGCTCGAGAGCCTGCTCGAGGTCAAGGTCATCGACCGCAGCCGGCTGATCCTCGACATCTTCGCGCTCCACGCCCAGACCCACGAGGGCCGGCTCCAGGTCGAGCTGGCCCAGCTCGAGTACCAGCTGCCGCGGCTGACCCGCCTGTGGACCCACCTGTCGCGGACCGGCGGCGGGATCGGGACGCGGGGGCCGGGTGAGAGCCAGCTGGAGACGGACCGGCGGCTCATCCGGACGCGCATCAGCAAGATGAAGGAACGCGTCGAGCAGGTCCGTCAGCAGCGGTCCACGGCCGCCCGAGGCCGCGACCGCCGGCTGTGGCCGACGGTGGGCATCGTCGGCTACACGAATGCCGGCAAGTCCACCCTGCTCAACAGCCTCGTCGGCTCCGAGGTGGCGCGTGCCGAGGACCGCCTGTTCGCCACGCTCGATCCCACCTCGCGCCAGGTCAAGCTCGGCGACGGCCAGACGGCCATCGTGACCGACACGGTCGGCTTCATCCACAAGCTGCCGCACCAGCTCGTGGACGCCTTCCGGGCGACGCTCGAGGAGGTCAACCGCGCCGACGTGCTCATCGAGGTCGTGGACGCGGCCGATCCGCATCGCGAGGAGCACCGGGCGACGGTGCAGACCGTCCTCGACGAGCTCGGGGCGGGGGAGAAGCCGCGGGTCGTGGCGCTCAACAAGGCCGACCTGCTGGAGCGCGCGGCCCACGACGCGGCCGCGCCGGCGCCGGCCATCGGCGGTGCCGTGCTCGTCTCGGCGCTGACCGGCTTCGGCCTCGACACGCTGCGCGCCGAGGTGGCGGCCGTGCTGGCCTCGCTGTGGGTGGACGTGGACGCCCACGTGCCGTACGCCGCGGGCGAGCTGCTCGCCCGCGTGCGCGAGCGCGGCACGGTCGAGGTGGACTACGGCGAGCGCGACGTCCGCGTGACCGGCCGGGTCGCCCCGGCCCTCGCCGGCGAGCTCGAGGCGGCGGCCGCCCGCTGGGCCGAGGCCATCGAGGCGGAGGCCCCGACCCCGGCGTGAGCGCGGACCGGGTCCGGCTGGCGGGCAGCGGCCGGCGCGCCGACGGGGCGACGGTGACCTGGACGATCGCCGACGGCCGTCGCGGCCGGCGCTGGCGCGAAGTCGTCGTCCTCGACGGCGACGTGGTCCTGAGCCTGCTCTACGAGACCGGTCCGGATCGCCGCTTCACGCATCTCGAGCTCGCATCGGCGGCGGGCCTCGCGACGCTCCATCCCGAGCCCGACGGCACCCTCCACGGGAACGTCGTGCGCACCGACGGCGGCGTCGAGCACGTGCGCGGGCTGGCGGCCCCCGGCGGGGCGGTGCAGGTCGAGGGATCGGTCGTCACCACCGCCGCGCTGGCCTGGGCCGGCGGCGGCAACCGGCAGGACGTCGGTGCCGGCGTCGAGGCCGTCGTCCTCGATCCGGCGACGCTGACCATCGAGCGCGGGACCGTCGCGCTGGATGTGACCGCGGCCGACGCCGACGGCATCCCGGCCCTGGCCGACCCGACCCGATGGCGGCTCGAGGACGATCCAGGCGCCTGATCGGGTCAGGGTGGACCCGATCTTCGTGGACAGGCTGTGGACAACCCCTCGATTCGCAAGGGCGGCGCAACGAAACTCGTGGATAACCCACTTGTGGCGTCCCAGGGGCGCACCGTACAGTAGGTCTTGCCTGAAGGGGCGTCGGACATCTAGTGATCTTGCCGGTGTTTACATTGGCGGGACCATCTAGTGACCGGGGTTCCTTCGGGCGTTTTGCTGTCCCCGGCCGGAACGGCCGCCCGCGACGCATCCCGCATGGCCCGGCTACCATCTCCAGCCGTGAGCCCCCACCCGACGCCGCCGTCCACCGCGGGCTCGTTCCGTGCCGACATCGAAGGCCTGCGCGCGATCGCCGTGCTGGCCGTGCTGGCCTACCACGCCAGGATCCCGGGCATCCCCGGCGGCTACATCGGGGTCGACGTCTTCTTCGTCGTCTCGGGCTTCCTGATCACGGGGCTCATCCTGCGCGAGCTGCAGCGGACCGGGACGCTGTCGCTGCCGGCGTTCTACGCCCGGCGCGCCCGACGGCTGCTGCCCGCCGCGCTGGTCGTCATCGCCGCCACGGTCCTTGCCTCCGCGGTCGTCCTGCCCCCGCTGCGGGTGGGCGACGTGGCCCTCGACGGGGCCGCCTCCGCGCTGTACGTCGGCAACATCCGCTACGCGATGCAGGCCACCGACTACCTGCAGGCCGAGGCGGCCCCATCGCCACTGCTGCATTTCTGGTCGCTCGGGGTCGAGGAGCAGTTCTACCTCGTCTGGCCGGCCCTGCTGCTCCTCGCCGCGGGCCGATCGGTCGATCGCCGCCGGATCGCCGCGGTCATCCTGGCGGTCGGCATCGGCTCGCTCGCCCTGTCCGTCGTCCTGACCCCGACGGACTCGCCGCTGGCCTTCTTCCTGCTGCCGACGCGGGCCTGGGAGCTGGCGCTCGGGGCCGGGCTGGCGCTGGCCGCCGGCCACCTGGCGCGCGCCCCCGCGGCCATGGCCGAGGCGCTCGTCGCGGCGGGCCTCGTCGCCGTCGGCGTCGCGGCCGTCACGTACGACCTCGGCACGCCGTTCCCCGGCACGGCGGCCATCCTGCCGGTCCTCGGCGCCGGGCTGATCGTCGCCGGCGGCACCCGCCCGACCCAGGGCCGCCTCTCGCGCTGGCTCGGCCTGGGGCCGCTGCGCTGGATCGGCGGCATCTCGTACTCGCTGTACCTGTGGCACTGGCCCCTGCTGGTCCTGCCGGCGGCGGCGATCGGGGCCCCGCTGCCCGGCGTCGTGCGGCTCGGCCTGGTCGTCCTGACCTTCGGGCTTGCCGCGGCCAGCCGGCGCTGGGTCGAGGACCCCATCCGACACGGGGCGCCGGCACGCCTGGCGTCGTCCCGGATGCTGGCCGCCGCCGGCGCGCTGAGCGTCGCCGCGGCCGTCGGGGCGCTCGGGATCGGCGCCGTCGTCGCACCGCCCGCCAGCGCTGCCACCAGCGCGGACGTCGTCCTGGAGCTGCCCTCGGGCGGATGGGACCGCAGCCCGTCGAACGACGGGGGCGCATCCACGGACCGTCCGACGACGTCGCCCGGACCCGTACCCGATGACCTCGTGCCGGCCCTCGGTGCGGTGCGCGACGACCTGCCCGTGGTCTACGACGACGGCTGCCACGCCAGTGCGTCGGACCGGCCGCCCATCACCAGGATCGACTCGTGCGTGTACGGTGAACCCGCGTCGGACACGACCGTGGTCCTCATCGGCGACTCGCATGCGGCCCACTGGTTCCCGACGCTCGAGCGTCTGGCCCTCGAGCGTCGCTGGCGGCTCGTGTCGCTGACCAAGTCGGGCTGCCCGTCGATCGATGCCGCGACCAGCATCTGGAACGTCACCCTCAAGCGCGCCTACGACGAGTGTCCTCTCTGGCTGGACCAGACCCTGGAACGGATCGACCTCGAGGATGCGGACCTCGTGGTGATCTCGAACGCGCGCTCCACGCGCTTCCTGCTGGACGGCGAGGCCGTCCGCTCGACCGAGCGCGAGGACCTTTGGGGCGCCGGCCTCCGGGCGACGATCGCCGAGGTCGCGGCGACCGGCGCGGAGGTCGTCGTCATCGGCGACACGCCGGATCCCCGTGGCGACCCGCCGGTCTGCCTGTCGGATCACCTCGACGATGCCGCCGCCTGCGCGACCCCGTTCGACGAGGCGGTGGACGAGGGGCGCCAGGCGACCGAGCGAGGCGTGGCCCAGGCCGAGGGCGCCACCTACATCGACCCGACCGGCTGGCTGTGCCCGAGCGACCCGTGCCCGTCGATCATCGGGCGGCTGCTCGTCTATCGCGACGAGCACCACATGACGACGCCATTCGCCCGCGCCCTGGCGCCATATCTCGAGCCGATGCTGCCCCATCTCGCGCCCTGAGGGCGTGGCATCATCGCCCGATGACCGTCACCGACCGCATCCGCATCCCGGAACTCGAGCCCGATGCCATCCGGGTCGCCCACGGGTCCATCCATCCGGCCTTCCGGGACTCGCCGCAGTACGTCCACGAGGGCCTGTCCGCCCGGCTCGGCGTCCCGGTCGTGGTCAAGATCGAGACGGCCAATCCGATCCGCTCGTTCAAGGGCCGCGGGACGTGGGTCGCCGTGTCGGCCCTGGCGGGGGAGGGGAGCGTCGGCCCGGACCGCCCGGTCGTGTGCGTGTCGGCCGGCAACTTCGGGCAGGGCGTGGCCTTCGCCGCCCGCGCCCTCGGCGTGCCGGCCGTCGTCTTCTGCTCGACCCGGGCGAACGCCGGCAAGGTGGCCCGCATGCGCGCCCTGGGCGCCACGGTCGTCGAGGTGGGGGACGACTTCGACGACGCCCGCGGCGCCTCCGAGGCATACGCGGCCGAGCACGACGCCGAGCTGCTGGTGGACGGCGACGACCCGCGGATCTCGACCGGCGCCGCGACCCTCGCCGTGGAGCTGACCGACGGCGTCGACGCCGGGACGCTCCCGGCGCCGAGCACGATCCTCGTGCCGGTCGGCAACGGCGCGCTGCTCAACGGCGTGGGATCGTGGCTGCGCGAAACCGCACCCGCCTGCCGGATCGTCGGCGTGCAGGCCGAGCTCGCCGACGCGATGACCCGTTCATGGCGGGCCGGTCGGCCGATCGATACGCCGTCGGCGGCCACCTACGCGGACGGCATCGCCTCGCGCGTGGCCATCCCGCGCGCAGTGGCGCTGATGGCCGGCCGGGTGGACGAGATGCGCACGGTGGGGGAGGACGCCCTGCGCACGGCCCAGGCCGTGCTGACCGATGAACTCGGGATCACCGTCGAGGGCGCGGCGGCCGCCGCGTGGGCCGGCCTCGTCGCAGCGGGCGCGAGCGCACCAGACGGTCCGGTCGTCATGATCGTCACCGGCAGCAACGTCTGAGCGGGGTGGGGGACCCATCATGACCACACGCCGGTTGCTGCCGCGCGACGGCGCGGACCTGGTGCGCGCGCTCGTGCCGCTCGGCCTGCTCGTCGTGGCGGCCGTGGTCGACGGCGCCCGACCGGTCGTCCTCCCGCTGCTGGCGGTGGGGGCGGCCATCGCGATCCGGCGCTCGGCACCGGTCGCCTGGGCCTGGGCCGGGGCGGTCCCGGTCGCGCTCGCCCTGGCGTGGGGTGCTCTGACCCGCCACTGGCTGGCCGTCGACCCCGCGTCCTGCACCGATCCGGCCAACCCGGTCGCCTCGCTGCGAGCGATGGAGGCCGTGCTCGTGCTCGCGACGGTCGGGGTGCTGGCCATGGTCCTGCGGGCCTCGGCCGCGTCGATCCTGCTTCGCCTGCCGGCCCGACGCTGGACGCGCCTTGCCGTGCTCGGCTTCGTCGTGGCGGGGCCGGTGGCCATCGTCGTCGGCCCGGTCCTCGCCGCGCCCTTCTTCGGAGACGTGTCGTACCGGCTGGTGCCCGCCGCGCTGCTGCCCGCGCTCGTGTTCGCCCTCAGCAATGGCGTGGCGGAGGAGGTGGCCTACCGGGGCGCCCTGCTCGGCTGGTCGGCCCGCGTGGTCGGTGCGGGCCCGGCGGTCGTGGGCCAGGCGGTCGTGTTCGGACTGGCCCACAGCGGCGCCGACGTGCTCGGGGGCGCGGTGCCCTTGATGCTGGCCATGGGCGTGGGCGGTCTGTTGGCCGGTATCGTGGCCCTGCGCACGCGCTCGCTGCTGCTGCCGACCGCCGTCCACGTCGGGCTCGACCTGCCGATCTACCTCGCCCTGGCCTGCCCGCCCTGAGGCCGCCTGGTCCCGTCCGACGCGGGCGCCGTCGAGCGCGTCAGCGAGGACCGCGGCTAGGGGCAGGGCAGGCATCCGACCTTGTCGGACCGCGACGGTGTTGTAGTATGCGACAACGATGTTGACCGTTCCTGAGGCCGCACGCCGTACCGGCCGGAACCCCGAGACGATCCGTCGCTGGATCCGGGAGGGTAGGCTGCGCGCCCGGAAGGTCGGTACCCAGCACGTGCTGGAAGAGGCTGACCTGGCGACCGCCATCCAGGGAGCGTCCGTGTCGACGCCCATGCCGGAGCACTGGCGGGCCGCCTTCTGGGGCGGGCCGATGCCCGAGTGGTCCGAGATCGTTCGAGAGCAGCGGTCCGAGCATTGAGCCGCCGCCAGCTCGTGATCGATGCCAGCGCGGCCTTGCACGTGGCACTGGCGGCCGAGCCCACGCCGGCGCTGCTCGACTACGACCTGGTGGCGCCGGCAGTGATCCTGTCCGAGCGAACCTCCTCGCTTGCCACGGCGGCGTTCCGTGCCGGCATCCCGGCCGCAGCGGTGCCGGACGCCTTCGACCGCCTCGAGGCCATGCCGATCATGATCGTCGGCTCCGAGGCGGCACATCGTCGGGCTGCCCTGGAACTGGCTCGCTCCGTCGGCTGGGCAAAGAGCTATGACGCCGAGTACGTCGTCCTGGCGCAACGACTCGGGTGTGGGTTACTGACGACGGATGCGCGCCTCATGCGAGTGGCGGGACACCTCGTCGAGGTCATCGATCCGAGTGTGCTGGGCTGAAGACGCGCCCATTGTCGCTTCCGATAAGGCGAGTTATGTCTGTCGCCACGGGAACACGGCTATTGCCGCTACGATCGGGCCATACCGAGCGAGACGGTTCATCTCGCGAAGAGAATCGGCGAGCTGCTGGTCGGAAGCCGGCGAGAACACGGCGCGGGTCGCCGCCCTTCGTCTCAAACAGAGGGTCCACGTGCGGGCTCACCGGCCGCTTCCCGGATGGCAGTTCGGAGGTCCTTCATCAAGAGCATCAGGTGCAATGGGTCCGTCGGCGACTCCACGATCGATGGACTGGCGCGACGGTAGAACGTCGCCGCTGCCGATGTCTCGGCATGGATCAGAAGGGCCCGAACGCCGATCCGATCGGCGACCGACGCGACCTGGAGGAAGGCATCAGCAAGCAGCGCGGATCCAAGGCCCCTTCCCTGCTCCGTTACGTCGACACCGAGGCGAGTCAGCACCACGACCGGAACGGGATAGCGGCCGACGCCCTTTGAGATCCGGGCCGCTGCATGATCAACATGGACCGAGCCTGCGGTGATCGCGTAGTACCCGACCACTGCCCGGCTGCTGGGTCGAGTGACGACGTAGACCTTCGACGTGTCCGACCGTGTCGCCTGGAGCCCGTGGCGTCGGAGCCACTCGGTCTGCGCCTCCGATCCACAGTCGAATGCATCGGTGTCGTGGTCCGAAGCGAGCAACTCGGGTCGGGCGTAGTCCCTCACTCCTCAAAGATGTTCTGGCGGGCCAGGAAGGCGGCGAGCTCGGGCTGCGGACGTGCGTCGCGATCGAGCAGTTCGACAAAGGCATCCCAGCGATCCCCGGGCAGAACGAACGACGTTCGATCGGCGAGGACATCCTGTGCAGCATTCGTAGCGTGGCTGAGGACGAACGCGCTCGTGCTCATCGAACTCGCAGCGGCCGCCTCGTCGAGCAGTCGACGCCGTTCAGGCTCGAGTCGGAGTTCAAGGCGATCGTCCTTGCGAGGGGCCTTGCGGGCGAGGGTCATCGACGCTCCATCATGTACGGATAATGTACGGACCCTAGGCTGACCCCGTCGTGTTGTCAAGCACCTGTGCGAAACCCCGTCGCTAGCTCGCGGATCTGGCTTCGTACTCGAGTCGTGCCGCGATCGCGAATGGCAAGAAGTAGCGGTCGAGCGACGCGGCGGACTCGCCGTACTCGTTGTCGCCGACGATGAAATCGATGAATAGCTCGCGCATCAGGCACAGCTCGCGACGGCGGGGGCCGCGCCAGCGCTCGTCCACGATAGTGAGTTCGAATAGTTCGAGCGCTCGATCAAAGGCGCCCTGGCCGCGCGTCGTATCGCCGGCTTCCTTTGCGCGTGCGGCGCGCCCGACCTCCGTGCCGAGGTTGCCCATCTGCTCGAGCGGCGTCATCCGCTCCCAGGCCCCGTCTTCGAGTCCCTGGTGCATCCATCGGACGGTCATGGCATCACGAGCCTGTCGACGATCGAGGCGATCTCGTCTCGTGCCCGCGGGTCGTCGACCGAGCGTGTCCGGTTGCCGTGTCTCGGTCTGAGGTTGATCACGGAGTCGAACTCCAGCCACTCGGGGCGGTCGTACCGCGCAGGATACAGATTGATCCCCCAGACATCCGTCTGCTGCGAGCCGTCGTCGATGAGTGCCGCCTCCAGCTCCGCGTGGAAGCGAGCCCCAACCGCCATGATCTCGCGATGCACGTCGACGACGGCCTTGACGAGCTCGCCGTCCATGCGCTGCGTGAGTCTGGCCAGCTCCTCGACCGAGATCTGCTCGCGAACGATCACGATGTCCTCGCGCGGATCGAATGCAGCGGGACTGGATGCTCTCATGCGTCTCTTGCCTGGTGATCAACTGCGGGCAGCGCGGTCGAGATTGAGGGCGAGGAGACGCTCCAAGATTTCGGTGTCCGCGGTATCGGCAGGCCAACCGTAGGCCCCGAACACGGCGGCGTCGAGGTCGGCGTGGGCGTTGGCGAGCCAGGTGGGGCGCTGGTTGTAGAGGTTGGTGAGGGTGCGCTTCGCGAGGTCGGCGGGGTCGAGGCCAGGTGGGTTGAGCCAGCCGTCGCGGAGCTCGACGAGGCGGCGGGCGGCCTCCCCTACTCTCTCGCGCTGCTCGGGCGTCGGATTGGGAAACGGGAAGGTTTCGAAGCATGTGGTCGGGGTATAGCGGAAGCCAGACTCGACCTCGCGAAGCTGCGTTCCCTGGGAACGCGCCCACAACTCGTGGACCCTAGAGTGCAGGACTCCGAACGTGTAGTCGTCGTCCTTCGTGATGACGATCGCGGCACTGTCGACGAGAGTCCGTGCATCGACCCAGGCGAAGAGACGATGCTTCGTGACGCGTGGGGTCGCGATCTGGCGTGTGAGATTGGCCATCGCGGCACGGAGCCCAGACCGAGGCTCCACATGGAGCCACCATCTGTTGGCATAGGCCTCGCGGCGGTTCTTCGCCCGGCCTGGCCAGACATGAATTCTCACGTACTCGAATGGTGCTTCGTAGAGGGCCGCTTGTTCAAGGGCCATGTCTACGCCGAAGTCGATGATCCACATGCCACGGGATCGGCCGGTGATGTCCGCGCCGTTCACCCAGGGACGAATCACATCTGCGTTTGAACGCCCGTCCGGGTTCGGCTGCGACAGCAGCCGCGCAGCGGTCTCAGCGTCAATATCGAACGCTCCGCCCTTCGTGTCGCCCATGAATGAAATGCCGAGGTTCTCCCTCAGTCGCTGGACCTGCGAGAGGTCGAGTCCGGTCGTGAGGTTGGCGTTGATCGTCGCCGATCGCTGGCCGTCGAGTTCGCGGTCTGCTTCCGTGCCGTCGTCCTGGGCGACGAAGCTGATGTGGACGTTAGCTCCGGAAAGAACCCACGGGTCGTCTGAGCGGGCAAAGAAGATGTCACCAGTGTCCTTGATGCGCTGTAGTACTCGACGGTTGGCGCCACCGCGAATGCCCTGTGTCGCCAGTAGTCCGCCGCGTCGTGTGAGGCCGGCTTGGATCTGCGCCCGAGTCCGCTCGTGCCAGTACGCGACCAGGTCCGCTTCCCGCGGAACGCGGCGGTCGAAGACCTCGAACAACGTGTCGACGTAGTCGTCGCCGAGGACACGTCGGAGCAGCTTGCCACCCAGAAACGGCGGGTTGCCGACGATGAATTCGGCCGCCGGCCACTCCGCCTCGCGGGGTTTCGTTGGGTCGGAGAGGTCCAGGAGGGCGTCGCGGTTCTCGATGTGGTCGAGCGCCTGGAGGATCGGGTTCTGGCGGTAGCCCAGGCCGTGGCGGATCATCCACTGGATCTCGCCGATCGAGATGGTCACCCGGGCGAGCTCGGCGGCGTAGGCGTTGAGCTCGATGCCCAGCACGGCCTCCGGGCCGATCTGGGGCAGCTGCATCGGGCGCTGGAGGACCCAGGAGCCCCACTTGATGGCCTCGAATTCCAGGTCCTTGAGCGCCCACAGCGAGATGATCAGGAAGTTGCCGGAGCCGCAGGCGGGATCCAGGACGCGGACCCGGCGGAGTCGATCGAGGAAGGCCTCGAACACGGCGTTGGGGTCCTGGTCGCGCGGCGTCGCCTTGGTGACCTTCCGGCCGCTCAGCAGGAGCTCCGCGACGCGTGTCTGCATCTCCATGTACTCGCGTCGGAGCGGGCGCACGATGACGGGCTCGACGAGCTTCCAGATGTCCTCTCGGCTCGTGTAGTGCGCCCCGAGCTGGGCGCGCTGCTCCGGGTCCAGGCCGCGCTCGAAGAGGGTGCCGAAGATCGCCGGCTCGATCTTGGCCCAGTTGAGCTTGCTGACCTCAAGGAGGGTGTTGATCTCCGTGCCGGTCAGGGGCAGGACGTGCCCGGAGTCGAACAGGCCGCCGTTGAACCACTGGATCTCTTCGGTGCCGAACAGGCCGCCGTGCTCGCTCATCTTGGCGAACAGGTCGCCGACGCCCTGGGTGAAGATGTCCGAGCGACCCTTGGACGCGGCCGACAGTCGGCTGAAGATGCCCTTGGGCAGGAGTCCTGCGTCCTCGGCGAAGAGGCAGAACAGGATCTTGTCCAGGAAGTGCGCGACCTCGTCGGCGTCATGGCCGCGGGCGCGCAGGCTCTGGGCGATCTCGGCGACGCTCTTGGCCGCCTTCTCCGTGATCTGCTTGGGCTCGATGCGCGGGCGGAACTCCTCCGGCGCGATGAACACGTCGCGCAGGGTCGCCAGCGCGTCGGATGGGTCGTCGGCCGCGAGGTCGTCCAGGGTGATGGTGATGAGCGCCGGCGAGAGGCCGGTGAAGTTGGTGCGGATCTCGATCCGCTCGATGTCGCTGACGATCAACAGCGGCGGGTTGCCCAGGTCGTCCTTGTAGTTGAGGAGCTGGAGGTAGGCGGCCTTGAGGTCCTTGTACTTGCCCTTGTACTCCCAGGCGAAGAAGTCCCGCTTCCAGACGTCGGCGAAGCCGTCCCCTCCGCCGGCCTTCTCCACCCGCCTCTCGAAGGCGTAGGACTCGCCCGTCGGGTCGGCGTCGTGGGGCGTCGGCTGGCTGAGCATCCGACACAGGTCGATGAAGTGCTCCTGGGAGCCCGCCTTCTCGGTCGTCGTGACGCCTCGCCACTTGGCGGCGAAGTCGCCCGCGCTCAGGTGGGTCTGGGCCTGCACGGTCCCCTCTTGCCGGTCGGGCCGAGCCTCGCGGTCGGCATCAACCCCGAGTGTACGGGACGGCTGTCACGCTCGCGCGAGCGCGGCGACCACCTGGAGGACGCGCCCGACGTGCGCTTCGACGGCTCGATCGCGGCTCGAGTCGTCGGATCATGGCGAGATCCGAGCGGCCGTGCGTCACGTCCACGTTCAGCGCTAGACGACGAGCTACGCGTAGCCAGCCTCGCGGCGGGCGGCCACCGCGAACGGGAGGAAGTACCGATCGAGGGATGCGGCCGTCTCGCCATAGTCGTTGTCGCCGGCGATCTGGTTCCGGTTCTGCTGTGGCCGCACGTTGATCATCGGGTCGAACTCCAGCCAGTCGGGACTGCCGAACACCGCCTTATCCTCGAGTGCACGGGACGGCGGTCGCGCGGGACCCTGGCGGCGTCCGATCAGATCCATCGCTTCCGCGACGACAGGGGCGGGCACGACAAGGTCAAGCTCGGCCCGCTCATCGGTCCGCCTCGTTTGGCATCACCGGGGACAGCAGGCCGAAGACGTTGCCGTCGGGGTCGAGCAGGTAGCCGCCGCGGCCGATGCCCGGCCAGTCGGTGGCGGGCAGGGCCTCGGTCGCGCCGAGCTCGATGCCGCGGCGCATCAGCTCATCCACGTCCTCCACGCCGACCACGATGTTGCAGCCGTTGACCGGCGCGCCGATCTCCGGCTTCGGGCCCAGGCGCGGGGTGAGGCCGCCGTTGATGCCCATCCCGGGCGTGCCGGCGTTGTCGATGG